>CAZMGD010000027.1:0-42316 GCA_964565705.1 uncultured Ilumatobacteraceae bacterium | reverse complement strand
AGCGACCAGAAGCCGACCGAGAACGCTGGATCGCGTCAGGCGACGGTCTGCGTGCGCGGGCCGAAGGCGAAGCTGGTCGACTCCGGGATCGCGTCGATCCCGGCCGCGACCGCGCCGACCTCGGGCCCGATCCGATCAGCGACGGGGCGGAGCGCGTCGAGGTCGAACCCGTACACCTCCGCCGCGTTCGCGCCGACCATCGCCTCCACCTCGTCGGGCTCGACGCCGGCGAACGTGTGCGCCAACGCCTCGCGGGTGTGGGGGAACGTGCCCTCCTCGTGGGGGAAGTCGCTGCCCCACATGATCCGATCGATGCCGACGTCCGCGCGGTGCTCGGTGTCGCCGCGAGTCATGAAGCTGGCCCCGACCCAGCAGTTGGAGTGCCAGTACTCGCTCGGCTGCTTCTGCAGCCGGAACGGCTGGAGGATCGGCATGACACCGATGTTTCCGGACTCCTGCTTGGCCTGGATGGTGTCCATCGCCGCCAGGGTGCCGGCCACCCAACTCGAGCCGGCCTCGGCGAACACCAGCTTCAGCCCGGGGAAGCGGTCGAAGACGCCCGACAGCACGAGCAGCCACAACGGCCGGTGCGAGTAGAACGACGCTTCGAGCACGAACAGCGTCAGCGATGACGGGAACCAGCCCTGGTCGGGTGAGCCGCTGCCGCCGTGCACGTTGAGCACCACGCCGCGCTCCTCGCACGCCCGCCAGACCGGGTCGTACACCGGGGAGTTCAGCGGATCGATCCCGCTGCCCGGCGGGATGCCCGGCAGCAGCAGCCCGCCGAACAGGCCGTGGTCGGCGATCCAGTGCACGTCGGCGACCGCCTCGTCGACGTCGTTGAGCAGGATCTGGCCGACGCCGGCTCGGCGCCCCGGCAGCTGGTCGCACCACTCGGCGAGCCAGCGATTGTGGGCGCGGAGTCCGGCCAGGCGGAGGCGGTACTCCTCGGCCGTGGGCACGAGCGCGACGAGGCCGCCGCGGGGGAAGAACGGGGGCACGGTGTTCGGGTACAGCACCTCCGCCGTGACGCCGTCGGCTTCGAGGGCCCGCTGGCGGACGGCGCTGTCCCAGTTGCGGTCGGCGTCGGGCCGCACGAGGTCGCCGAACGGGTTGACGTAGGCATCGATCCAGCGATCGAACTCGTCGTGGTACGACGCCTCCAGGTACGGCCGGTAGTCGCGGAGGTCGGCACCGGCATGACCGTCCGCCGAGATCACGACGTAGCGGGATCGGCTGTCCATGTCCATCTCCTCGGGGCGCGTCCGATCTGCCCGACGGTACCGAGGGTCATCGATGGACGGCGACGCGGAGTCGTTCGATCGCCTCGTCGGGCACGCACGGCACACGCACGGGGTCCGTGTCGACGAGCTCGAAGCGGTCGATCTCGTCGGCGAACAGGCCGAGGGCCACCTGGAGGTCGAGGCGGGCGATCGCCTGGCCCAGGCACAGGTGCGGGCCGTACCCGAAGCTGTGGTGGCGTCGTTCCTCGCGATTGATGTCGAAGCGGTCAGGGTTGCTCCAGCGTTCGGGATCGCGGTTGGCTGCCTGGCGCGACACGTACACCGTGTCGCCGGGTTCGAGCATCTGGCCGAAGCGCTCGACCGGCACCACGGCCTTTCGTCTCGTCCCCCGGAACGGCGGATGGAAGCGGAGGCACTCCTCGACGAGCGGACGGGCGAGGCCGGGGTCGGCGCCGACCTCACGTGCTTGCTCAGGATGTTGCATCAGCAACAACGCACCGTTGGCGATCGCGGCCCGGCTCGATCCGACCGCGCCACCGATGATGTTGACGATCAGCGCGTGGAGCTCGTCGCCGGTCAGGCGTCCCGCAGCCTCCGCCTCGACGAAGTCGGTCACGAGGTCCTCGCGGGGTGCTCGCCGCCGTTCCTCGATCAGGCGGGACACGACGTCGTAGAGGGCGACGATCGCCTGCTCGGCACGGCTACGCCGCTCCGGCGTCATCGGGTCGGCGAACCCCTCCTCGGTGCCGACGAGGTGAGTCGCGATCTCGACGTCGACGTCGTCGGGCAGGCCGAGGAACCGGCAGATCACCCACAGGGGCAGCGGTGTTGCGTAGTCGGCGACGACGTCGAACGTGCCTCGGTCCATGGCCTCGTCGAGCAGCGCCCGTGCGTGGGCGTGCACCCGTTCGCGCAGTGCGCCGACACGCCGCGGGCTGAACGAGCGGTTGACGACGGCGCGCAGCCGCTCGTGCTCGGCGCCGTCCAGGGCGGCGAGCGTCAACCGCCGCCAGGCGTGGAACGGCCCGTCGCCGATGCCGAGGCGGTGCAGCGCGTCCAGCCCGAGCTGCTCGAAGTCCGGATCGCGCGACAGCGACTCGGCGTCGTCGGAGGTCAGCAGGATCGGCTCGCCGCTCGGCGTGCGCGCCGTTCGGCAGCGGGCGCGGGCCTCGCGCCAGGTGGGGTAGGGATCCTGCCAGAGTGCCGGGTCACGGAGGTCGACGACCAGCGGCTCGGTCGAGACGGTCGGCCCGGCGCTCACGTCACGCGGCCGTGGCCCGCTCGATCGCGGCGTCGATCCCGAACACTCGGCGGGCGTTGCCGCCGAGGAACTTGGGCCACACCTCGTCCTTGAACGGCACGTTCGGCAGGTCGTTGAAGATGCGCTCGTAGGTCAGCCCCGAGGGGTATCCGCAGAACATGACCTTGTCGGCGCCGCGGCTGTTGGCGTAGGCGATGACGTCCTTCGGGTAGTGCTTCGGCGCGAACGCGCTGGTCATGTAGTGCAGGCCCGGCCACTTCAGCATCAGCTTGACGGCGAGGGCGGTCCACGGCTCGGCGCCGTGCATCATCACGAACGTCAGCTCCGGGAAGTCGTAGCAGACCTCGTCGACGAGCTCGACGTGCTGGCAGGCCATCGGCACCCGGGGCCCGGGCACGCCGGCGTTCACGCAGACCGGCACGCCGAGCTCCACGCACTTGGCGTACACCGGGTACAGCTTCTTGTCGTTGATCGGGACCTGCGGCACCATGCCGGCCGGGAAGCAGGTCACCGACACGATGTCGTGCTCCTCTTTCGCCTTGGCCATCTTGCGCAGCGCGTCCACGCCCTCGTGCGGGTTGATCGACAGTTGGAGCACGAACCGGTCCGGGTGGCGCCGCTTGGCCTCGATCCCGCGCTGGGTGAGCCCGCACACGCCGACGGCGATGCCGCGCAGGTCCATCTGGCCGAGGGTCCAGGCGATCACGTCCGTGCCGGGCTCCACCAAGTCGGGCACGCCCTTGAACATGTACTCGGCCGGGAACTCGAAGTCCTTGGCGCTCTGCGCGTCCTTCAGCAGCGGGCGGAAGAAGTCGTACGTCGCCTTCTTCTCCTCCACGCTCGTGTACGGGAACCCGGTCTGGAGGTCGACGATCGGCACGTCGGTCGGCATCGGCATCTCGCCGTTCTAGCCCCGACCAACCCGGAGAACTGCTTCGGAGGGTCGAGTGGTCGATGTGCGACGCTGGTGCGGTGAACGAGCACCGCATCCGGTTCGAAGGTGCCGCAACCTCTGCGGTCGGCGTCGCCACGGCGATCGCCGACGCCGACGGCGTCGATCTCACGTCGTCGGAATCGCCGGTCGTCGTCGACGGCGACCGAGTGCGGCTCGACCTCGTCGTCGAGGGACCGCGCGACGTGATCGCCGCGGCGGTCGACGAGATTCGAGCGGGTCTTCCGGACGGCAGCTCGCTCTCGCTCGACCCGAGCTGATCGGTCAGACCCGTTCGAGCGCGTGGTGAGGTGCCGGAGGCAGCGACAGCTGGATCCGATCGCCCGGCGCGACGACCCCTGATCGGACGACGACTCCCATCACGCCGGCCTTCACCACGATCTCACCCGCCTCGCGCACGCGGACCTCGCCGAGCAGACCGGGGGAGAAGGCGTCGATCTGCCGGCACGGGTTGCGCAGCCCGGTCAGGGCCACCAGCGCATCGGCTCCGATCCGCAGCATCGTGCCGACCGGCAGCGGCAGCAGGTCGATCCCTGCGGTCGTGACGTTCTCGCCGAGATCGCCGGGCCCGACCGCGAACCCCGAGGCACTCACCTCCTCGAAGAGCTCCTGCTGGAGCAGGTGCACCTGGCGGAGGTTCGGTTGATCTGGGTCCACCCTGACCCGTGAGCGATGTTGCACCCGAGCGCCGAAGTGCGCGTCCCCCTCGACGCCGAGACCAGCGACGAGCGTGATGGACGGGGCGGCGAGCTTGCTGAACCCATGGCCAGGGTGCCGATGGACGCCGACGACGACACCCACAGGCTCAGTCCCCATCCGTGCCGCGCTTGGACTGCAGCGTGCGCACGACGGCGTAGACCAACCCGGCGGCCGCGCACACGGCCAGTGTCCACAGCGCGATCAACCATCGTTCGTGGGGCGCGGCCTGGACCAGCGGGGTCACGCCGCCGACGATGACCGCGACGGACACGAGCAGGGCGAAGAAGACCCCCCGGGTGTCTCGCAGCTCCTGTACGTGCTGGTGTTCGAGCTGCTGCCGCTGCACCGACGCGATGCGTTCGAGGATCTCCAGCGTTTCCGACGTCTGCTCGATCTCCGACTCCAGCGCACCGAGGGAGATGTCGTCGTCGTGAGTGTCCGATGGCGGTGTCTCCGGCGGTTCGGCCGGCGCATCCCAGTCGCCCGTCAGCTGGGGGAAGGCCTGCCGCGCGCGCCGTGCCTGTGCGGCGAGGCGGGCCTCGGTCCTGTCGTAGGAACGACGCAGCTGCGGATCGAGCCCGCCCGGACCGCCCCGCTGCGCCCGGCGCAGGGACTCGTCGAGACGGTGGGTCGTGTCCTGCATCACGGTCCGCAACGCCTGCTCGAAGCTGCGCTGCTCGTCGGCGCTGAGGACGCTGGTGCCCGGCTGGGACAGGCGGCGGATGGTCGAGACGTCGAGGCGACGCACGGTGTCGGGCGTGAACTCGTCGGGGAGGTCGGCCCGCGACAGCGGGCGGCGATCGGGCCGACGTCCACCGGGCATGACACCATCTTGGCGCCGCGGCCGCGGCTGTGGCGCGTTCAATTCGGCAGCTGCTCGAGCAGCAAGTTCGGTCCGGCGACGTCGGCGCCGACCGAGCGGACCCGCCGGGCCAGTTCCCGGTCGGCCGTCACGACGAGCGAACCCGGATGTGCCTCGGCGACCGCGACGATCGTGTCGTCACCCTCGCCCGGCGCGTGCACCACCTCGACGCCGTGCGCGATCCCTTCATCGACGCCCTGCCGGGCGAGGCCCTCCAGCACGATGGCCACCGGCGCCTCCAGCCGGCCCGCGCTCGCCGCGGCCCGCACCCGTTGCGTGAACACCCGTGCCGCGCCCGGGCGGTCGCGCCACCAGCCGGTCGGTCGGGACCCGATCACGTTCGCCGCATCGATCACCAGCACCCGCCCACGCTCGCGCGTCAGGGGAGGCCGCGGGGGCGGTCGCCGATGACGCCGGCGGCCTCGAGGTCGGCGAGGTCGGCGTCGGTGCAGCCGAGCCAGCCGGCGAGGATCTCGCGGTTGTGCTGGCCGACGGTGGGTGCGGGCGAGCGGACCCACCGCTCCACGCCGCGCGCCCGCCACGGCAGGCCGGGCATCGGGTGGGTGCCGACGACGGGATGGGCGACCTCCTCGAAGTAGCCGCGCGCGGCCAGCTGCGGCTCCAGCGACGCGACCCGCGGATCCACCACCGCGGCTGCGGGCACGCCGGCCGCGTTGAGCGTCGTGACCGCCGTGGCGAGGTCGAGTGGCTCCACCCACGAGGCGATCGCCTCGTCGATGCGGTCGTGTTGCTTGCGGCGGCCCTCGCGGGTCGCGAGGTCCGGATCCGCCGCCAGCTCCGGGTGGCCGATCACGGTGCAGCACGACTGCCACTGTGCGTCGGTCTCGACAGCGAGCGCGACCCATTGCTCCCAGCCCTGGCACGCGTACAGACCCTGCGGCGCGGCGGCGGGCCCGCGGTTGCCGTCTCGGCCGATGCGGTTGCCGTACGCGGTCCACTCGATGACGGGCTCGGCGGCGATGTTCAGCGCGGCCTCGAACATCGGCGCCTCGACCAGGCAGCCCACGCCCGTGCGGTCGCGGTGAGCCAGGCCGACGAGCGCCGCGAACGCGGCGTGCAGGCCCCCGTTCGGATCGCACGGGCCGCGCTGGATGCGCGGCTGGTCGTCGACGTGGCCGGTCAGCCACGCCAGCCCGGTGATCTGCTCCATCGTCTGGGCGAACCCCGGTCGGTCGCGCCACGGCCCGCCGAGCCCGAACGCCGGCATCCGCACCATGACCGTGCGGGGGTTCGTCAGGTGGATGACGTCCCAGTCGAGGTCGAACGCTTCGAGCACCCGTGGCGTGAAGTTCTCGACGACCAGGTCGGCATGCCGCACGAGCCGCAGCAACAGCTCGCGCCCGGGCGCCTGGTCGAGGTCGAGCGTGAGACCGAGCTTGTTCTCATTGGCCTGGAGGAAGAACCCGCTGTACTCCCACCACTGCGGCCGGTCGGCGAACATGCCCCCGGTCATGCGCATGCCGTCGACGCGGCCGGGCGACTCGACGTGGATCACCTCGGCGCCGAGCGCGGCGAACAGCCCGGTGGCCGACGGGCCCGCCCACCACGCCGTCAGGTCGAGGACGGTGACACCCTGGAGCGGCAGCGATGGCTCGCCCGTCGGCGCGGGACGAGCCCGGTGGCGCGGTGCGGGTTCGCCGCCGTTCGCGCCGAGCGTGGGGGCGGGCGCCGGCGCCGGCGGCAGCGCGCCGTCGATCATCCACGGCCGGCGCGGGCACGAGAACCTGCCGGTCGGGTCGCGCAGCAGCAGGTGGCGCGCCCGCACCTGCTCGAGTTGCAGCACCGCAGGGCCGTCGGCCACCGGTGCGACCGGAACGCGCAGCTCGGCCGCGCGCTCCACGATCTCCGCGGTCGTGTGCTGCGTGGTCCACGCCCGGACCATCTGGTTCCACTCGTCGGCGCGCGCCGCCCGCCCGGCGAAGCTGGCCCAGTCGCCCTCGTCGATGAGGTCGGGCCGCTCGATCAGGAGGCAGAACGAGTCGAACTGCTGGCGCGAGTTGGTGTTGAAGCCGACCCACCCGTCGAGGGTCGGCTCGATCGAGGGGATCTCCACGCTGCGCGCCGACAGCGTCCGCTCGGGCCGCCCGTGGAGCGAGTACATGATCTCGATGAAGTTCGTGCCGGTGAAGTTGGCGACCTCGTTCCACGACACGTCGATCAGGTCGCCGTGGCCGGTCGCGGCCTGCCGGCGGTGCGCGGCCAGCGCGGCGAACCCGGCGTAGGCGCCCGACACCCACTCCACGATGCGCGCGCCCATCTGGATCGGTGGACGGTCCTTGGTGCCGCGGATCGCCAGCGCGCCGCTGTCGGCCTGCACCGTGAACTCGGTCGCCGGGCGGCCCGAGTCGGGTCCGGTCAGCCCGTAGGGGGTGATCGACGCGACGACGAGATCTGGTCGCTCGGCGGCGAGTCGCGCCGCCGGTGGCAGCACCCCGGTGCCGTCGGTGACGACGATGTCGGCGCCGTCGACGAGCTGGCCCACGACCGAGTCGCCCGCCGCGGCGACGACCGAGCGATGCCCGTGGCGCAGGTACTGGAACAGCGCGCCGTCCTGGCCCGCCGGCACGCCGTGGCCCCACGCCCACCGACGCAGCGGGGATCCGCCCGCCGGCTCGACCAGCGTCACCGTCGCGCCCGCCGCGCCGAGCAGCTTGCTCGCGTAGGCGCCCGAGACCCCTGACGAGCCGTCCACCACGACCAGGCCGTCGAGCTCTCCCACGCCGCCGACGCTATGTGACACCCCCACATCCGTCGAACTCGGGAGCAAATCGGGTGCCAGAGCACCCGATTTGCTCCCGAGAACGCAGTGCCACGGGATTGCCACACGGCTCGTGCACCGTGTCAACCCAGGTAACGTCGCACGGAGCGAGGTCAAGAATGGTCGGATTCCGAGCCCTGGGAAGGGTCGCGGTCAGCGCTCGTCGTCGCGCTGGTCGGTGGGTTCCTCGCCCTGGACCAGCGTCGTCAGGCCGACGCCGAGCGCCGGACAGCCGTCGGACGTGAGCTCGCCGCGGCGTCCGTGGCGAGCATCGAGGACGACCCCGAGCTCAGCACGCTCCTCGCGCTCGAGGCCGTCGACGAGACCCGAGACGGTGCCGCCGCGCGCCCCGAGGCGATCGAGGCGCTGCATCGCGCCGTGTCGTCGAACCGGCTGCTCATGGACGTGCCGGGTGTCGGTGGTGCGCTGGATTGGAGCCCGACCGGCGAGGTGTTCGTCACCGAGGGCCAGGAGGAGACGGGGATCGTCGACATCCGCGACGCGGCGACCGGGGCGTCGATTCGCGAGTTCCACGGTCATGCCATCGACGTCAACGACGTCGCGTTCAGTGCCGACGGCACGCTTCTCGCCACGACCGGCGACGACGCCGCGTTGCGCGTCTGGGATGTCGCCACCGGCGATCTGGTGAGGGAGTTCGTGCCGTTCGACGGCGATGCCGTCGTGTGGGGCCCGTCGTTCAGTCCGGACGGTTCCCGCGTTGCCGCATCGTGGTACGAAGGAGACCTCGCCTCGGTCGTGCGGGTCTTCGATGTCGCGACGGGTGCGCTGACGAGAACGTTGATCGCGGCAGCCGTCAACGCCACCGCGTTCTCGCCGGACGGACGCCGCCTCGCCGTCGGCGACAACGGCGGGGAACACGCCGCGGTGTTCGATCTGGCGACGGGCGAGGAGGTCTTCACGGTCGGCGCCGGCCAGCTGTGGGTCAACGACGTCGCATTCAGCCCGGATGGCCGGTGGTTGGCGACCAGCGGAGGCGACGCCACCGCCCGAGTGTGGGACGCCGTCACCGGGGAACCCGCGCTGACGATCGCGGCGCACGACGGGCCGGTGTACGTGCTCGACTGGAACGCCGACGGCTCCGCGCTCGCCACCGCGACCTCGGAAGGAACCGCGAAGGTGTTCGACATCTCAGACGGCGCGTGGGTGGAGCGCTCGTCGGTCTCCGCCGCGAGCACCAGCAACGGGATCGCCGGCGTGGCCTTCTCCCCCGACGGTCAGCGGCTGATGACCGGCGACTTCGCGATCGAGTCGGTCAAGGTGTGGGACGTCAGCCCCACCGGCGGCGGCGAGCTGTTCAACCTCGCAGGGCTCGACGGTCTCGCCGGCACGGTCGCCTTCGACGACGACGGCCGGCTGTTCACGAGCGCTCCGGACGGATCGCTCGACGTGTCGGACGGGCGAACCGGCCAGCTGCTCGGCACCGTCCACCGGCCGAAGGAAGGGGTGCTCTTCGCGCTCGCACCTGCCGGCGACCTGGTTGCCACCACCACCAGTGACCTGCCGGTGCAGATCCGCACCACCAGCACCGGCGAGCTGGTTGGCGAGCTCACGAAGGAGGGAGGCGCCTACGTGGCCGACATGGACTGGGACCCGACGGGTACCTACCTGGCGATCGCGATCGCGTCCGACGTCGGCGAGATCGTCGTCCTCGACCGGAGTGGCGTCGAGGTCGCTCGGCTCCCGGGAGACCTCGACCTGTACGTGCGCGCCGTCGCCTTCGACGCCACCGGCGATCGCATCTTCGCCGCCCGCTGGCCGGACCGCAGCCAACCCGGGTCGCAGGGAACGACCATCTGGGAGTGGCGCACCGCTGACATCGTCGGCCAGCTCGCCGAGTCGGCGACGGCGCTGGCGGTCGACCCGACAGGTCGGTACGTGGCCTCGGCCCGCGAGCTCGAGTCCTTCGTCGACGTCTGGGACGCGACGACCGGCGCACCGGTCGCGGTCCTCCGCGGCCAGGCCCCGTCCAACGCGTTGACGTTCACCGCCGACGGCTCACGGCTGCTGACCGCCGACACCGATGGCAGGGTCCGCGTGTGGGATCCGGCGGCGGGCACCCAGTCGCTGGCGCTGCCCCACGAGCAGGAGGTCGTCTGGCTGGCCATGGGTCCGGACGGTCGACGCGTCGCGTCGGTGACGGTCGACGGCAGCATCCGCGTGTGGACGCTCGACCTCGACGAACTCGTCACCCTCGCCGAGCACCGCCTGACCAGGGGCTTCAGCGACGGCGAGTGCCGCCAGTACCTGCACGTCGAGCGCTGCCCGGAGCCCTGAACCCGTTGCCACGGATCTGCCACGCCGCGCCAGCGGTGCTGCCACGGGCCCGAGCCGCCGCCGCCGGCACGCTCGCGCTGACGCACCATCGAACTCGGGAGCAGATCGGGTGCTCTGGCACCCGATCTGCTCCCGAGAACGCGGGGGCGGGTCGTCGATAGCGTCGGGCGCATGATCGAACCCGCCGTCAAGCAGCTCGCCACCGCCCAGAACTACGCATCGCTGGCGTTCCACCTGCCCGATGGGGCCATCGGCAACCACGTGATGTGGGTGGACGCCACCGACGACCACATCCTGATCAACACCGAGGTGCACCGTCTCAAGTACCGCTCGATCGCAGCGAACCCCCAAGTGACCGTGACGGTCTGGGACGCGAAGAGCCCGTACCTCTACGCCGAGGTCCGCGGCCGGGTGACGTCCGAGGTCCGCGGGCCCGACGCCCGGACCCACATCGACGCCCTCGCCCAGCGCTACCAGGGCACGGACTACCAGGGCGAGATCCAGAGCGAGCGGGTGATCCTGCAGATCACCCCCGACCGCCAGCGCGGTAGCTACTGATCGCCGGTGGGCGCGCCGCCGCGCCCGGCACCGTCGGCGAAGCGCTGAGCGCCGGCGAGGCCCTCGCCGCTCAGCAGCGTCTCGAGGCCCACCTCGGTCTCGTACGCGAGCGCGTCGGCGAACGGCAGGTCCCACTGCCGGTGGGCGCTGAGGCGATCGCTGCGCAGGCAGATCTGCGGTAGCCCGGCGAGCCGCCTGGCGAGGGTCAGCGCGGCGGGTAGCGCCTCGCCGTCGGGCACGACCGTCGTCGCCAGGCCGAACTGCAACGCCTCGGCCGCGCCGACCTCGCGGCCGGTGAGGATCATGTCGAGCGCCCGACCGTGGCCGACGATCCGCGGCAGCCGCACCGTGCCGCCGTCGATCAACGGCACCCCCCACCGGCGGCAGAACACGCCGAACACGGCGCTCTCGGCGGCGACGCGCAGGTCGCACCAGAGCGCGAGCTCCAGGCCACCGGCCACCGCGTAGCCCTCCACAGCGGCGATCACGGGCTTCGACAGCAGCCGCCGCGTCGGGCCCATCGGACCGTCGAGCGTCACGTCGCGCTCCACCCGGTTGCCGCGCCGGGACGCCACTGCCTTCAGGTCGGCGCCGGCACAGAACGTGGTGCCCGCGCCCGTCAGGATCGCGACGCGCACGGAGTCGTCGCCGTCGAACGCGTCGAACGCGTCGACGAGGGCGGAGGCCGTCGGACCGTCCACAGCGTTGCGAGCCTCGGGACGTTCGATCGTCACGACCAGCACGTCGTCGTGGCGGGCGGTCGAGACGGTCACGGCGCGACCGCGTGCGCCTGGAGGTCGGCGAGCGACACGTACTCGAGGGCGAGGAGGTGGGTGGACTCGAGGTGCACCCTCGGCGCGGCGCCGGCCTCGAGTGCCTCCGACCAGCGATCGGCGCACAGGCACCACCGGTCGCCGGCTACCAGGCCGGCGAAGCCGTACTGGGGCATCGGGGTGCTGAGGTCGTTGCCGACGCCCTTGGAGAACTCGAGGAACTCCTCGGTCAACTCGACGCACACGACGTGCATGCCCGGGTCGTCGCCGCGGCTCTCGCAGCAGCCGGTGCGGTAGTAGCCGGTCAGCGGCTCGAACGAGCACGGCTGCAGCTCCCCACCGAGGACGTTCATCTGGGTGGTCGGCATAGGGTCATTCGAGCACAACGAGGGCCGCAGTAGGGTCACCGCAGCACTGCCGGCGCTGTCGGTGCTGGATGGGACACCATGGACGCTGTCGTCGATGCGGGCGGTCCGGGCGAGGGCTCGGAGCTCCCGGACCTGGTCGGAGGAACACTGGATCGCTCGGTCTTCGCCGAGGCGCGGCCCGCGCCCGCGATCGAGCAGCTGGTCTCACTGCTCGTCGCCCGGCGGGCGGACGAACCGCTGCTGGTCGAGTTCGCCCGGCGCTACTGGAGCCAGGTCGCCGAGGACGACCTCGACGAGTCCTCGCTGGACGAGCTGTACGAGGTCACGGTCGCCCACTGGGGCATCGGCCGTGAGCGCCAGCCCGGCCAGTCGCTGCTCGAGGTCCGATCGTCGGAGGGATCATCGCGCTCACTGCTGCTCAGCGTGTGCGACGACGCGCCGTTCCTCGTCGACTCGATGCGCATCGAGCTCGAGCGTCAGGGCGTCGGCGTGCACCTCATGGTGCTGCCGCAGCTGACCGTCGCACGCGATCCGTCCGGTGTGATCACGGGCTTCGGTATGGACGGCCGGCCCGAGGCATGGACGCTGATCGTCGTCGACCGGTGCGACCCGGCGCGGGCGCAACGGATCGCCCAGGGGGTCCGGAGCACCGTCGCCGCGGTGCACCAGGTCGTCGCCGGCTTCGTGCCGATGCGCACCCGCGCGCTCCACGCGGCCGCCGACCTGCGTGGCGCGCCACCGACCGGCGTGCCGCCGGCGATCGTCGATGCAGTGCGGGCGCTGCTGGACTGGCTGGTCGAGGACAACTTCGTGTTCCTCGCCGCCGCCGACTTCACCGTCGCCGCAGACGGATCGCGGACGCTGGTGCCCGGCTCGGAGCTCGGCGTGCCCGGGGCCACGGAGGGCCCGGCAGTCGCCGACGAACGGTTGTTCGCGGCCTCGCGCGCCGACGCCGAGAGCACCGTGTACCGACCCGTGCGTCCGACGTGCGTGGCCGTGCGCACGTTCGACTCGTCGGGCGCTGTCACCGGCGAGCGCCGGTTCCTCGGCCTCTTCTCCGCCGACGCCCGGCGGGCCAGCGTCACCACGATCCCGTACGTGCGCGACCGAGTGCGCGCCGTGATCGAGCGCAGTGGCTACGGGCCGAACAGCCACGCCGACCGCACGCTGCGCACCGTGCTCGAGACGTTCCCGCGCGACGAGCTGTTCGAGATGAGCCGGGGTCCGCTGTACGACCTGGCGATGGGCATCGTCGCCCTGCAAGACCGTCAGATCGTCCGCGTGTTCGCGCAGCCGGAGCCGACTGGGCCCTGGGTCACCGTCCTCGTGTACCTGCCGGCCAAGCGGTTCGAGGCCGACGTCCCGCAGCGCGTGTGCAACCTCGTGTCCGAACGCTTCGGCGCCCAGCGCGCGTCCCTCGACACGATGGTCGGTGCGGGCGCGCTGGCGCGCATCACCGTGACGGTTCGCCGCGAGGCGCCAGATCTGCCCATGCCCGACCTCGACGCCCTGGCAGCCGAGGTGGACGCGCTCACCGCGCCGTGGGGCGAGTTCGTTCGTGAAGAGCTCGTCGGCGCGCTCGGGGAGGTGCCGGGACTCGCCCTCCACGACCGGATCGCGCCCGGCGTGCCGTTCGACTACGCCGTGGCGGTCCCTCCCGAACGGGCCATCGACGACCTGCAGCGGGTCGACCGGCTGGCCGGCATCGTCGATGGGCTCGACGTCGCGCTGTCGCAACGGGCCGATGGCGTCTGGCGGATGAAGCTGTTCCGCAGCGGGCCGCCCGTGATGCTCGCCGACACGATGCCGCTGTTCGAGCACCTCGGTCTGCGCGCAACCGATGAGCACCCGTACGAGTTCGCTCTGCCGGCCGGCACGGTGCGGCTGTACGACATCGGGGTCGTGCTCCCCACCGGCGCGGAGCTCGACGACGGCTCGCGGGCCAACGTCGAGGCGGTGTTCGCCGGGCTGTTCCGCGGCACCACCGAGGGCGACGGCTTCAACCGCCTCGTCGTCGCCGCCGGCCTCTCCGGGCGGCAGGTCGAGGTCCTGCGCAGCTACGGGCGCTACCTGCGCCAGATCCGGTTCCCGTTCAGCCAGCCGTTCCTCGAAGGCGTGCTGACCCGCTACCCGCGCGTCGCCCGGCTGCTCGTCGACCTGTTCGAAGCCCGCTTCGACCCTGCCCGCCCGGCGGGCGACCGCGAGCGCGGCGCCGAGGCTGCCCGCGCCGAGCTGCTCGGGCTGCTCGACGAGATCCCCTCGCTCGACGACGACCGCGTCGGGCGGATGTTCCTCGCCCTGATCGACGCGACGTCGCGCACCAACGCCTACCGACCTGTCGCCGACGACCCTGCGGCGGGCCCGCGCCCCGTGCTCGTGTTCAAGTTCGACCCGACCGCCATCCCGGATCTGCCCAGGCCCCGGCCACGCTTCGAGATCTGGGTGTGCTCGCCGGCGGTCGAGGGGGTGCACCTGCGGGGCGGGATGGTCGCTCGCGGCGGCATCCGGGCGAGCGACCGTGGCGAGGACTTCCGCACCGAGGTGCTCGGTCTCGTCAAGGCCCAGATGGTGAAGAACGCGGTGATCGTGCCGGTCGGCGCCAAGGGCGGCTTCGTGCTGAAGCGCCCACCGAGCACCCCCGAGCTGATGCGGGCGGAGACCGAGGCGTGCTATCGGCTGTTCATCGCCGGGTTGCTCGACGTCACCGACAACATCGTGCGCGGCGACACGGTCCAGCCGCCACATACCGTCTGCTACGACGGTGACGACCCATACCTCGTCGTCGCCGCCGACAAGGGCACCGCGACGTTCAGCGACGTCGCCAACTCGATCTCCGCCGACCACGGCTTCTGGCTCGGCGACGCGTTCGCGTCCGGGGGCAGCGTCGGGTACGACCACAAGGAGATGGGCATCACCGCCCGCGGCGCGTGGGAGAGCGTGCGTCGCCACGCCCGCACGATCGGCAAGGACGCCGACCGCGACGAGCTGACGATGGTCGGGGTTGGCGACATGAGCGGCGACGTCTTCGGCAACGGGCTGCTGCGCTCGCCCCACGTGCACCTCCTCGCCGCGTTCGACCATCGTCACGTGTTCCTCGATCCGTCGCCGGAACCTGCGGCGTCCTTCGCCGAACGCAAGCGACTGTTCGAGTTGCCGCGCAGCAGCTGGGCCGACTACGACCCGGCGTTGATCTCCGCGGGCGGCGGCGTGTTCCCGCGCACCGCCAAGCAGATCGACGTCAGCGCGCAGGCGGCTGCAGCCCTCGGGATCGATCCCGGCGAGCGGACGCCCGTCGAGCTGATCGGGGCCATCCTCCGGGCCCCCGTCGATGTGCTGTGGAACGGCGGCATCGGCACCTACGTGAAGGCCTCCACCGAGACCCACGCCGACGTCGGCGACCGCACGAACGACGCCGTTCGGATCGACGGCGCGCAGCTGCGCTGCCGCATCGTCGGCGAGGGCGGCAACCTCGGGTTCACCCAGCGCGGCCGCATCGAGTACGCCCTGGCGGGTGGTCTGATCAACACCGACGCGATCGACAACTCCGCCGGGGTGGACTGCAGCGACCACGAGGTCAACATCAAGATCCTCCTCGCCGGGGCGATCGACGACGGCGCGCTGGTACCGGACGAGCGTCCGTCGCTCCTGGCGTCGATGACCGACGAGGTGGCCGAGCTCGTGCTCGACGACAACCGGGCCCAGACCCTCGCTCTGGCGGTGGCGCGCCGCCAGGCCCTGCCGATGGCCAACGTGCACGCCCGCTACCTCCAGCTGCTGGAGGCCGAGGGGTGGCTGGACCGGGCGCTCGAGTTCCTGCCCAACGACAAGGCCTTCGCCGAGCGCCAGGCGGCGGGCCAGGGTCTGACCACGCCCGAGTTCGCGGTGATGCTGGCGTACACGAAGACGGCCGACGTGCAGGAGATCACCGCGTCCGAGCTGCCCGACGACCCGCACCTCATCGACGAGCTCGTGCGCTACTTCCCGACGCCGCTGCGCGACCGCTTCCGCCCGCAGATCGAGCGGCACCGCCTGCGCCGTGAGATCGTCGCCACCCAGCTCGTCAACCAGATGGTCAACCTCCAGGGCATCTCGTTCGACCACCGCATGTCGGAGGAGACGGGGGCCGGCGTCGCCGACGTCGCCCGGGCATGGGTCGCCGCCCGCGACATCCACCGGGTGGTCGCGCTGTGGAACGAGATCGACGCGTTGGAGACGATCGTCAAGTTCGACGTCCAGATCGACCTCTTCCTGGAAGCCCGGCGGATGGTCGAGCGTTCGGCGCTGTGGCTGCTGCGCCACCGCCGCCCACCGCTCGACATCGGTGCCGTCGTCGACGAGCTCGGGCCCGGCGTGCGCGAGGTGCAGGCCGTCTTGCACGACCTGCTGCGCGGTCCACTGGCGGCGACGGCGCGATCGCTGGAGGCCAGCCGGCTGGTGCTCGGCGTGCCCGAGGATCTGGCGATGGCGTCGTCGCTGTGGCCGTTCATGCACACCGCGTTCGACATCGTCGATGCTGCCGGCTCCCGCCCCGTGGCCGAGGTCGCCGCCACCTACTGGGAGGTGTTCGACGCGCTGGAGGCCACCTGGCTCTGGGAGGGGATCGGTGCGCTGCCGCGCACGAACCGCTGGCAGACGCAGTCGCGCAGCGCGCTGCGCGACGACCTCCTGGCCGTGCAGATCGAGCTCACGTCGTCGGTCGTCGAGGCTGGCGCCGGCGTCGAGGCGTGGCTCGCAGCCAATGAACGCCCGGTCGGTCGGGTACGGGCGATGTTCGCCGACATCGCCCGTACCGGCATCGTCGACCTGACGTCGCTGACCGTCGGCGTCCGCCAGCTCCGCAACCTCGCCCTCAGCAGTATTTGATGGCTCGCTGCGCTCGCGAAGCCGCAACGACTGGCTCGGTGAACTGGGGTGGTGTCAGAAGGTTGGTGGCTGTGATCCAGGTCGGCGTCTTGTCGGTTCTGTCACCGGCTCGGTGATCGGGCGACCGGCGGCGGGGGACCATGCTCGGTAGCGTTGAGCACCGTGCCCGACCAGCCTCGTTACCGCTTTGCACCGTCCCCGACCGGCTTCTTCCACGTCGGCGGTGCGCGCACCGCGCTCTACAACTGGGCGCTGGCCAAGCGTGAGGGCGGCCGGTTCGTCCTGCGGATCGAGGACACCGACGAAGCCCGCAACCGTCCGGAGTGGACGCAGGGGATCGTCGATGCGCTCGCCTGGATCGGGATCGGCGCCGACGATCCGACGTTCGAGGGGCCGTACTTCCAGAGCAGCTACGCCGACGCGCACGCCGCCGCTGCCCACCGGCTGTTCGCCGCCGGGCACGCGTACTACTGCGATCTGACCGGCGAGCAGATGCAGGAGCGGGCGAAGGCGTCCGGCACGCAGGGCTACGACGGCTACTCGCGCGACCGCGGCCTCGGCCCTGGCCCGGGACGGGCCTTGCGCTTTCGCGTGCCAGAGGGCGTCACCGTCGTCGACGACGCGGTGCGGGGCAAGGTGGAGTTCGCCAACGAGACGATCGAGGACTTCGTGCTGCTGCGCAGCAACGGCACCCCGGTGTTCTTGATCGCCAACGTGGTCGACGACATCGAGATGGGCATCACCCACGTGGTGCGCGCCGAGGAGCACCTCCCGAACACGCCGAAGCAGCAGCTGTTGTGGGAGGCGCTCGGCCACGCGCCGCCGGCGTGGGCGCACGTGCCGGTGCTGGTCAACGAGCAGCGCAAGAAGCTGTCGAAGCGCCGCGACAAGGTCGCCCTGGAGCAGTACCGCGACGAGGGCTACCTCGCCGAGGCGATGGTGAACTACCTCATGACCCTCGGCTGGGCGCCCGCCGGTGACAGCGAGATCGTTCCCTGGCAGGTCATCGAGGACACGTTCCGGCTGGAGGACGTGAACCACTCGCCGGCGTTCTTCGACGAGAAGAAGCTGCGGGCGTTCAACGGCGACCACATCCGCGCGCTCCCGGTCGACGAGTTCGTCGCACGTTGCCAGCCGTGGATCACCGGGCCCGACAGCCCCTGGCCGGCCGAGCGCTTCGACGCTGAGGTGTTCCGGGCGATCGCCCCGCTGGTGCAGACGCGCGTGGCCACGCTCGGCGAGGTGCCGGCGATGGTCGACTTCCTGTTCGTGGAGCGGCCGGACGTCGATCGCGCGGCGTTCGAGAAGGCGACCTCGAACGAGGCGGCCGCGGCCGTGCTGCGCGAGTTCACTGCCGAGGCGACCACCCTCTCGTGGGACACGGCGTCGCTCCACGCCGCGCTGGAGCGGATCGGCGAGACGCACGGGCTGAAGCTCGGCAAGGCCCAGGCGCCGATCCGGATCGCTGTGCTGGGCCGTCCCGTCGGGCCCCCGCTGTTCGAGTCGCTCGAACTGCTCGGCCGCGAGACCGTGCTCCAGCGCCTGCAGGCGGCCCTCGCCGCGTGAGCTCGACCCCGCCCCCCGGGCAGCAGCCCGACCCGACTCGGGAGTTGCCGGAGGTGCCGCCGCCCCCGGTCGTGGATCCGCTGTGGGCGTCCACGACTCGACGTGGCGCGGAGCCGGCCAGCGGTCCGCACGGCGCCGACGTCACCGCCGAAGTTCCCGCGGCGCCACCGCCCGCACCGGTCACCGGTGAGGACCCGACGACGGTGATGCCCACCGTCTCCTCGGACGCCACCACGACGATGCCCGCCACCGGGCGAGACGCCACGCTGGTCATGCCGGTGGTGTCCACCGACTCCACGACCGTGATGCCGGCGGCCACCCCGCCCCCCGGCGCGCAGTACGCCCCGGAGTTCGAACGCTCGCAGCGCCGTCATCGCCGACGCTGGTGGCGGCGAGCGTTCAAGCTGTTCGCCCTCGTGGTGGTCGCGGGCATCGCCTACGTCGGCGTCAACTTCGTGCTGGTGCGGCTCACGGCGAGCCGTGACCAGGCGCGGCCGGTGGACGTGATCGTGGTGCTCGGCGCCGCCCAGTACAACGGCCGCCCCTCGCCGCAGCTGCAGGCACGACTCGACCACACCGTCGAGCTCTGGGACCAGGGTCTCGCGTCCGACGTCTTCGTCACCGGCGGCAACCAGCCCGGCGACGCGTACACGGAGGCGGAATCGTCGCGGAACTACCTGATCGAGCACGGCGTGCCCGCCGAGGCGATCTCGATGGAGGACACCGGGGCCAGCACGTGGGAGTCGCTGTCGAACTTCGCCGGTGTCGCCGAGGAGCGGGGGTGGGAGCGGGTGCTGCTCGTGACCGACCCGTACCACAGCCTGCGGTCACGGCTGATCGCCCAGGAGCTGGGACTCACGGCCTACACGTCACCCACCCGGACCAGCCCGGTGCAGGGCGGTGACGAGCTGTCACGGGAGATGAAGGAGGCCCTCGGCATCTCGCTGGGCCGGATCATCGGCTTCGAGCGCCTCTGGAAGCTCACCGGCTGATCGCCGGGAGCCAAGCTGGGGAGCAAGGAATCGAACCCTGAATAACAGAACCAGAATCTGCTGTGTTGCCAGTTACACCACTCCCCATCGGAGCGAGCGACGATCATAGCGGCGACGCGCCGGACCACACCCGGCGTTGGGCGGGTCTGCCCGCACCGCTAGAGTGCTCGGTCGCTACTGGGCCCCATCGTCTAGTGGCCTAGGACACCACCCTCTCAAGGTGGCGGCACGGGTTCGAATCCCGTTGGGGCTGCTGGGTTTCCGGCTCGCCGTGGGCGCGCTTTGGGCGCGACACGGCGAGCGGACCGCGAACCAGCCAACGGTCAGCGAGATCCCCGTGATCGTCCGTGCCGTGGCCGGGGCTCGTCGCGCGTCGGTCGCGTCGTGGTCACGACGGACGGTCGGCCTCGTGGTGACCGGGAAGCACGTCGCGCTCGGACTGGTGCCACACCGGGGAATCACCAGCCGTCTCCACGTTGAACCCGTAGTCGTAGACGAGGGTGCCCCCGAACGTGGCACCCAGCGACACCAACACGGCGATCACGACGGACAACACAACGATCCCGATCGGCGCGACCGCTTCGGTGTGGTACCCGTTCAGACGCCACACGATGTCGACGATGGCGAGGACCGTGACGGTGACCATGATCGTGGCGTGCGAGTTGATCGTGCGTCGGGCCTGCGTACCGGCTTGCGACGAGTGCCACGCGTCCCACAGACCGGTCAGCGCAGCGAACACCGACACCGCCGCGCCGGCGATGAACGTGAACGTGCCGGCGTGCCAGAAGTCCCGCGCCCATGTCTCGTCTTTGCCTCCGATCGCCGAGATGACATCGAACCCAGCGGCGAGGATGTAGGCGGCGATCGGGAAGTCGGTCAGCGGCGGATGCAGCGGTTTGCCCGACCAGCCGCGCAGACCCTTGAACGTGCGGCCCTTCAGTGTGAGTGTCGGGCGGATCGAGAACTTCCTCATCGTGCCTCCTTGTCGATCCCGCATCGCGGAACCGTCTTGTCGTTGGATCGCTGATCAGGACTGCACGGCGCGCTCCAGCCGGTGATTCCCATCGTGGGTGGTTCGGAGGCGGACGCAGCACTGCCCTGGCGTTGGTTCGAGGCGGGCCTCGAGCCCGGGATGTCGCAGACCGGCGAGCAGCCCAGACAACAGGTCGAGGTTCATCCCGCAGACCAGGTCGGTGTACTCCTCGACGAGTGCGTGGAACGGACAGTTCGCCAAGACAAGACCGGTGCCATCTGCGCGGGGCTCATATCCAGTGTCGATGAGCACGCCCGCCGCGGCAGCGAGCAGGTCCGACGGTGTCGGCCACGCACCGGCGTCCTGGCGGGCTCGATCGCCGAGCACCTGTCCAGTGCGCCACGCCGCCTGATCGAGTGCACGGCCAACCGCGATGCCTTCGCGTTCCGCATCGGTGACCGCTCGGGCCAGCAACTGCGCGGCCAGCTGGTACTCGCGTTGAGGCACGGTGATCGCGAACTGGCGTGTCGAGCGGCGGTACAGCTTGGCGGGCCGACCGGCTCCCGGCCCGCCGCGACGCCCCGCTGGGCGGGCGTACTCGACCTCCAGCAGACCCTCGTCGGCGAGCCGGTCGAGGTGGAACTTGACCACATGTCGCGCGACACCCGCACCCTCGGCGACCTGGTCCCGGTTCACAGGGCCGGACCGGGAGATCACATAGTGGTACAGGGCACGGCGCGTCGGATCAGCGAGTGCCGAGATGCCCGCCACCTGCCGGTCGAACTCGGAACTCGATGGTGTCGAGCTCGTTGCGGTGTCTTCCGCGGCCATCAAACGGTCCTCCGTCTCCCCACCAGTTTCTATCGTCAAAACTATCCTCTGTTAGATCACCAGGCAAGCAGACATCGACCATCCGGACCCTGCCGCAGGTCACGGGGTTCCACTGTTGGCGTGGGCGCGGGATACTGAAGCTGTGACGACCGAACCGACCGGGTCGGGGTTGCGGCTCCGGATCCCCGAGCCGGCACGCGGCCATCGGCCGGCGGATCGTGTGCGCTTCATCAGCAAGGCCGGCGAGATGAAGAAGCCGCCGCTCGACGAGAAGGTCGAACGAGTTGCGCTGATGCGCAAGCAACTCGTCCGTGTGCTCGACGACGACGGCACGGCGGTCGGCGAGTGGGAGCCGGATCTGACGGCCGAGCAGAAGATCGCCGGCCTGCGCGACATGATGCTGTTGCGCAGCTTCGACGCCCGCATGCTTCGCGCCCACCGGCAGGGCAAGACGTCGTTCTACATGCAGGCCCTCGGCGAGGAGGCCATCGCCTGCGCCCAGCAGCGAGCGCTCCGGCCGGGCGACATGCACTTCCCCACCTACCGCCAGCAGGGCCTGCTCATCGCCGGCGGCTATCCGCTGGTCGTGATGATGAACCAGATCCTCTCCAACGAGGAGGATCCGCTCAAGGGGCGTCAGCTGCCGGTGATGTACTCGTCGAAGGAACACGGCTTCTTCTCGATCTCGGGCAACCTCGCGACGCAGTACATCCAGGCCGTGGGTTGGGCGATGGCGTCGGCGATGCGCGGCGACACGGCGATCGCGTCGGCCTGGATCGGGGAGGGGGCGACGGCGGAGAGCGACTTTCACGCCGCGCTCGTGTTCGCGTCGACGTATCAGGCGCCGGTGATCCTGAACATCGTCAACAACCACTGGGCCATTTCGACCCCCGAGGACTTCGCGCGTGGCGCGTCCGCCACGTTCGCCGACCGCGGCTACGGGTTCAGCATCCCTGCACTGCGCGTCGACGGGAACGACTACCTCGCCGTGTACTCAGCGTCGCAGTGGGCGTCCGAGCGGGCACGGGCGAACCTCGGTCCGACGTTGGTGGAGTGGGTCACGCTGCGCCGCGGTGCACACTCCACGTCGGACGATCCGTCGCTCTACCGCCCCGACGCGGAGGCCGAAACCTTCCCACTCGGCGACCCGATCGAGCGTCTGCGCCAGCACCTGATCGCGATCGACGAGTGGGACGACGACCGTGACGAGGCGCTGGGCCGTGAGCTCGACGCAGAGGTCGAGGCTGCGTTCGCCGAAGCCGACAGGCACGGGTCGGTGAAGAGCGGCGTGATCCCGAACGCGCGGACGATGTTCGACGACGTGTTCCACGAGTTGCCGCGGCACCTCGTCGAGCAACGTGATGAGGTCGGTGGCTGATGCCGATGATGACGATGATCGAGGCGATCCGCGACGCCCACTCGGTGGCGATGGAGCGCGACGATCGCGTGGTCGTCTTCGGCGAGGATGTCGGCTACTTCGGAGGCGTCTTCCGTTGCACGCAGGGACTGCAGGAACGCTTCGGCAAGGACCGCTGCTTCGACGCACCGATCAACGAGTCGGGCATCGTCGGCGCAGCCATCGGCATGGCGGCATACGGCTTGCGGCCTTGCGTCGAGATCCAGTTCGCGGACTACATGTATCCGGCCTACGACCAGATCGTCTCCGAGGCGGCGCGACTGCGGCACCGCTCCGCCGGCGACTTCACGGCGCCGCTCGTGATCCGCATGCCGACCGGCGGCGGCATCTACGGCGGACAGACCCACAGCCAGAGCCCCGAGGCGTTGTTCACCCACGTGTCGGGCCTGACCACGGTGGTGGTGTCGAACCCTGTCGACGCCAAAGGTCTGCTGATCGCGGCGATCGAAGACGAGGACCCCGTCGTCTTCCTCGAGCCCAAGCGTGTCTACAACGGGCCGTTCGACGGGCACCACGACCGGCCCATCGTTCCCTGGTCGGGGCATCCGCTGGGCGATGTGCCCGAAGGGTATTACACGATCGAGCTCGGTACGGCGCGCGTGCATCGCGAGGGCAGCGAGCTGACCGTGCTGACCTATGGCACGCTCGTGCACGTCGCCGAGGCCGCCGCCAGCGAGCAGGGGATCGACGCCGAGGTGATCGACCTGCGCACGCTGGTGCCGCTCGACGTCGACACGATCGTGGCGTCGGTCGGCAAGACCGGGCGCTGCATCGTCGTTCACGAAGCCACACTCACCTCGGGCTTCGGTGCGCAGCTGAGCGCAGTCGTGCAGGAGCGGTGCTTCTATGACCTCGAAGCACCGGTCGTGCGCGTCTGCGGCTGGGACACGCCATATCCGCACGCGCTCGAGTGGTCGTACTTCCCGGGTCCCGATCGGGTGGGACGCGCGATGCGGAAGCTGCTCGAGTCGTGACCATCTTCCAGATGCGGCTGCCTGATGTGGGCGAGGGCGTGGCCGAGGCCGAGCTCGTCGGATGGCTCGTGGAGGTCGGCGCGGAGGTCACACCTGACTCCGCGCTGGCCGAGGTGCTCACCGACAAGGCGACCGTGGAGATCTCGTCGCCGGTGACCGGGGTCGTCACGACGCTGCACGGCGAGCCGGGCGACAAGCTGGCGGTCGGCAGCTTCCTCGTCGACATCGACACGGGTGGCGAGGTCGCGCCCGAAGCGGTGGTCACGCCACCGCCCGCGCCCTCCACAGCGCCGGTCCGGGAACCCGCGCCCGTCACAGCCCGCTCGAGCGCAGCGCCGGCGGTGCGCGCCCGGGCCCGCTCGCTCGGGATCGATCTGTCGACCGTCCGGGGGAGTGGACCCGACGGGCGGGTGGTGCACGACGACCTCGATCAGTTGCTCGATGGTGGCGCCGTGCGGAGTGCAACGGTCACCGCGTCCGACGAGGGTCGGCCTGAGCCGGTGCGCGGCGTGCGCCGGCGCATCGCTGAACGACTGAGCGCTGCCTGGAAGGAGATCCCCCACATCACATACGTCGACGCGGTCGACGTCACCGAGCTCGAGCGGTTGCGCAGCGAGCTCAACCGGCACCATGGCGAGCAGCGGGGGCGCCTGACGATCCTGCCGTTCCTCGCCAAGGCGGTGGCGATCGCCTCCACCGACCAGCCGCGCCTCAACGCGCACTACGACCACGCGACGGAGACGCTCACCACGTTCGAGGCCGTGCACGTGGGCATCGCCACGCAGACCGACGGCGGATTGTTGGTGCCGGTGGTGCGTCACGTGGAGATGCGGGGCCTGTGGGACCTCGCCGCCGAGATCACCCGCGTCACCCGGGCGGCGCGCGACGGCTCGACGACACGGGGCGAGCTGTCGGGGTCGACGATCACGATCACCTCCCTCGGTGCGCTCGGCGGACTGTCGACGACACCGATCATCAACGCGCCCGAGGTGGCGATCGTCGGGGTCAACAAGATGGAGACTCGACCGGTGTGGCAGCACGGTTCGTTTCAGCCGCGCGAGATGTTCAACCTGTCGTCGAGCTTCGACCATCGCATGGTCGACGGCTGGGACGCCGCCACGTTCGTACAGCGGATCAAGACGCTGCTCGAAACGCCGGCGCTGCTCTTCGTCGACGAGTGAACCCGCGCGAGAGTTGGTCGCCGCCTGCTCACGAGGGGCCGTCGAGTGAGACCTGCACGCTGTGCGCGAGCGCGCGGCTGCTGGTGCCGATCTGCAGCCGGTAGGTGCCGGCGGGCGCGTGCCACCCGCCGAGGTCCTCGTCCCAACCGGCGAACGAGCGCGGGCCGAGCACGATCTCGACGTCGACCGTCTCGGCCGGATCGAGGACCACCTTGGCGAACCCGGCGAGCTGGCGGATCGGGCGACCCTCGCCAGTCATCGCCGGTTCGACGTACACCTGCACGACCTCGACGCCTCGGCGGTCACCGGTGTTGGCGACGGGCACGCGGACGGTGACGTCGGGCGCCGTCCCCTCCACCGCGGGCAGGCCGAGCTCGAACGTCGTGTACGACAGCCCGTGGCCGAACGCGAAGAGCGGCTCGATGCCGTGGGCGTCGTAGTGGCGGTGGCCGATGAGCAGTCCCTCGCCGTACACCACCGTGCCGTCCCGCCCGGGATAGTGGTCGGCCGAGCCGGCGGTGGGTGTGTCGCCGAGGTGGCGCGGGAACGTGATCGGCAGGCGTCCCGCCGGTTCCGTGGCGCCGGTGAGCAGGTCGGCGAGCGCTGCTGGGCCCTCCTCGCCGGGATACCAGACCTGGAGGACGGCGGCGACCTCGTCGATCCACGGCATCGCGATCGGCCCACCGTTGTTGACGACGACCACGGTCCGCGGGTTGGCGGCGGCGACGGCGGCGACGAGTGCGTCCTGCTCGCCGACGAGGCGCAGGTCGGCGCGGTCCTCGCCCTCCGTCTCCCACTGGCCGTTCGATCCGACGACGATGACCGCGACGTCAGCGTCGGCAGCGGCGGCGACCGCGCGCGCGAGGGCGTCCTCGACCGACGGCCGCCCGGCCACGATCTCGAAGCCGGTGATCGGCTGGCCGGACGCGTCCACATCGACCAGCAGGGAGTGCTCGCTGCCGGCGGCGAGCTCGACCGGCGACGACACGAGGTCGCGGCCGAAACCGAAGAACCGGCTGCCGGGCGCGAGATCCGTGTTGTCGGCGACGAGCGCTCCGTCGAGGTACAGGCGCCCGGCCCCGATCGACGACATGCCGACGTCCCAGACGCCACTGACGTCGGGGACGAACGTCGCCGTCGCCCGCGTCGCCAGGGCCGAGGCGTTCACCCCGGGCGCCGGCTCACCGAACACGAAGTGCGTGGACTGATGGAGATGGGTCGCGACGACCGTCGTGGCCGGGTCGTCGGGCGCGACGAGATCGACCGCGATGCCGTCGGGCAGCAGGGCGGTCGGCACCGGCGGCAGGCCGCGATCGATGCGGCATCCCTCCTCGAGGACGACGTCCACGCCGGGCAGGCGGTCGCGCAGCTGACCCACGACCGAGGGTGTGCGCAACGGTGTGACCCGCGAGCTGCCGCCGCCGCCGAACTGCAGGTCGAGGGCGTTCGGACCGATCAGCGCGAGCCGTTGCACGCTCGCCGAGTCGATCGGCAGCGCGCCGCCCTCGTTGCGCAGCAGGACGGTGCCCGCCGCGGCGAGCTCGCGGGCGAGAGCGCGACGCGTGGGATCGTCGTCCTCCCGCTCGTCGCCCGCCTGCGTCCCGCCGAGCACGCCGGTGCGCTCGGCGAGCCGCACGATCCGGCGCGCCTTGTCCGTCACCACCGCCGCGTCGAGCTGGCCCTCCTCGACCGCGGCGGCCAGCTTGGCGCCGAGGAACGACGGCGGTCCGGGCATCTCGACGTCCAGGCCGGCGAGCGCAGCCTCGACGGTGCTGTGGGTGCCCATCCAGTCGGACACGACGACACCGTCGAAGCCCCACTCGTCGCGGAGGATGCGGCCGAGCAGCACGCCGTGCTCGCAGCAGAACGTACCGCGCACCCGGTTGTAGGCGCCCATGATCGACCAGACACCGGCCTCGACCACCGCGGCCTCGAACGGCGCCAGGTGGACCTCGCGCAGGGTGCGCTCGTCGACATCGACGCTGATCGACATCCGCTCGTGCTCCTGGTCGTTGGCTGCGAAGTGCTTCACGCAGCAGGCGACGCCGCGGGACTGCACGCCGCGCACGTAGGCGACCGTCAGCCGGCTGCTGAGGTGCGGATCCTCGGCGAAGGACTCGAACGTCCGACCTCCGAGCGGGGTGCGCGGGATGCAGACCGTCGGCCCCAGCAACACGTGCACGCCCTTGGTGTGCGCTTCCTCGCCGAGGGCCGCGCCGTAGCGAGCGAGCAGGTCGACGTCCCATGTGGAACCGGCGGCGATGCCGCACGGGAACGACAGCGATCGGCGGGTGCCCATCTCGGCGCCGCGGACGCCCGACGGCCCGTCGGACATCTTCAGCGATCCGATGCCGAGGCGCTCGATCGCCGGCAGGTGCCACACGTCGTGGCCACCGGTCAGCGATGCCTGCTCGTCGAGGGTCATCGACTCGACGAGCTCGTCGACGCGGGAAGGATCGGTGGGGGTGCTCATCTCTGGAGGGCTCCTCTGGCAGCTTCGATGAAGGCGTGTGGGTCGGTGGTGGATTCGAGCTCGTCGGGGTGGCGGGCAGCCAGGTGGTCGGCCCATCGGCCGCGGCCCGTCGCCCGCAGCCGTTCGAGGTACGCCGGCAGGTGGCCGCGAACGTGGTACGGCCCACCCTCGGCGGCGACGAGGGGATCACGGTCCATCAGGTCGTGCTGCTCGTGCGGATCGGCGGCGACGTCGAACAGCATCCGGACCGGCCAGTCGTGGAACCCGGCGTGCCACGTCCGCAGGTAGAGGTGGTCACCGAAGCGGACGCCGCGCTGGCAGCTCCACGCGCCCTGGGACACCACGAGGTGGTCTCGACCCTCCGAGCGTCCCGCGCCCAACGCATCCGCGAACGACTCGCCGTCCCACATCCCCGGCGCCGGGAGCTGGATGCCGGCGTGCTCGACGAGCGTCGCGGCGACGTCGAGGTGGTAGTGCAGCGCGCCGTCCGCGGCGAGCGCGTCGATGTTCGGGCTCGTCGCCCGGTGGTAGCCGTAGCAGCCGAGGTGGTCGGGCCGCAGGGTGTCGATGTCGAGGTAGAGGATCCTCACGTGCCGGTCCCCTTGGCCTGCGTGTTCTGCTTGGTCCGCTTGGTCATCCACGCCGCCGCACCGGGGAAGAGCTGCTCGACGAGCGCCGGGTCGATGCGCGGGTCGCGTGCGGCTGGGATCACGTCGCTCGTGGCGACGAGCCACTCGAGCAAGCGCGCCCGAAGTTCGGCCACGAGCGGGCCGTGGGCGGGATCGGCAGCGACGTTCGTCGTCTCCGCAGGATCGGCTCGCCGGTCGTACAGCTCGTCGGGCTCATACAGCCGGTACACATAGGTCCAGCCGGCGGTGCGCATCGAAACGGCGCGACCGACGAGCTCGGGCCGTTCGTGCAGCAGCCCCGACTTCAGCGCGTACGGCCCGGGCGCGAGCAGCTCGTTGCGCGGCTCCTCGTCGAGGCGCATGCCGCCCTCGCTGAACGCCGCGTCCCGGTGGGGCTCGGCACCGGCCGGGTCGCGGAGCACGCCGACGAGGCTGCGGCCGAAGTGGGCGTGCGTGAACGTGGTCTCGGCCAGCTCGCACCACGTGGCGGGGAGGTCGATCATCTCCACGAACCCGTCGTGCACGCCGCCTTCCGCCACGCCCGGCCCGGCGACGATCAGCGGGTTGCGCAGCAGGCAGTCGTCGAGGCCCGACGGCCACTTCTCGACGAGCCCGTGGTCCCCGAGGTACTCGCCGTGGTCGGTGAAGAAGCAGGTCACCGTTCGATCGGACACCCCGGCCCGCTCGAGCGCGGCGACGACACGGCCGAACTGCTCGTCCACCCGCGACACCATGCCGTGGTACGTCGCCGCGATCTCCGCCCAGTCCTCGGCCTCGAGGCGGTCGAGGCGCCCGCGCCGGCGCAGCTCGGCCATGAAGGCCGGCTTGCCCGTGCCGTGCGGGGCGGGCGCGGGCATGTCGGCCCGGTCGTGCATCGAGAACCACGGCTCGGGCACGGCGAACGGTGGGTGCGGCGCCATCAGCGCGAGGTACAGCACGAACGGCTCCGGCAGGCCGGTGGTCAGCAGCTCGATCGCCGTCTGCACCGTCGCCTCGTCCGGCGACATCATCGAGTCACTGCCCAGCCGGCCGACGTAGTGCGTGTGCTCCATGCGGTGGCCGTCAGGGAAGGGGTGGCGGAACAAGGAAGTCAGCGCGTCGGGCGACGGGCGGACGGTGAAGCCGTGGAAGTCGGTCGACGCCTCGGTGACCCCTGCCGCGAACGTGTCGCCGCGGGCTCCGGCCCAGGCGACGTGGTAGCCGGCCGTGCGCAGCGTCGCCAGCACGTTGGGCTCCCACGGCTGCAGGAGGTGGTCGAGCGTGCGGTGGCCGGCGACGTGCGGGTACCAGCCGGTCATCATCGAGATCCGGCTCTGCGAACATGCGCTGTGCTGCGAGTACGCCTGCGTGAAGCAGGTGCCGCGGGCGGCCAGTGCATCGAGGTGCGGCGTGCGAGCAACCGGGCTGCCGAACGCGCCGATCGAGTCGACGCGCTGCTGATCGGTCATGAACAGCAGCAGGTTGGGCCGCGACGGCCTGGGCGAGTTGGAGGAGGGCATCATCGGTTTCTCCCGGTCAGAGCGCCGCCACGGCCGGCGCGTCGCTTCGTTCGATGGCTCGGTCGTCGGTGCCGAGGTAGCTGGCGATCACGGCAGGATCGGATCGAACCTCCGCCGGAGCGCCCTCGGCGATCACCCGGCCGGCTTCGAGGCAGTAGACGCGATCGCTGATCGACATGATCAGCGGCATGTCGTGCTCGATCATGAGCACCGATGCGTCCAGCTCGCGGCGGATCGCCAGGATCAGGGGCCCGAAGCGCTCGGTCTCGCGCTGGGCGACCCCTGCTGTCGGCTCGTCGAGGCACAGCACCTTGGCGTCGAGCGCGAGCAGCCCGGCGAGCTCGACGATCCGGCGAGTGCCCGTCGACAGGTGTGACGTCAACGTGTCCGCGTGGGCACCGAGACCGAGGAAGTCGATGAGGTCGGACGCCGCCGCCGCACGGTGACGTTCGCGCCGACCCGCCCGGGGCAGCGCGATCGCGTTGCCGAGCAGACTGCTGCGCCCGCGCGCCTCGAGGGCCACCATCAGCGTCTCGCGGACGGTCAGCTCGGGGAAGAGGGTGGCGGCTTGGAACGTGCGGCCGAGGCCCTGGCGCGCTCGCTGATGGGGCCGCATGCCGGAGAGGTCGGTGTCACCCAGACCGATCCAGCCGGTCGAGCGGACGTAGCCGCCGATCGCGTTCAGCAACGTCGACTTGCCGGCGCCGTTCGTGCCGATCAGGCCGACCACCTCGCCGGGCCGGACGGTCAACGACACCCCGTCGACCGCTCGCACGCCGCCGAACCTCACCACGACGTCGTCGGCGACGAGCTCCGGAGGCGGCGCGCCAGCTTCGGCCGCCGTCCGTGCGCGCACCACGGACGCGGGCCGGGCGGCGGGGGCCTTCGGTGCAGCGCGCGCCGCCAGCCAGGCGAACAGCGCGTCGCGCGGTGTGTAGAACAGCTGGACGAGGCCGGAGGGGAAGTAGAGCAGGAGGCCGAGCATGCCGATGCTGGACGCGAACAGCGGGACGAGCTCGTTGTCCGGGAACAGCGCCGGCAGGCCCTTGACCCACATGGCGCCGATGAACGGGCCGCCGATCGATCCGAGACCTCCGATGACGGCCATCGAGACGACGTCGAGCGAGTCGGCGACGACGAACAGCTCGTTGGTGTTGATGTTCTGGGTGAGGGCGCCGACCATGCCCCCGGCGAGCCCGGCGATCGCCCCCGACAGGGCGAACCCGGCGAGCTTCGTCGTCGTCGGGCTGATCGTGTACGCGGACGCCGTGGCGGCGTTGTCGCGCACGGCCAGCATGTTGCGCCCCGGTGCGCGCCGTCGCAACCTGGCGACGACAGAGACCGTGAGCGCGCCGACCGCGAGCACGCACCAGTAGAACGTGCGCTGGTTGCGGAGGTCCATGCCGAGCCAGTCGCCGCGAGCGAAGCGCACGGGCGGTTGCTCGCTGCCGGTGAAGATCGCCTGGCGGAACAGCCAGACCTGGGCGGTGTAGGCGAACACGAACGTCGTGACACCGAGCAGCAGGCCACGAACACGGAGTGCCCCGAGGCCGATCAACACGGCGACGGCCGCCGTCACGGCGGTCATGGTCAGCACCGCCGCCGGCAGCGTCAACGGCTGCAACCGCAGCACCAGGTCGCGCTGGCCCGGGAGGTAGAGCGTCGCGGTCACCCCGCGCGTCAGCCCCGCGGCGCCGAGCGCGCCGACCCCGGCGAAGGCCATCTGACCGAGCGACAGCTGCCCCGACCAGCCGGTCACGACCGACACCGACAGGGCGACGAGACCGAAGCAGACGATCGACGTCGCCAGGTACGACTGGGAGGGCTTGGAGACGACCAGCGGCACGGCGGCGGCGAGCACGCCGGCCGCCACGAAGCAGATCCGGCCGTGATGGCGCACCCACCAGCGATCGCGGATCGCCTCGGGGATCGGCTTGGTGTGCGGCGCGAACGAGAACGTCGCCGGCGATGCCGCGTCGGCCCGGCGGGCCTGGAGGAACGTGGCGACGAGCACGGCGACGAGCAGCAGGGCGTCGATGCGGCCTGGATCGGCCAGCGAGTTGAACCCCACGATCGCCTCGGCGACGCCGACCGCGACACCGGCGAGCAGGGCGCGGGGGAACGAGACCATCCCGGCGAGCACGGCGACGATCAGGCCCCGGGTCATCGTCGCCGGACCGAGCGTCGAGACCTGGGCCACCGTGCCGGTCCGGGCGGCGATGAGCACCAGCGACAGCGTCGATACGAACCCAGCCAGCGCCCAGACGGCCGTCGATGCCCGCTTCGGGCTGATGCCCGAGATCCGGGCCAGGTCGGCGTTGTCGACCGACGCCGTGACCGTACGCCCGAACGTCGTGCGGGTGAGGAGCCAGCCGAGACCCGCGGTCACCAAGGGGACGACGACGATGATCGTGACCTTCGGTCCGGAGAGGCCGACATCGCCGATCCAGGCGGTTCGGCCCCACACCTGCGGGTAGCGCAGCTGCACATCGGTGATCCCGGGGAGGGCCAGGGTGATCGCCAGTGCGAGCTGCGCCAGCCCGATCGTCGCCACCAGAACGATCACGCGTGGCGCGCGGAACAGGCGGCGCACCACGATCAGCTCGGCCGCGGTGCTGAACAACACGCCGGCCGCCAGTGCCAGCGGCAGGCCCACCCAGTACGGCACGCCGTACTCGAGGACCAGCAAGGCGAAGAGTGCGGCTCCCGGCAGGCCCATGCCGGCGACGGCGAAGTTGATCACCCGCGTCGAGCGGTAGACCAGCACCACGCCGATCCCGATCAACGCGTACACGAGGCCGTTGACCACCCCGTCGGCGACCACCTGTGAGGTGACCAGCGTGGCGATCATGGCCGGTCTCCCAGGAACACCGCACGAGCAAGGTCGTCACGATCGACGAGGTCGCGAGTCGCCCCGTCGAACCGCACGGTGCCCTTCTCCAGGAACACCGCACGGTCGGCGATCGCCATCGCGACGTTCAACGATTGCTCGACGATCACCATCGTCTGGCCGTGCTCCTTCAACGTCGCCACGGTCGCGAGGAGGTCCTCGACGATGGTTGGGGACAGGCCGAGCGACAGCTCGTCGATCAGGAGCACCTCCGGGTCGTGCAGCAGCACGCGTCCGAGCGCGAGCTGCTGCTGCTGTCCCCCCGAGAGGCTGCCGGCGCGCTGGGTGCTCAGCCGCCGGAGCTCGGGGAACATCGCCAAGACGCGCTCGATCCGCTCGGGGCGATCGTCGCGGTCGAGCGCCTGCGCCCCCATCGCCAGGTTCTCGGCGACGGTCAACGACGGGAACACACCCTTGCCGCCCGGCAGCAACTGGATGCCCATGGCACAGCGCTGCTCGGGCCCGGTGAACGTGATCGTCCGGCCGTTGAGGCGCACCACCCCGCGCGCCGGTGCGCCGAGGCCGGCGACGACCCGCAGGATCGTCGACTTGCCGGCGCCGTTGGTGCCGAGCAACGCGAGCGTCTCGCCGTGCGCGACCTCGAGGTCGACGCCGAACAACACCTGGACGCTGCCGTAGCTGTAGTCGATGTCCGTGAGCTGGAGCATCGGGATCGCTTCGGGGAGCGTGTGCTGGCGGGTGCGCTCGGCTTCCTCCTCGCGGATCGAGGTCACCACCTGGGCGAGATCGTCATCGATCGAGGACGCGCCGCGCAGCATCAGCGTCGCTCCCACCACCGCAGCCGGGATCGCGAGCGTCACGATCGCGGTGCGCTCGCCGTACGAGCTGGCGATCGCAGCGCCGAGCAGCGCGCCGCCCACGGCGCCGAGCAGGAAGATGTAGACGGCCGCGTAGGCGAGCCCGAGCGAGCGCAGCCGGTACGGCATGACGCCCTGCATCGCCGGTCCGGTCATCGTGAACGCCGCGCCCGACAGCACGGCACCCGGGATCGACACGATCGTGAACAGCACGGCGTTGGGCATGTTGAACTGCAGCGGTGTCAGCAGCGCGCCGGGCAGGATCATGAACGCGATCATCCGCAGCGCACGCGGCGGGCTCGTGCGGTACACCCGGTCGAACCTGCTGCCGAGCAGCGGCAGCACCACGACGGTCAAGATGCCGGCGGCGGAGGTGACGAGCCCGCGCTCGAACGCGTCGAGTCCGTACTCGTCGCGGAGGAAGAAGTTGGTCAAGGACAGCATCGGGAACAACTGGAACCCGATTGCTGCAAATGCAAGGACCATCGCCCGCACCGTCTTGATCTGACCCAGGCGGCCGAATGCCATCTCCACCGAGACCGGGACCGACACGTCGTCAGCAGGCACTTCGCCGAGCACCGACCGCCGCTCCCACTGGCCGCGGGGTGGCTCCTTGATCCGCAGCGCCAGCAACGCGAGCACGCTCATCGGCAGGCCGAGGATCACGAACGCCCACCGCCAACCGTCGTTCTCGGCGCCGCCGAACGCTGCCGCGATGCCGCCGACCAGCACCGGGCTGAGCACCGCGGCGAGGCGCACGACGGTGCCCGTCGTCGACGCCAGGCGCCCGCGGATGCCGATCGGGTACGTGTCGGCGATCAACGACGCGTTGACCGGGATCGTGCTCGCCTGCGCCACGCCGGATCCGAACCGGGCCCAGAACAGCATGAACGCGTTCACGGCGAGGCCCGACATCAGCGCCATCACGCCGTAGACGAACGCCGAAGCGGCGGCGATCGGTCCGCGCTTGTAGCGGTCGGCCAGCCAGCCCATCGGCACGATGCCCAGCACGACGAACGCGGCAGAAGCCGAGACCATGAACACGATCACGCCGTCGCTCACGCCCAGCGACTCGCCGATGTCGGGTCCGAGCACCGTCATCGCCGCGACGCCGAGTTGATCGAACGCGTTGAGCAGCAGCAGCACCCCGAACGTGAACGCTCCACCGCCGAGCGCCAGGCCCGTGCGGAACGACACGTCCTCCCCGTGCAGCGCGCTCAGCTCCGACCGGCTGACGCCGGGCCCGGCGGCCGGTGATGCCGCATCGTCCTCGGCGGCCAGGACGTCGGCGGTCAGCGCCGACAGATCCCCGGTGTCACGCATCGTTCAGCCCGCCTCGTCGACGGGGAAGAAGCGGATCTGGTCCTCGTCGTAGGCCCACAGGCGCGAACCGGAGGTCGCCGCCCAGTCGGTCGAACCCAACGATCCGGTGGCGCCTCCGATCAGCGGGAACTCGCCGATCGAGTCGAGCCCGCTCGTGATCGACGCTGCCGTCGGGTTGGGCCCAGCGGCGGTCAGTACCCGGGTGGCCATGTCCCAGAGCGCGCACTGGCTCGACACCTGGAACGCACCCTTCGAGCCGGGACGCTCGGCATCGGAGTACACATCCTCGGGCATCAGCGCGAGGTCGCTGTGCTCGTCGATGGCCGCGAAGCAGGCGGCGAGCTGCGGGTCGTCGACGATGTCGTCGGGGGTGAGCGCGTAGACGGCGCCCATCGCCCCGGCGAGCGACGACGGGTCGGTCAAGTTCCACTTCGTCAACGGTTCGGCGCTGGACAGCTGGCCGTTGGCGACCAGGACCAACTGCGGGCGGGACGTCAAGCGGCTGAACGCGGGCACGATGCCACCGAGGCCTGTGGCGGCGAGCACGACGTCGGCGCCGTCGGCCTCGAAGCGCTGGAGGACCCGGTCGAACTCGGCGGCACCGGCGACGGCGTCGGTGTTGGCGTTGAGCCGTGCCTGCGACACGACCTCGACACCCGCCGCCCTCAGCGCGCCCACCACGAGCTCGTCGACGCTGGCCTGGTCGCGCTCGGGATCGGACAGGACCGCGACCTTCTTCCCGGTCAGCAGGCCCTCGTCGATCACCAGCTGCACGGAGTCCCGAAGGTTGTCCGTGTCGTTCAAACCGGCGACGACGAACGGCGCGTTCGAGCGCGCCTGGCGCTCGGCCGAGAGGCCGAAGTTGCCGAAGTACGGCGTCGAATACGTCTCGGTGACGCACAGCGCGGTGTCGCCGACGAACGAACCGAGGACTGCGAAGACCTGCTCGTCCTCGACCAGCTCACGGCACGCCCGCTCGGCCTCCTCCTCGCCGACGGGGAGGAACTGGCGCACGACGAGCTCGACCTGGCGGCCGTTGATGCCGCCGGCAGCGTTGGTCGCGTCGACCAGGGCCTGCATCGCCTCGACCGGCGCGTAGCCGGCGTCGACGCCGAACAGCTCCTTCACCTTGGCGAAGTCGATCGCCGCGTAGCCGAGCTTGATCGTGTCGGCCGTGACGCCTCGGGCCGGGGGCCCGGTCGTGGTCGGCGCATCGGTCGCGGCAGCGGTCGTGGGCGGGGCAGCGGTCGCGGTCGCCGGCGCTGCGTTGGCCTCCGTCGCTGCCGGGGACGTCTCCGGCGACGCGGTCGCCACCGGTGGCGCGGTGGCCGCCGGCGCATCCACGGCGCCGTCCTTCTCGGTCGACACGGTGCAGGCGCCGGCGGTTGCCGCGCAGGCGAGGAGTAGAGCGGGCACGATGGCCCGGCGCTTGAGTCCCACGAATGTTCCCCCATCGGTGGTGCTGCCGAATCGTCGGCAGGGTCTTGCCGTGGAGCATTGTGGACGATTATTCTACGGCCGTCAATAATATGTTCCGCCAGCGGGACGCGGACCACGGGGAGGACGCAGATGGGCACAGGCCAGACCGTCGAGCGCGGCGACATCGACGGGCCGCACGGGCCGATCGAGGTGCGCTGCTACCGACCCGCCGACCCGTCGGGTGTCGGGTTGATGTGGGCACACGGTGGCGGCTTCGTCGGCGGCTCGCTCGACATGCCCAGCTGTGACTGGGTGGCGGCACAGGTCTGCGAGATCGCCGCCGTCACCGTGGTCACGGTCGGGTACCGGTTGGCCTCGGCCGACGTGCACTTCCCCGTTCCCCTCGACGACGTGTCGGCGGCATGGGCGTGGATGAACGCCGAAGCGGGTCGGCTCGGCGTCCAGCATGCGCATCTCGGCGGCAGCAGCGCCGGCGGCAACCTGGCGACGGCGACGGCCCTTCGCGCCCGCGACGGCGGTGGGCCCCTGCCGGCGACGCTCGTGCTCGTCTGCCCGGCGCTGCACGACGTGAGCCCGCCGCTCTCGCCGGAGCTGGCCGGGATGCTCGACGACGAGGCGCGGCAGCTCCTCGAGTGGCTGACGCCGCTCTACGAGACGTACGTCGGCCACCCCTTGGACGAGCCCGTGTCACCGCTCGCCGCGCCGGCCCGTGCGGACCTGCGGGGGCTGCCGCCGACGCTGATCGTCAACTGCGAGCGCGACCCGGTGCGCGCGTCGGGCGAAGCGTTCGCCGAGTTGCTGACCGACGCGGGAGTGCCGGTGGAGGTCGTCACCGAGCGCGGCACGAGGCACGGCCACATCAACGAACCCGACGACCCGGCCGCGTCGATGACGGTCGCTCGCATCGCGGCGTGGCTCCGCGCGCCAGGCGCGGATCGAGCCGTCGCCGCCCACCTCGACCTGGAGGTCGAATCGTGACACGCCCCAACATCGTGCTGATCAACTGCGACGACCTCGGCTACGGCGACCTCGGCTGCTACGGGTCGCCGCTGAACAAGACGCCGGCGCTCGACCGGCTGGCCGCCGAGGGCCTGCGGTTCGACGACTTCTACATGGCCTCGCCGGTGTGCTCGCCGTCGCGCGGGGCGTTGATGACCGGGTGCTACCCGCCGCGGATCGGCTTCGGGCAGTTCGATGGCATGCCCGTGCTGTTCCCCGGGCAGCCCGTCGGCCTCTCGCCCTCGGAGGTCAGCCTCGGCCGCCTCCTGTCGGCGGCCGGGTACCGCACGCAGATGATCGGCAAGTGGCACTGCGGCGACCAGCCCGAGTTCCTGCCGACCAGCCACGGGTTCGACCACTTCTTCGGACTGCCGTACAGCAACGACATGGGACGCCAGGTGCAGGGCCACCTGCCGTTCAAGGTGGAGCACCCGCCGTTGCCGCTGCTGCTCGACGACCAGGTGATCGAGCAGCAGCCCGATCAAGCTGCCCTGACCGAGCGCTATGTCGACGAGGCGGTCCGGTTCATCCAGGCGTCGGCCGGCGAGCCGTTCTTCCTCTACCTCGCCCACATGTACGTGCACCTCCCGATCTACGTGCAGGAGCGTTTCGCCCGGCAGTCGGCGAACGGTCCGTACGGCGCGGCGGTCGAGGCGATCGACTGGGCGACGGACGTGATCGTGGGCGAGCTCGATCGCCTCGGTCTGGCGCAGGACACGATCGTGATCTTCACGAGCGACAACGGGTCGCTCGGACGCGGCGGTGGCAGCAACCTGCCGTTGCGCGGCACGAAGGGCACGACCTGGGAGGGTGGGATGCGGGTGCCATGCATCGTCCGCTGGCCGGGGCGGATCGCCGCTGGACGGGTCACGAGCGAGGTGGCCACCTCCATGGACCTGTTCCCGACCCTCGCCGCGCTGTGCGGCGCGACGATGCCTGGCGACCGTACGATCGACGGCCGCGACATCAGCGCGCTGTGGTTCGATGCCGACGCGCCGTCGCCGCACGAGGCGTTCTTCTACTACCTGCAGGACGACCTCGACGCCGTGCGCTGCGGGCGGTGGAAGCTGCGGTTCTGGGAGCGTCGACAGTTCACGCTGGACGACGTCGCCGACGCGATGCGCGACGGCTCCTGGCCGCCCGACCCGACGTCGCTGCGGCGGCCGGTCCGGCAGCTCCATGACCTCTGCGCCGATCCTGGCGAGACGACCGACGTGTACGACCTCGTCGCGGCCGAGGATCCCGACGTGATCGCCGTGCTCGACCGTCATGCCGAGCGGGCGCGCTCCTCGATCGGCGACGCGTCGACGGGCCGCGTCGGTGCCGACGTTCGACCGCCCGGGCGCGTCGAGCACCCCCAGCGGCTCACCACGTTCGACCAGGACCACCCCTACTTCATGGCCGAGTACGACCTCGCGGATCGCGGGTGAACGGCCATGGGCGCGAGTAAGGTCGGCGGCCCGTGAGCCCAGCAGCCGTGGACGTCGGCCCGGCGGGGGGCGCACCGCGCAAGCGGGGGCGTCCCGCGCAGATCACCCTCGAGCAGGTGGCGAGCGCCGCCACCGAGATCGGGCTCGAGCGCCTGACCGTGCAGGCCGTCGCCGACCATCTCGGCGTCACCCGCGCCGCGGTGTACCACTACGTCGAGGGCACCGACGAGCTGCGCCGCCTGGCTGCCCACCGCCTCCTGCCGGCGTTCGAGATCCTGGCCGAGGAGCACGATTCCTGGCAGGACTGGCTGCGGTCGTACGTCGATGCCGGGCGGCACTGGCGGCTGCAGAACGCCCACCTCCTCGTCGAGGTCACCGTCAACGTCGCCGACCTGCCGTGGCTGCTCGTCATCGCCGACGAGGGCATGGGCCGGTTGATGGAGGCCGGCTTCACGGCGCAGCGCGCGGGGGAGGCGATCCAGTTCATCAGTGGGCTGCTCTGGATCAACACCTTCGACGAGGTGCTCGCCCGGGAATCACCCGGAGGACGCCACCCGCAGGCGACGGCCATGGCCCTCGCCGAGCAGCGCGGCGAGATCGTGATCGAGCACCTTCCGCTCGGCACCGGCGCCGCCGCGTTCTCGAACCCCGAACGCCGGCTTCGTCGCGAGATCGATTGGGCGATCACAGCGCTCGAGCTCGAGCTGGCGAGGACGATCGAGGCCAGCGAGCCCGAAGCGGCCGGGTGACGATCAGAGCTTCGTCACGACAGGAGCCGTCAGTCGGTGACGGGTGCTGGCCAGCCGGCGTCGATCTCGAGGAGGACGACATCGAGTTGCTCGCCGGCGAAGAACGACGTCATCCCGGCCCAGAACGTACCCGTGCCGACGCTGGCGGGCATGAGGTCGGACCCGTCGAACTGCACGTCGGTGCTGTGCTCGACGACGTCGAGGAGGCGGGCCGAGACGGGGTCGGCGGCGAGCGCTGCCGGGTCGACTCCTCGGTGTGGGCTGAGGAAGTCCGCGGTCTGGTCGAGCCGCGTGGCGACGTCGGTGCCACCGAGGATGGCCAGCGCGGCGGCGACGTCGGGGCTGTCGTCGAGGGGGGCGGCGAGCATGCCACCGACGAGGAGCGGTGCGTCGCCTGGCTCGGCGCCGGGGAGTTGGAAGAAGTCGACGTCGCCGCTCGGGTCGATCGTCGTGTCGTCGGGGAGCTCCCGCCGGAGAAAGTCGCCCTGGTGGGCCATCAGGCACGTCGGATCGTCGGTCGCGACGAGGCCAGCGGTGTTCTCCCAGGGGACGGTGAGGATCGCCCGTTGTCCGCCGGCGATGGCACCGGGTGCGCGCAGCAGCGTGTCGAGCTCGTCGAACACGCCGGTGATCTCGGGGCTGCCGAAGCGGAGGTCGCCGTCGGTCCAGCGCGTGTAGTCGTCTGCCCCGAGGCGGCGCAGGACGTAGTCCTCGACCCAGTCGGTGCCGACCCAGCCCGTCGACGCGCCAGCCTCCATCGTCAGGCACCACGGTGCGACGCCGTCGCCGGCGGTGCGGATCTGCTCGGACAGGTCGGCGAGCTCGCCGAGCGTCGCCGGGACGGTGAGGCCGCGGGCGGCGAACTGGCCGGGTTGGTACCAGACCAGACCCTTGACGTCGATCGTGAGCCACAGCGCGCTGGGCGTGCCGCCGTCGCTGATCAGCTCGACGAGTTGGCTCGGATACTGCTCGGCCACGGCCGCGGCGACGTCGTCGGGCAACGCGACCGCGATGCCCCGATCGGTCAGGTCGTGCAGCACGCCGGGTTGGGACAGCAAGGCAACGCCGGGCCGGTCGCCGCGGGCCAGCCGGTCCTCGAGCTGCTCGTTGAACGAGGACACCCCGACGTAGCGCAACTCGACGTCAGCATCGGCGCTCGCGTCGCGCAGCACGCCGGCCAGCAGCGCGCCGGAGTCGCCGACGATGGGCCCGAACACCTCGACGACGGGCCGTGACACCGCGCCGTCACCGCCGTCGCACGCCGACGCGACGACGGCGAGCACCACCGCCGCGGCGCCCCACGCCAGCCGACGACCGTGTCGCCGCTCAGCCGGCAACGGCACGATCCACCTCCTCGGGCTGGACGCGCAGCTCGACCTGCACGGGCTTGCCCAGCCGTTCGCGGAGCATGCGGGCGAGCTCCCAGACGCTGACCGGATCGCTCGGACTGGTGACGACCAGCTCGACGTCCACGGTGTCACCGACGTCGTCGACGTCCAGCGAGACGACCCGAACGAGTGGATCCCAGTCGGGGATCGCGTTGTCGACCACCTGGTTGGCACTGGAGTCGGCGGCGACGCTGCGGGTGTGGATCGCCAGCGGGATGGCGACGGCGACGACGAGCGCGACGGCGGCGACGAGCCCGATCCACGTCGTCCCCGTGCGTTGTGGTCGGAACCCGGCGCCGGCGATCATCACCGCCCCGGACAAGACGATGGCGGCGAGGTTCGTGGAGAACAGCAGGAGGGCGCCGTTGGCGAGGTGCCCCTCGCCGATCTGGACGCAGATCCCGATCGTCGCCAGCGGAGGCACCAGTGCGACCGCGATGCCGACGCCGGGCAGCGCGCTGCTGATGACCGGCCGGGCGATCACGTAGCCCCCGGCGGCCCCCGCGGCGACCGCGATCCCGAGGTCGAGCAGGCCCGGTGCGGTGCGCGACAGGATCTCCTGCGGCAGCGCCTCGACGATCACGTCGCCGGCGCCGATCACCGCGACCAGGTAGCCGGTGATGACGGCGCCGATGAACCCGCCGAGGATCACGAGTGCGCTGGAGAGCAGGCGCCGCGTCGACCCCTGGATCAGCGCCGCGCCGAGCGCCTGGATCGGGGTCATCAGCGGCGCGACGAGCATCGCCCCGATCACCACACCGGCCGAGTCGGCCAACAGTCCGAACCCGGCGATCGACGCGGACAGCACGATCAGCGAACCGAACCGCCACAGCTTCCCGCCGAGGTCGTCACCCTCGAAGAACAGCTCACCGAGCGTCGCCTCGAACTCGTCGTCGCTGCGTCCCCGCCACCAGCCATGGCGCAGTGCCTCGCCCGCCGGCGTCAACGCCGCCGAGCCGCCGGCATCATCCATGATCGTCCACCTCGTCGTTCGGTCGCGTGCGGTCCGCAACCTACTGACGCGAACGAGCGCCGCCCGGGACCACACCGGGACCGGTGGTGAAGCTCGAGGGCGCCGCTCTCGAGCGGCTTAGAGTCAGGTCCGTGAGTCGCACGGTGTCGATCGAGGACGTGGCGTCCAGGCTTGATCAGTACGGTCCGCTCGCGACGCTGGTCTCCGTCGCCGAGGGCGGTGTTCCCCACATCGGCACGGTCATCGTCGAGGTCCGCGCCGAGGTCTTGTCGGTCCGCGCCGGATCGACGACGTGCGCGAACATCGTCGTTCACCCGCGCGTGTCGCTGTGCTGGCTCCGCGATGACGCGGACTATCAGCTGATCGTCGACGGAATCGGAACCGTGGGTGACGAAGTCGGCGACGACGGTCTGCGCGAGGTGACCATCGACGTCGATCGAGGGATCCTGCACCGGCTCGCCGGCCGCGCAGACGCAGGGCCGTCCTGCGTGCCGCTCGCCGATGATGCTCTGCGCTGAACGCCGCCGCCGGCCGGCACATAGTCGACAACTGAGTAATAAGGCGGATGGTGTGGCGTCGTCCCTGGGACTCGGCGAGAATGACCGTCATGAAGCTCAGCGCTCGCAACCAGTTGTCGGGGACCATCATCGAGGTCGTGCCTGGCGTCGTGACCTCCACGGTGAAGATCGAGCTGAAGGGTGGCGACGTCATCACCTCGTCGATCACCAAGGAAGCAGCAGAGGAGCTCGGCCTCGTCGCCGGCGGTGACGTCACCGTCGTCGTCAAGGCCAGCGACGTGATCCTCGCCGTGCAGTAGTCGTGCCCGCAGCGCTCAGCCGGCAATGGTCCGCCGCTGATTCTCGGCGGCGCGTCAGTGCCGACCTTGACATCGAACCGAACGACAACGATGCTTCTCGCCCGACGACTGCCGTCCACACGGCGAGGGGAGAAGTGCTCGATGTCACTGGGTCCGATCGAGGTGTTGGTGGTTGCGTTCCCGGAGAACCGGTTCACGGGTGAGATCATCCCGGAGCTGCGGCGGTTGGTGGATGCGGGGACGATCGCGATCGTGGATGGGTTGTTCGTGACGAAGGATGCTGGTGGGGTGACGGCGTTC
>CAZMGD010000026.1:0-43175 GCA_964565705.1 uncultured Ilumatobacteraceae bacterium | reverse complement strand
GCTGACCGTCGCGGTGCGGGTGGTGGGTTCGCCGTCCTCGAAGCCGCGCTCGGCGAGCAGCGCGACAGCGGCAGACCTGGTCGCCGCGTCGTCGAGGCTGCCCGCTACCAGCCCGTTGAACCCGACGAGACGACGGGCCCCGCCGTAGGCGGCCAACCCGACCTCCTTGGTCTCGCCCGGCTCGAAGCGCACGCCGGTGCCGGCGGGGATGTCGAGGTGCATGCCCCAGCCGAGCTCGCGGCGGAAGCGAAGCGCCCGGTTGACCTCGAAGAAGTGGAAGTGCGAGCCGACCTGCACCGGGCGGTCGCCGGTGTTGGCGACCCGCAGCGTCACGGTGTCGCGGCCGGCGTTGATCTCGATGTCGGTGCCTCGGTGGTCGTAGCGGGGCGTGCGGGTCGCCATGCGGGGTCTCTCCGGGAGTGCGGGTGATCGTGGTCGTGCTCGCCAGGGCCGTGGGAGTGGGCGAAGCCGTGGTCGTGGTCGGCGCCGAGACCGGCGGCGATGCCGTCGTGGCCGTGGTCGAGTCGGTGCAGTGCTTCGTCGGCGCGCTCGGCGACGACGCGGGAGATCGCCACGTCGGTCAGCAGCGGCCCGTGGTGGGTGACGCCGTTCAACGCAGCGACGTCGCGGCCCGCGGCGAAGCCGGCCGGCACGACGACGGCTCGCGGGAACCCGAGCAGGCGCAGGCGGGCGATGACCGGTGCCAGGTCCTGGTCGCACGTCGTCGTCGCGACGGCGACCTCGAGCCCGGCGCCGTGCACGCGCACGAGGTGGGCGACGCGGTGCAGTTCGGCGTCGTCGAAAGGGTCGCTGGACCGGGCGTGCACAACCAGCGCTGCATCGGGATCGCGGCGCGCTGCGTCGGCCGCGGCCGCGCGCAGCCGCGACACGAGGTGGTCGGCGGTGCCGAACGGTTCGGCGAGGGCGATCCGTCCCGGATGGGCGGTGGCCAGCCAGCGCAATGTCTTGGCCGCCTCCGCGATCAGCGCCGGGTCGCGGCCGAACGTCATCGGCACGACGACGACGGTGCCGTGTGCGTCGAGCGCTGCTCGGGCTGCCGTCACCAACCCCCGCCCGACGCCGGTGGTGGCCGCGCCCGGCAGCACTGGCGCGAGGCGAGCCAAGTCGCTGCCCGAGTCGCTCTCATGGCCGCCGACGAGCACGAGGCCGACGGTCACGAGCGCTCAGCCGCCGATCGGGTCGTGGCAGGAGACGAGCTTCGTGCCGTCCACGAACGTCGCCTCGACCTGGAGCAGCGGGATGCGTTCGCGCACGCCGGGCATGCAGTCGGCGAGCGCCACGACCTCTTTGCCGAGCTCCGTGCACTCGGCGACCGACCTCCCGTCGCGTGCGGCCTCGAGGATCGCCTCGCTGACGAGCGCCTGGGCCTCGCTGACGTTGAGCAACGTGCCACGGGCCCGCCGCCGCCGGGCGAGCTCCGCGACTTGGTAGATGTACAGCTTGTCGATCTCGCGGGGGGTCAGCTCCATCTGCCCCGGATCGTAGACGCCGCCAGGAGTCCGCTGCTCGTTGCAAGTCACTTGGAGTAAGGTCGCCCGGTGCGCCGCCTGTTGGGAGTGCTCTGCTGCGTCGGCGCGCTCGCCGCCTGTGGCTCCGACGACGGCGCGTCCCCCACCGATGCCGGTCGGGTGCAGATCGTGACGACGGTCGCTCCGATCACGAGCATCGTCGCCAACATCGTCGGTGACCGCGCCGACGTGACCGGCATCGTGCCGGAAGGCACCAACTCGCACACGTTCGAACCGCTGCCGAGCGTGGCCACGCTGCTCAGCGACGCCGACGTCGTCTACATGAACGGGCTCCAGCTGGAGGAACCGACGAAGGCGCTGGCCGCGGCCACGCTCGGCGACGACGCCGAGATCGTCGAGCTCGGCACGCTGACGTTGCCCGAGGACGAGTACTTGTACGACTTCTCGTTCCCGGAGGCCGACGGCAAGCCGAACCCGCACCTGTGGACCGATCCGACGCTGACTCGGCGCTATGCCGAGATCGTCAAGGACGACATGGCCGAGCGCGACCCCGCCAACGCCGACTACTACGCGGCGAACTACGACGCGTTCTCGGCGCTGATCGACGAGTTCGACGCGGCGATGCGGACCGACTTCGCCACCGTGGCGACGCGCGAGCTGCTGACCTACCACGACGCGTATGCCTACTTCGCCCAGACCTACGGCTGGACGGTGATCGGGGCGATCCAGGTGTCGGACTTCGAGGACCCGACGGCCGCGGAGGTCGCCGACCTGATCGAGCAGGTACGGGCGGCCGGGGTGCCGGCGATCTTCGGGTCGGAGGTGTTCCCGAGCCCGGTCCTCGAGCAGATCGGCAAGGCGACCGGCGTGCAGTACGTCGACGTGCTCCGTGACGACGACCTGCCGGGATCGCCCGGCGACGCCGAGCACTCGTGGCTCGGTCTGATGCGGTTCGACTTCGTGACGATGACCGAAGCCCTCGGCGGCGACGCCTCCAGCCTCCGCGCGTTCGAGGTCCGCAACGTCGCGCCTGACGAGGCGAGCTACCGCCAGTGACGAACCTGATCCGGCTGTCCGGGGTGTCGTGCGGGTACCGCGAGCAGCTGGTGCTCGACGACGTCGACCTGACGATCGGCGAACACCACTTCAGCGGCATCGTCGGGCCGTCCGGGTCGGGCAAGACCACGCTGCTGCGGCTGCTGTTGGGGCGTGTGCGCCCGCGGACCGGCACCGTGGAGCGGCGGGCCGGGCTGAGGATCGGTTACGTGCCACAGGTCGAGACGGTGGACTGGAGCTTCCCGGTGACCGTCGGAGAGTGCGTGTTGATGGCTCGCGTCGGTGCCCGGCGGCTGCCGTGGCCGAGCGGCAGGGAGAAGGCCCGAGCGGCGGCGGTGCTGGAACGACTCGGCATCGGTGACCTGTCGCGGCGGCACATCCGCGAGCTGTCGGGCGGCCAGCAGCAGCGCGTGTTCATCGCCCGTGCGCTGCTCGGTGAGCCGGACCTGCTGCTGATGGACGAGCCGACCTCGGGGGTCGATGCCAGGACGCGCCACGAGATCCTCCACCTGCTCGACGACCTCCACGACACCGGGACGGCGATCGTGCTCACCACGCACGACCTGAACGGGATCGCCTCCCACCTGCCGCACATCGTCTGCCTCAACACGACGGTGATCGGCGCCGGTCGCCCGCTCGACGTGCTGACCGTCGACGTGCTGGAGCAGACGTACGGGGCCCCGATGGTGGTGCTACACCACGCCGGCGTACCGGTCGTGCTCGATCACGCGCACCCGATCGGTGAGGTGCGCGCCATCCCGAAGCGAGCCTCTTGATGGACACGCTGCTGCGGCCGTTCGAGTACGAGTTCTTCCGCAACGGGCTGATCGTCGCCACCGTCGCCGGCGCGCTGTGCGGGATGATCGGCGTCTACGTCGTCCTCAAGGGCATGAGCTACATCGGCCACGGCCTGTCGCACGCGATCTTCGGTGGCTTCGCGGCGAGCACCCTGCTCGGCGTCAACGTCGTGCTCGGCGCCGGGGTCTGGGGTCTCGCGTCGGCGCTGCTCGTCAACGGCGTGACCCGGCGGCGGGTGATCGCTGCCGATGCGGCGATCGGCGTGATCACCACGGCATCGTTCGCGGTCGGCCTCGCCCTCTTCGCGATCTTCGGGCGGCGCGGCACCAGCTTCGATGCTGCGCTGTTCGGGAGCATCCTCGGCGTCGACCGCACGGACGTCGTGGCGATCGTCCTGCTCACGTTGGTCGCGGTGGCGGTGGTGTTCCTCGGGTATCGCGAGCTACTGTTCAGCACGTTCGATCCGGACGTCGCCGCCGCGTCGGGCGTCCGCGTCGTGCTCGTCGAGACCGTGCTCACGATCGTGCTCGCGGCGGCGATCCTGGCCGGCATGCAGGTGCTCGGGGTCACCCTGATCGCGGCCAGCCTCGTCATCCCCGCCACCGTGGCCCGGATGCTGACGAGCTCGTTCTCGCGGATGCTGCTCCTGGCGACGGGCATCGGCGCGCTCAGCGGCTTCGTCGGGATGAACCTCAGCTTCCATGCCGACATCCAGTCCGGCCCGAGCATCGTGCTCGTCGCCGCCGCGTGCTTCGCCGCTGCGTTCGTGGTGCAGGGCGTCCGTTCATCACGCTATGTTTGAAAGATAGCCACTCAGCCGATGACCCTTCCTCGCCGCGGGCTGCGGCGACGCGTCAACACCGCCGAGGCCGTCGCCGACGTGCTGCGCGAGCGGATCCTCGCCGGCGACGACGGCATGCTGCCGACCCAGGACGAGATGATGGCCGAGTTCGACGTCAGCAAGGCGGCCGTGCGCGAGGCCTGCAGGATCCTGGAGACCGAGGGCCTGCTGAGCATCAGGCGCGGCAACGTCGGCGGTGCGGCGGTGCACGAGCCGACACCGACCAACGTCGCCTACTCGCTGTCGCTGGTGCTCAACGCCCGACGCGTCGCGCTCGCCGACGTGCGGGCCACGATCGGCGAGATCGAGCCCCTCTGCGCCGGCCTGTGCGCCGGCCGACGCGACCGGAAGCGGGCGGTGCTGCCCTCGTTGCGAGCCGCGCACGCCGACACCATCGCCGCGCTCGCCGCCGGCGACGGCACCGCCGCGGCGCTCACCGCCCGGGCCTGGCACGAGGCGCTCGTGCGCGGGTGCGGCCTGGAGACGATGGCGGTGATCGGCGGGGCGCTGGAGGACGTCTGGAGCTCGCACATCCGAGCCGGCCTGGCGAGCACCAGGGAGCGCAGCCTCTCGCCCGATCCGGTGACGAGCCAGACGGTGGTCGACGATCACGCCCGGGTGATCGACCTGATCGCCGCCGGCGATGTCGCGGGCGCGACGGCGGCCGCGGCCGACCACCTCCGCCACGAGCCGCGCATCCACGCCCGGGCCGACGTCGCATCCGTCGACGTGCGGGCCCAGATCGTGCGCGACCACCTCTTCTCCAACCCGGGAGCCTGAGCCATGTCCATCAACTTCGACGACCTCGAATCCCGCCCGGGGTTCTTCGTCGGCAGCAAACCCGAGCAGGTCACGTTCCTGCCCGACCCGCCGCGCCGTCCGCGGCGGTACACGCTGATCTCCGTCGACGACCACCTCGTCGAGCCGCCGCACATGTTCGAAGGGCGCATCCCCGCCCGCTTCGTCGATGACGCGCCGCAGGTGCGCACCGACGACAGCGGCATGGAGTTCTGGGCCTACGACGGGCAGCGCCACTACAAGGTCGGGCTGAACGCGGTCGTCGGCCGGCCGCAGTCCGAGCTGAGCTTCGAGCCGACCCGCTTCGACGAGATGCGCCGTGGCGCGTGGGACATCGACGCCCGCATCCACGACATGGACCTCAACGGCGTGTACGCCTCGCTGAACTTCCCGTCGTCGCTCGCCGGGTTCGCCGGTCAGCGCTACCAGCTCGGCGTCAGCGACACCGAGCTGGCCCGCGCCGTCGTGCGGGCCGCCAACGACTGGCACCTGGAGGAGTGGGCCGGTACCCACCCCGGGCGGATCATCCCCGCCCAGGTGCCGTGGCTGCTCGACCCGGTGGACGGCGCGGCCGAGATCCGGGCCAACGCGGCGCGCGGCTTCCGCGCGGTCACGTTCCCCGAGCTGCCCGAGCGCCTCGGCCTGCCGTCGCTGCACACCGGCCACTGGGACCCGTTCATGGAGGCCTGCGCCGAGACCGGCACCGTGCTGTGCCTGCACGTCGGCTCGTCGTCGAGTGCACCGATGACGTCGTCGGACGCGCCGGCGGACACGATCGGCGTGCTGTTCTTCGGCTGGGCGATGTTCGCCGCCGTGGACTGGCTGTACTCGAAGCTGCCGGTGCGGTTCCCGGACCTCAAGATCTGCCTGTCCGAGGGCGGCGTCGGCTGGGTGGCTGGCTTGATGGACCGCCTGGAGCACGTCGAGCGCTACCAGGCGATGTACGGCACGTGGGTCGGCATCGACCTCACCCCGCGGGAGGTGTTCCAGCGCAACTTCTGGTTCTGCGCGATCGACGACCCGTGCGGCCTGGAGCAACGCCACCGGATCGGGATCGAGCACGTGATGCTGGAGTCGGACTACCCGCACCAGGACGGCACCTGGCCCGACACCCAGGAGCTGCTGCACGCCCAGATCGGTCACTTCCCGGCCGATGACATCCGCAAGCTCACGTGGGAGAACGCGTCGAAGCTGTTCGACCACCCCGTTCCCGCGGCCGTCGTGGCCGATCCGGAGGTGTTCTGATGGGGATCGCGATCTCCGACCGCGGCGAGGGCAGCTTGCCGTTCCGCATCGCCGCCGGCCGGCGGATGCTGTACCGGGAGGGCTGCGACTCGAACGTCAGCGGCCACGTCAGTGCCCGTGCCGACGAGGGCGACGGGTTCTGGGTCACCGGTTTCGAGTACTTCGACGAGACGTCGCCCGACGGCATCGCCAAGCTCGACTTCGACCTGCGCGTGATCGAGGGCGAGCACGCGCTGTCGCCGGCGGTGAACTTCCACGCGCTCATCTACCGCCTGCGCCCCGACGTGCACGCCATCGTGCACCTCCACTCCCACTACATCTCCGTGCTCTCGTCGCTCGACACGACCGTCGGCATGTACAACGTGGCCGCGGTGCTGTTCCTCGACGAGCAGGTCACGTACCTCGACGACGGCCACAAGGCGCACACCCAGGTGGCCCACGACCTCGGCGACAAGCGCGTCGCACTCATGAAGAACCACGGCGCGATCGTGGCCAGCGACTCGATCGAGCACGCGATCATCGAGGCGATGACACTGGAGAAGTGTGCCCGCTACCACCTCGAATGCGTGGCGGCCGGAGGCACCGAGATCCTCCACGACGAGGTTGTCGGCGGCAAGGCGATGTACCGGAAGTACTACCTCCGGCAGATGTGGGAGGCGAACTACCGGAGGTTGCGTCGCAGCGACCCCGACCTGTTCGAGTTGCCTTGCTGACTGAACAAACGTATGTTAGTTAGCCTCAGGCCGCAGGGGAGTGGCCTCACGTGACCGGAGGGGGAACGTAGGGATGCGAGCGCGAACGACACGAGGGTTGGTGCCGGTGATCCTGCTGGCGCTGCTGGCGTCGGCATGTGGCGGCGACGACGGGGGCGACTCGTCCGACACCACGGCAGCCGCGGCCACGACCGCGGCGCCGGAGACGACCGCCGCCGGCGGCACCGAGACGACCACGGCATCGACCGACTCGGCCGACACGACCACGGCCGAGACGACGGAGACGACCTCGGGCGGCGACGCCGGTGAGACCGGCGAGTGCACCGCCGACAAGGTCGGCGGCACGCTGACCTACGGCAGCGCGAGCCAGCCGATCTCGCTGGATCCGGCGAAGGTCACCGGCACCGAGTCCACCGGCGTGACCGCGGTGGCCCAGATCTACGACACCCTCCTGCAGCTCGACCCGGAGACGAACGAGTACGTCGGCCGCATCGCCGAGTCGATCGAGCCAAACGACGACTTCACGGTGTGGACGCTGACCCTGCGCGACGGCGTCGTGTTCGGCAGCGGCAACCCGCTCGACGCGGCGGCGGTCAAGGCCAGCCTCGAGCGCTTCTCGGCGGTCGCGACGAGCACCTACGTGAACCTGACCCGCAAGATCACCGCGATCGACATCGTCGACCCGACCACCCTGACGATGACCCTCGACGAGTCGTGGTCGGGCTTCCCGATCACGCTCGCACTGCAGCCGGGCATGATCGTCGACACGTTGGTGGCCGATGCCCTCGGCGACTCCTTCGGTGCCGACGTCACGGGAGCAGGGGCCGGCGCGTACGAGCTCACGACCTACACCGCCGGCGAGGTCACGGTGCTGACCGCGAAGACCGACTACTGGGACGGTCCGGTGTGCATCGAGGAGCTGAGGTTCGTGCCGCTACCCGCCGACCAGGCTCGCCTCGAGGCGTTCCAGACCGGCGACTTCGACGTCATCTGGCTGCGCGACCCGCAGCTGGTCGAAGACACCCAGGACGTGCCGGGCTTCGGCCTCTACGTCAACGCGTCCAACGTGCTGCTGCTCAACGCCGGCGCCAGCGACTCACCGGCCAACGACTTGCGCATCCGCCAGGGCATCGGCCTCGCGCTCGACACCGAGGCGATCAACGAGCGTGCCAACGGTGGCGCGGGCGACGCGACCGGAGCGGTGATCGGCGAAGGCTCGCAGCTGTCGAGTGACGCTGAGCCGACGGCTCCCGACGCGACGGCGGCGAAGGCGCTGTTCGACGAGGTGAAGGCGGAGGGCTGGAACGGCGAGCTGCGCTTCATCTGCGACTCCAGCCGAGACGATGTGGCGATCGCGATCCAGGCCCAGGCCGCGGCGGCGGGCCTGACGCTGAACATGGAGATCGTGCCGACGTTCGCGGCGCTGATCGAGGCGGTCATCACCAACAAGAACTTCGACACCGCGTGCTGGGGCCTGAACATCAGCGACGAGCTCTCGTGGGTCGGCTTCGCCAACAACATGTACAGCACCAGCCCGTCCAACTTCGGCGGGGCCAAGGACGCCGAGATGGACGCAGCGATCGACGAGCTGCGGGTCGCGACGAGCGACGCCGAGGTCACCGCCGCGCTGACCACGATCCAGGAGCGGTGGAGTGCCACCGTGCCGTCGGTCGTCCTGCTCGGCGCCGAGTCGCGCACGATCCACCAGGACAACGTCGCCGGCATCCAGCAGGCCAGCAACACGATGAGCTTCTTCGACGACGCCTACTTCACGTCGTAGCGCCCAGCGGCCGTCCCCCCGTGCTTCCTGCAGTCGGATCGGTCCCGCCCGGGACCGATCCGACTGCAGGAGCGGGATGGGACGCGGCTCCGATCGCTCGCCAGACCCGTTCGGGGGTGAGGGGAAGGTCGATGTGCCGGACGCCGACGTGCGACAGCGCGTCGACCACGGCGTTCTGTACGGCGACGGTCGAACCGATCGCGCCGGCCTGACCGATGCCCTTCACCCCGAGCGGGTTGACCGGCGACGGTGCCGGCAACACGGATACGTCGAGGCTCGGCACCTCGGCGGCCGAGGGGATTCCGTAGTCGGCGAACGTCGCGGTGAGCGGGTTGCCGTCGGCGTCGTGGACGATCTCCTCGTACAGCGCCTGGGCGATGCCCTGCACGATGCCGCCGTGCTGCTGGCCTTCGACGGCGGCGGGGTTCACCACGGTGCCGCAGTCGTCGACGGCGACGAAGCGAAGCAGTTCCACGCGTCCGGTCTCGGGATCGATCTCGACGACCGCGGCGTGGCACCCGGACGGGAACGTCGGTCCGGGTTGGGTGAAGTCGACGGCGGCGCCGATGCCGAAGCCGGGCAGGTGCTGGCGTTGCTCGCGGATGCGCTCGACGAGATCGTCGGGCAGCTGCTCGGGCGTCGCGGCAACGAGGTCGGCCCACGACACGCCGCGGGCCGGTGCGCCGGCGACCGAGCAACCCTCGGCTGACAGCACGATGTCCGGCTCCGCAGCCTCGAGGAGGTGGGCGGCGACAGCTCGGGCCTGATCGGCGACGACCGCGGCCGCGTCGGCGACGGCTCCACCGGCGAGCATCGTCGAACGGGCCGACCCGGTGCCCTCGCCGGACGGCACGAGCCGGGTGTCGCCGAGGCCGAGCGCCACGGTGTCGAGCGGCAGCCCGGTGCGCTCGGCGATCAGCAGTGCCCACGTCGTGCGGTGGGCCTGGCCCTGGTCGTTGGCGCCGTCGCGCACCTGCACGCGCACGCCCAGCGGATGCCCGGGATCGGCGACCAGCTCGACGGACGCATGCTCGCCCGGGCGGTTCATCGGCGTGCAGTCCAACCACATCGTCACACCGATGCCCAGCAGTGGTGTCGTGCCCGCGGCTCGGCGGGCTCGCTGCTCGCCGCGGAGTTGCCGGTAGCCGATGCGCTCGACCGCGGCGTCCAGGAGGGCGCGGTAGTCGCCGCTGTCATAGGTCATCCCGGTCGCGCTCGTGTACGGCTGCTCGTCGGCGGTGACGAGGTTGTGACGGCGCAGGTCCACCGGGTCGACGCCTGTCTCGGCGGCGGCGACGTCGACCAGGCGTTCGAGCATCGCCGTGGCCTCCGGCCGCCCGGCGCCGCGATACGCGCCGAGCGGTGTGCGATTGGTGCAGACCGAACGACCGCCACCGCCCACTCGTCCGATGCGATACGGCCCCACCGACATCAGCGCGGTGGCGTTGACGATCAGCGAGCCGACCATCGCGTACGCCCCGGCGTCGTTGACGACGTCGATCCACAATGCCTCGAACCGCCCGTCGGCGTCGAGACCGAGCCGCGCGTGCTGGAGCTGCGCCCGTCCGTGCGGCATCGTCTGCAGGTTCTCGGTGCGGGTCTGCACCCAGCGCACCGAACGACCGAGGCGGCGAGCAGCGGCGGCGACGACGATCACCTCGGGCGAGGGCTCGAACTTGCCGCCGAAGCCGCCACCGACGTGCGGCGCCCGGACCCGCACCTGCACGGCGTCGATGCCGAGGCAGCCGGCGATCGTGTCGCGGAGCTGGTGCACGCACTGGCTGGACGCCCACACGTCGAGGCGCGCGCCGTCGGTCTCGACGTGCGCGCCGTCGGGTTCGATCGGCGCGCTGGCGACGCGCTGGTTCACGCCGCGCACGTCGACGACGTGGGCGCAGGCGTCGAGCACGCGCTCATCCTGGGGGAGCGGCAGCGCGAACACGACCGAACCTTCGTCCGCGACGGCCTGGTGCACGTCGAGCACCGGCGGCAGCGGTTCGTAGTCCACGTCGACGACATCGGCCGCGTCGCAGGCCTGGGCCCGGCTCGTGGCGATCACGACGGCGACCGGCTCGCCGACGAACCGAGCGGTGTCACCGGCGAGCGGTGGGCGGTCCAACGTGCGCGGCAGCATCGCGTGGGCTGGCACCGGGCCGAGGTCGAGGTCGGCCGCGGTGAACACGCCGACGACGCCGGGCGCGGCGACTGCGGCCGACGTATCGATCGACCGGATCCGCGCATGGGCGAACGGCGACCTGACGAACACAGCCCACGCGGACGCCGGGGGCAGGTCGTCGAGGAACCGAGCCCGTCCGACCAGCAGGTCGGCGTCTTCCAGCCGCCGGGTCACGAGGTCAGGCGTCCGGCGAACCGCTCGGCGTCGAAGAGCCGGCCGACCTTCTGCATCTCGCGGCGCACGGCGGTGAGGACGTGGGCCGGCCCGATCGGCTGCTCCTGCTCGGCGGCGAGGAACGCAGCCGTCGCCACCGCGTTGCGGATCGCCCCGCCCACCATCTCGACCTCGTCGGCGAACACGTCGAGGTCCAAGTCGTCGGCCAGCGGCGCGTTCGGCGGGAGGGAGCGGCGCCAGATCCGGCGCCGCTCGGGCGCCTCGGGCACGGGGAACTCGACGACGACGTGGATGCGGCGGAGGAAGGCCTCGTCGATGTTGCGCAGCAGGTTGCTGGCCATCACGGCGAGGCCGTCGTAGCGTTCCAGCCGCTGGAGGAGGTAGGCGACCTCGATGTTCGCGTACCGATCGTGGGCGTCGGAGACCTCCGACCGCTTGCCGAGCAGTGCGTCGGCCTCGTCGAAGAACAACGCCACGCTGCTCGCCTCTGCGGCATCGAAGACGGCTGAGAGGTTCTTCTCCGTCTCACCGATGTACTTGCTCACCAGGTTGGCGAGGTCGACCTTGTAGAGGTCGACGCCGAGGTCGGCGGCGATCACCTCGGCGGCCAGGGTCTTGCCGGTGCCGGACGGCCCGTGGAACAGCGCCACCACGCCGGTCGACGGCTGCGGCGCAAGGCCCCACTCGTCGAACACCCGGCGACGCTGCCGGCAGCGGATGGCGATCTCCTCGACGCGCTCGCGTCCCTCTGCGTCCAAGATGAGGTCGTCCCATCCTCGGGTGGGCCGGACGCGCGTCGCCGTGCCCTGCACCGGACCGGCCAGCCGTCGCACGGCCGCGGCCAGGTCGCCGCCGACCGCGCCCGAGGCGCGGCTGACCTGTAGCAACTGCTCGGCGGTCAGACGGTACGCGTCGGCGCCCTCGGGCACCTCGCCGCCGAACGCGCCTGCCCACTCGTCGGGTGAGGCGACGACCGGCCCGGGCGGGGCTTCGAGCCACGGCCGCCGGGGGAGATCCGCGATCGCGAGGTCGGTGCGGCTGGAGATCCCCCACGCCAGGTGCCACGCCCGCTCGATGCGATCCCGGCCCTCTGCACCGAGGACATCGTCGTCGAGCTCGACCACGACACCGGCCCCGGTCAGCGTCGCCCAGCGGATCAGTGCGTCCCACGCGTCCGGACCGGTCGGCCTCGGCGTGATCAGCAGCGACGGCTGCAGCAGGCCGGCCGCGACAGATTGGAGGCGGCGAATCCGATCGCGTCCCGAGCTGACGACGATCCGCCCCATCCCGACGGACGGGTCCGCCGCGTAGGGCACGTCGAGCACCTCACTGCCCGGCGGCAGGGCCGGGTCGGGGCCGTCGTCGCCGGCCAGCCACCACGAGACCGTCGGCGTCACCGCGACAGGTTCGGCCGCCCACGCACCGGGACCGGCCGGCGCCAGCAGTGCGCCGCGCCGCAGGGACCCGCCCGGCCCGGCGATCGCGACCGCGTCGTCGCCGGCGACGAGGCGCAGCGTCCATGCGGTGAGGCGACGTTGGGTCACGTCGTCGGCCAGGTAGCCGACCAGGCGCTGGCGCCGCGTGTCGACCTCGACCGCGAGCAGCAGGGCGAGCACCTCGGCCGCGGCCAGATCGAGTCCGCCACGTCGGCACAGCGCGGCGAAGCGCTCAGGGCCGCCGATCGACCGCTCGAACTCGGCGCGGGCCTCCTCGACGGCGGCGTCGGCGTCGTCGAGCACCTTGCGCACGTCGTCCTCGAGCAGGCCCGGCGGCTCACGATCGAAGCCGGGGAGCGAGCGCAGCAGCGCGTCGACCTCGTCGTCGGTCAGGGAGTAGCCGGCCAGCGGGTTCGGGGCCCGGTCCCATCCGAGGCGGGCCGTCAGCGCAGCCCGCACCAAGAGGGTGTCGGCGAGGCCCGACCAGGCGCCGGTCAGCTCCACGGCCTGCACCCCGGTACCACTCGCGGAGTATGGCACACCGCGCCGTGACGACCACGCTGCGTCACCGCCGGACGCCGAAGCTGGTAGGTTCGTCGCGACGAGCGAGGCGAACGTGCGCCGCGCCGGAGGGAGTACCCGCATGGGCAAGGGGACCACCCGCACGGTCATCGACAGGGATCGGCGCGCCCCCGACGACCGCGCCGCGCGGGCGCACGAGCACGAGCACGTCGCGCCGAGCGATCCCAGGACCGTGCTCGGGAACCGCGCGGCCCGGATGCTGCTCGTCCAGCCGAAGCTCGTGGTCGGAGCCAGCAACGACGCGCTGGAGATCGAGGCCGACCGGGTCGCAGCCGAGGTGGTGCGCACCATCGCCGCAGGTCCGATCGCCGGCCAGACGGATCACGAGTGCGGGGACGGGTGCGCCACCCACGGGTCCGCGCGCACCGCGGCGCGCGCGATCAGGCGGGTGTCCGGACACCGCTGCGGGGACGGCTGCGCCGTCCACGGATCCGCTCGCACGATCCGTCGCCACGCGGGCCACGACCACCACGACCACCCCGACGTGGCGCCGATCGGCGCGGCGGGCGGCGACGTCCACGCCGCCGACGAGGCAGCCGTCAACCGGGCGCGCGGCGGGGGCGCCGCCCTCCCGGCCGACTTCCGGGCCAGTGTCGAACCGGTCATGGGCGCCGACTTCTCGGGCGTACGGGTGCACACCGGCTCCTCGTCGGCGCAGCTCAACCGTTCGTTCGGTGCCAGCGCGTTCACGATCGGCAATGACATCTTCTTCCGCGACGGCATGCCCGACGTCTCGACGCGGGAGGGTGCCCACCTGGTCAGCCACGAGCTGACCCACACCGTCCAGCAGCGCGGCGTGCCCTCCGTGGCCCGGTGCAGCTGCGGCGCGACGAACCCGCACATCCAGCGCCACTCGTCGTTCGAGCACCTGATGCTCGGCAACGTCAAGCCCGAGGACCTGGCGAGGGTCGGTGCCTGGCAGGACGCCATCAAGCAGACCGAGTCGAAGCGCTCCGGCCTGAAGAAGACCCGCGCCACCGAGGTGGCCGTGGTCGACGTCGACCTGGGGGGCCCGCAGCCGCTCCAGATCGACAAGTCGCAGATCCTCCACGTGCTGATGCAGGAGATGATGCGCCTCAAGGACTGGCAGAACGACCCGCCCAAGGAGAGCAGCGCAGAGCAGTCGAACCAGATCGGTCAGCGCATCAAGCCTCTCGGCCCGGACCCGGACTTCGGGGTCGTGACGGTCATGCTGCCGCAGGGCATCTTGTGCACCTACGGCGAGATGAACACGCTCGGCGACTACTACGGCAGCGTCGAGGTGCTCAGGGGTGCCGCACCGAAGGCCGTGTGGCAGCTGCTGCAGAGCGTGCGTGCGGAGACATGGGGCTTCCTCAGGAGCACGTTCGGCAAGGTGTCGGCGAGCCTCACCGCGACCGAGCGCCAGAATCCGGTCGCGCAGCAGGCCCGTGGCGACTTCTTCAACGAGGTCACGTTGCCCGAGGCGCTGGGCGACAACCCGACCACCTTCGAGGGCGCGACCGCGTTCACGATCAGCGCCAAGGGCGGTCAAGCCGAGCTGCTCTTCGGCATCCAGAGCACCGGCGCCCAGGGCGCCACCAACAAGTACGGCACCAGCTTGGGCCGCAACGCCTGCCACTTCGTGCCGGAGAGCTGGAACGCGTGGGCCAAGAACCACGACGATGCGCGGAAGCTCGCCGCGAAGGCGCATCGGCTGCGCCTCGAGTCGGAGCAGGCCCGCACCCAGCTCGCGATCGCCGCGCCCCATGCCCGAAGCGGGTTGCGGGATCTGTTCGAGTACAAGAAGGCCGAAGCATCGAAGTGGGCCAACGAGGCCCTGATGACGAACGGATTCGGCGACCACTTCCTGCAGGACTCCTACGCCGCCGGGCACCTGATCAACAAGACCCAGATCATGCAGTTCTACATCGAGTACATCGACTCGAAGGACAAGTGGGACTACTTCACGGACGCCAACTGGCGCAAGGTCCAGAACATCGCGTACACGCAGACGCTGGCGCCGCCGACGCAGTACGACCAGAGCCGGATCGAGGGCTACAGCGGCGCGACCGGCCCCAACGCGAACAAGGGGATGGACCCGCAAACGGTCGAGAACCGCGCCCACCAGGATTGGCAGGACAACTTCAAGGACGTCGGGCTGAAGGTCCCGCCGTCGCTCGCCAGTCCCGCGGGCACCACCACTCGCGCCATCGTCGACTGGTTCCAGGCGCAGGCCCGCCGCGGGAAGACCTCGGCCAAGGGCAGCCAGATCGAGGCCGCCATCGGGGGCGCGCCCCAGGTCGTGCGCATGGCCGTCGGTGACCTCGTGCTCGACGGCGTGCTGCTGACGAGCGACGGCGTGGCCAAGCGAGGCCAGAAGATGGCCGAGATGCGCGACAGCCGGGCCGCCGCCGGTGGCGGTCTGGCCGGCGGTGGTCGCGCCGGCGCCGGCGAGCAGCTCGAGCGGGCCAAGTACCTCAAGCAGACGTTCCGCATCCGCGACGAGCTGCGTCCGAAGAAGGGTTCGGTCGCGGTGGCGACCACGGAGCTCGACATCCAGAAGGGGTTCGCCGCGGTCACCTACAACGACTATCTGGAGTTCATCCAGAGCTCGTTCCTCCAGAAGTCGACCAACGCCCTCCACGACGTGTTCTGCGCCAAGGGGCTCACCGTCTACGACGCCGCGGGCGGAGACATCGGCAAGGTGTACGGCGACGACTCGATGTTCAACGCCAACTCGTCGATGGGCGTGGCCCATTCCGGAGCGACGTCGCAGATGTCCCGCGACGCGATCATCAGCCTGATCAACACGGGAAACGACACCATCCCCGTGAAGTCCATCGTCGATCGCTTCCCGCGCCAGGTCGGGGTGGACGTCCGGGGCACGATCGTCAAGACGCCCTTCGAGGACTGGCACAACCCGGCCGGCGGCGGCGCGCTGAAGAAGCAGGCCAACGACAAGATCTTCAAGTCGATGGACTGGTCGCTGCTGCAGAAGGCCGGTCCGGGCATGCTGAAGGATCTCGGCACCTTCTTCACCGCGCCGCCACCGCACAACCCGTTCTAGGGTCCGTCCTCGATGACCACGGGGAACGCACCGACCACCGCCGAGCTCGACGAGATCTGGGAGGCGACCAAGAACTGGACTCGCTGGGGGTCAGACGACGAGCGGGGGGCGCTCAACTTCCTCACCGACTCCCACCGGGCGTCTGCGGCGGCGTCGGTGCGCAGCGGGCGCTCCGTCAGCCTCGGCAACGACATCACGACCCAGCCGACGCCGGAGACTCCCAGCCCGGCGCACCACCACATGCTCGCCAGCGGCGACGCGCTCGGGGCCAGCGGCGTGCCCGGCTACGAGGCCACCCAGGACTACGTCGGCACCGCGGTGCACGGACTCGGGATCACCCACATCGACGCGCTGTGCCACATGTTCGTGCGCGGTGAGATGTACGGCGGCCGGCCGGCGTCGATGGTCCGCTCCACCGGTGCGTTGGCCAACACGATCATGTCCGCGGCAGGCGGCATCGTCGGGCGGGGGGTGTTGCTCGACATCCCCGCCGCTCGCGGCGTCGACTTCCTGGAGCCGACGGACTCGGTGACGGTCGACGACCTGCTCGCCGCCGAGGAGCGCCAGGGCGTGACGGTGGGCGAGGGCGACCTGTTGGCGATCTCCACCGGCCGCGACGCCCGCAAGGTGGCGATCGGCGGGCGTCTCGACCCGTTCGGGGGAGGCCTCGCCGGCCTCCACCCGTCCACGCTGCGGTGGCTGCACGAGCGCAAGATCGCCTTGCTCGGCAGCGACGGCATCTCCGACCACATGCCGTTCACCGCGATCCCGGACTGGCCCTTTCCGATCCACCAGATCGGCATCACCGGCATCGGCCTCCACCTGATCGACAACCTGCGCCTCGACGAGCTCGCCGTGGCATGCGCCGAGGAGCACCGCTGGTCGTTCCTCCTCGCCGTCGCGCCGATGCGCGTCCCCGGCGGCACCGGCAGCCCCGTCAACCCCATCGCCACCTTCTGATGATCCCCAGTTCTCGGTCGGATTCTGGTCGCTGGAGCGACCAGAATCCGACCGAGAACGATGGGGTGGTGCTACCGTCCTTGCTGTAACAAACGACTGTTAGTTTCCCGAGGGGGGTGGGATTGCGTGTACGACCTGTTGATCCGCAACGGCCTCGTCGTCGACGGCTCGGGACTGCCCGGGCGGATCGGTGACGTCGCCATCTCCGGCGGGCGCATCGTGGCGACGGGTCGCCTCCAGGGCGAGCAGGCGACGCGGGCGATCGACGCCGACGGCAAGGTCGTGGCCCCGGGCATCGTCGACGCCCACACCCACTACGACCCGCAGATCACGTGGGACCCGCTGTGCGACGCGTCGTCGCTGCACGGCGTCACGACGGTGGCCGCCGGCAACTGTGGCTTCTCGATCGCCCCGGTCCGCGAGGGCGATCGTGCCTACACCGCCCAGATGTTCGCCCGGGTGGAGGGCATGGATCCGTCCGCGCTCGGCCAGATCGAGTGGGGCTTCGAGACGTTCGCCGAGTTCCTCGCCACCCGCCCCGGCAAGCTCGGGCTCAACCTCGGCATGTACATCGGCCACTCCGCGGTGCGGCGCTGGGTGATGGGCGAGGCCGCCTACGAGCGGGCGTCGACCGACGACGAGCTGCAGCAGATCGCGGCGATCGTCGACCAGGGCATGCGCGACGGCGCGCTCGGCTGGTCGTCCTCACACGCCCCGACCCACCTCGACATGGCCGACCGGCCGGTGCCGAGCCGGCTGTCGTCGATCGACGAGCTGCGCGCCCTGGCCGAGGTCGTCGGCCGCTACGGGCGGGGCTCGATCGCCTATGCGCCGGAGAGCGCGGTGCAGGGCATCTCCCCGGAAGACCGCGACCTCCTGATCGAGCTGGCCTCGATCGGCGGGGTGCCGGTGATCACCCAGGGCCTCGGCGGACGCTCCAAGGTCGACGCGCCGACCAAGGCGTGGGTGGAGTCCAGGGACTTCCTCGACCGCTCGTCCGCGGTCGGCGCCCCCGTGTACTCGCTGCTGATGACCCGCCCGCTCAACGGCCCGTTCACGCTCGCCGGGGGCACCACCCGCTACGAGGGCGTGCCCCTGTGGAACGCGTTGATGCACGCCTCGCTGGACGAGAAGCGGCGGCTGCTCGCCGACCCCGCCCACCGCGCCGCGCTGCGCGACGCGATCGACCATCCCAACCTCGACCCGGCCCAGGGTTCCACGCTGCCCCCGCCGTTCTTCGCCTCGATGCGGGTGTCGTCCAGCAGCGCAGCGGAGAACCAGCGCTACGTCGGTGGTGTGATCGGCGCGATCGCGACCGAGGAGGGCCGCCACCCTGCCGACGTGATGCTCGACGTCGCCGCCGCCGACCTCGACGCCGTGTTCCACTGGGCGAACGAGACGCCCGAGTGGCGCGAGCTGCTGAAGCAGGTGCAGCTCCACCCGCAGATGATCGCCGGGGTCAGCGATGGCGGCGCCCACCTCGACCGCGACGACGGCTCGGAGTGGAGTACCCACTTCCTCGCCACCTGGTGGCGGGAGGAGCAGGTCTGGCGTCTGGAGGAGGCGATCCGGCGGATGACCGCGCTCCCCGCCGCGATCCTCGGCCTCAACGACCGCGGCCTGCTGCACGTCGGCTTGGCCGGCGACGTCTTCATCTTCGATCCCGACAAGGTCGACGTCGGCACCTGCAAGGCCGACCACGACGTCGTGCTCGGCGTGGAACGCTTCCGCGCCGTACCGGTCGGGATCGAGGCGACGATCGTCAACGGCGAGGTCGTCGTCGAGCACGGCGAGCGCACCGGGGCGCTGCCGGGCCAGGTGGTACGACCCGGATGAACCAGTTCACGTCCCTGGAGGATCGATCATGAGTGCAACGTCTCGCGACGTCCGCCGCGAGCTCGGCCACGCCGTGCTCGACGTCGACGGCCACGTCATCGAGTTCATGCCGGCGATCATGCCGTACCTGCGCGAGTCGCTCGGCCCGGCGCTGTTCGACCGCTACGTCAACCAGCCGTCGCCGATCGCCAAGATCCTCGGCGCGGACACGGCGACGCGCCTCCAGCAGCGCACGCCGCAGTCGGCGTGGTGGGGCACCCCGGCGAAGAACACCCGCGACCTCGCCACCGGGGCAATCCCCGGGCTGCTGTACGAGCGCTTCGACGAGCTCGGCATCGACTACTCGGTGCTGTACCCGACCAAGGGGTTCGGCATCGCCGGGATCGACGACGAGGACCTGCGCGTCGGCGTCTGCCGCGGCTTCAACATGTTCTACGCCGACATGTACGCGAAGTACTCGGACCGGATGACCGCGGCCGGTGTCGTGCCGGCGCACACGCCCGAGGAGGCGGTGCGCGAGCTGGAGTTCTGCAAGTCGCTCGGCCTCAAGGCGGTCGGCTTCCCCGAAGGCGTCACCCGCGCCATCCCGAAGCCGGAGCTGGACAACCCGACGCCGTTCCTGTTCCCCGGCCAGACTCATTACTTCGACTGGTTCGGCATCGACAGCCCGTACGACTACGACCCGGTGTGGGCCAAGACCGAGGAGCTGGGGTTCGCCGCGCTGTTCCACGGCGGCCTCGGCCACATGCCGTCCGGTTCGTTCACGGCGACGACGAACTACACGTTCAACCACGTCGGCTCGTTCGCCCAGCGGATGCACTCGCTGTGCAAGTCGCTGTTCATGGGCGGCGTGACCAACCGCTTCCCCGGCCTCAACTTCGGGTTCCTGGAGTGCGGTGTCGGCTGGGCCACGATCCTGCTCTGCGACCTGCTCGAGCACTGGGAGAAGCGCAACCTCGACGACCTCCAGCGACTCGACCCGGCGTCGATCGACTGGGCCGAGTTCGAGGCCTACTTCGCCAGCCACGGCGCCGACCTGCTGGAGAAGGCGGGCGAGATCGACCTCGCCGCGGCGATGCGGGCGCTGCCCGGCGCCGGCACGCCGCCCGACGATCCCGACGAGTGGCGCTTCTTGCAGATCGGTTCGAAGCGCGAGCTGGTCGACAAGTTCGTCGACAACTTCTACTTCGGCTGCGAGGCCGACGACCGCACGATCGCGTTCGCGTTCGCCCCCGGCAACCCGTACGGTGCCCGGCTGCGCCCGGTGTTCTCCAGCGACCTGAGCCACTGGGATGTGCCCGACATGGCCGAGGTGGTCGAGGAGGCGCACGGTCTCGTCCGCAAGGGCATCCTCACCGAGCAGGACTTCAAGGAGTTCGTGTTCGAGAACCCGGCCCGCCTGCTGCTGCGCCAGAACCCCGACTTCTTCGTCGGCACCGCGGCCGAGGGCGCGACCGCCGAGCTGGCCGCCCAGATCAAGTCCGAGCGTGACGGGGTGCCCGCATGACCGCGCAACCGGTCGTGCTGCGCGGCGGCACGGTCGTCGACGGCACCGGCGAACCGGGTGTGCAGGCCGACGCGCTGCTGGCCGACGGCAGGATCGTCGCCATCGGGGAGATCAGCCACATGCAGGCGGGTGACGCGATCGAGATCGACTGCGACGGCCTGATCGTCGCCCCCGGCTTCATCGACCCGCACACCCACTACGACGCTCAGGTGCTGTGGGATCCCGACGTCACGCCATCCTCCTGGCACGGGGTCACGACGGTGATCATGGGCAACTGCGGCTTCGGCATCGCCCCGACGAAGCCCGAGGGCCGGGACACGGTGATGCGCGTGCTGGAGAACGTCGAGGGCATGCCGCTCGACGCGCTCGAGGCCGGCATCCCGTGGACGTTCGAGACCTTCCCCGAGTACCTCGAAGCCCTCGACGCGCTGCGACTGCGGATCAACGTCGCCCCGCTGATCGGCCACACGCCGCTGCGCTTCTACGTGATGGGCGACGACGCGACCGAGCGCGAGGCCACCGCCGACGAGGTCGCTGCGATGCGGGCGATCGTGCGCGAGGCGATCGACGCCGGCGCGATCGGCTTCTCGACGTCGCGCTCGCAGTCGCACCTCGGCGCCTACGGCAAGCCGGTACCCAGCCGCGCCGCTGCTCTGTCGGAGATCTGGGAGATGGCCGGCGCGCTCGGCGACGCCGGGCGGGGCACGATCGAGGCCACCTGGGGGCCCGACCTCTTCGTCGACGAGCTGGCCCAGCTCTCGAAGGACGTCGGCCGCCCGGTCAGCTGGGCGGCGATCATGTCGGCGCTCAACCAGCCCGGCTACTCCGACGACGTGTCGGCCCGCGTGCTCGCCGCCGGCGGCGAGGTGTACCCGCAGGTCGCCTGCCGCCCGATCGTCGTCCAGATCACGCTCAACGACCCGTTCCCGTTCGCCAACGTGCCGGCCTTCGCCGAGATCCTCGGTCTGGAGCGCGCCGGCCGAGCTGGCCTGTACCTCCAGCAGGACTGGCGTGACCGCGCCGATCCGCAGGTGCGTGCGGCCTGGGGCAACATCATCGACCGGGCCCAGGTGGCCGAGAGCGACGTGCATGGCGAGCTGTGCTACGGGCCGACGCTGGCCGAGCTGGCCCACGGGACGGGCCGGACGTCGATGGACGTGATGGTCGAGCTCGCCGCCCAGGAGGGGTTCGAGACCCGCTTCCTCGTGGCGATGACCAACGACGACGAGGACGGTGTCGGCCGCCTGCTCGGCAACGACCAGCTGCTGCTCGGCCTGTCCGACGCCGGCGCCCACACCAGCCAGCTCTGCGACGCCAACTTCTCGACGCACCTGCTCGGCCACTGGAGCCGGGACAAGGGTGTGCTCAGCCTGGAGAAGGCGGTGTGGCGGCTGACCGGACACCCGGCGATGGTCTACGGCCTGGAGGACCGCGGGGTGCTCGCGCCCGGCGCGGTCGCCGACGTCGTCGTGTTCGACGCCGAGACCGTCGGCACCAGCCTGCCCCGCCGGGTCGACGACTTCCCGGGCGGGGCGGATCGGCTCGTCGCCGACTCGATCGGCATCGAGCACATGTGGGTGGCGGGGGAAGCCATCCGGTTGAACGGCGAGGACGTCCACCACGACGGCCCCGGCCGACTGCTCAGAGGAGGCGTTTCATGACAGTGGCAGCGGACACGATCCAGCGGCTCGCCGGCCAGGGGCACCTGGTCGGCGACGGTTGGACGGCGGGTGATTCGGCCGGGCGCTACGAGCACCACGACCCGAACACCGGCCAGCTGCAGGCCGAGGTGCCGCTCGGCGGCGCGACGGAGATGGACGCGGCGATCACTGCCGCGGCTGCCGCGGCGCCGGTGTGGCGAGCGATGCCGCTCGAGGAACGGGCCGCGATCCTGCACCGCCTCGCCGACCTGCTGGTCGAGAACGACGACGCGTCGGCGGCGCTCAACGCCCGCGACAACGGCACACCGATCAGCACGATGCGCCCCGGCGTCTACGCCGCCGGATGGGTGCGCTACTACGCCGGCTGGGTCGACAAGCTGACCGGCACCGTCGTGCCGATCTCGGGTGGTGGCCTCGACTACGTGCTGCCCGAACCGTACGGGGTGATCGGCGCGATCGTGCCGTGGAACGGCCCGATGATGGGGATGGGTCAGAAGGTCGCACCGGCGCTCGCCGCCGGCAACGCAGTCGTCGCCAAGCCGCCGGAGATCGCCCCGTTCGGGGCGCTGCGCTTCGCCGAACTGGCGCTCGAGGCGGGCCTCCCGCCCGGTGTGCTCAACGTCGTGACGGGCGGCGCCGCGGCCGGTCAGGCGCTGACCCGCGACCCCCGCGTCGGCAAGGTGTCGTTCACCGGCGGCAAGGTGACCGCCCGCGAGGTGATGATCGCCGCCGCCGAGACGCTGAAGCCGCTGGCGCTGGAGCTCGGCGGCAAGTCGGCCAACATCGTCTTCGCCGACGCCGACCTCGACACTGCGGCCAGCCTCGCCGTGCTGTTCGGCGTCGGGTTGCTGTCGGGCCAGGGCTGCGCGCTCCCGACCCGCCTCTACGTGCAAGACGACGTGTACGACCAGGTGATCGACCGCCTGGTCGCCCAGGCCGAGGCGCTCGCCGTCGGCGATCCCTCCGATCCCGCCACGTTCATGGGCCCGGTCGTGCACGAGCGGGCGTGCGAGCGGATCCTCGGCACGATCCAGCGGGCACAGGCCGAGCGGTCCGGCCGGCTCCTGACCGGCGGCGACCGGCTCGGCGGCGACCTGGCGTCCGGTTACTACGTCGCCCCGACGATCTTCGGTGACGTCGAGCACGGCAGCGACCTGGCCACCAACGAGATCTTCGGCCCGGTGCTGTCGGTGCTGCGCTTCTCCACCGAGGACGAGGTCGTGGCCAAGGCCAACGACAGCGACTTCGGCCTCGGCGCCTACCTCCACACCCGTGACGCGAGCCGGGTGCACCGCGTGGCCGCCGCCCTCCAGGCGGGCATGGTGATCGCCAACGGCCTGCCCGGCATGTCGCCCGGTGCTCCGTTCGGGGGCTACAAGCAGAGCGGCTTCGGGCGGGAGGGTGGTCGATGGGGCATCGAGGAGTTCGTGCAATCGAAGAACGTGTTCATCGCCGGATGACGCAGTCGCCTGAACCGGAGGCCGCCGTTGTCCGCACGCCGTGACGAGATCCTCGCCGTCGCCCGCCAGCTCTTCGCCGAGCGCGGGTACTTCGGCACGTCGATGCGCGACATCGCCGACGCGTCCGGTCTGCTGGCCGGCAGCCTCTACACCCACTTCGCGTCCAAGGCCCAGTTGGTGGAGGAGATCGTCGCCGTCTTCTACCGCGACCTGCTGACCGCCCAGCGCACGGCCAGCTCGTTCGAGGGGACGGGAGCCGACCGCTTCCGCCTCTTGCTGCGGGCCACCTACGACGTGTGCGAGCGCTACCCGGAGGAGCTGACGATCCTGCACTACGACTGGCAGGCGCTCTCGACCCTCGACGAGCTGAAGGACGTGCGCGAGACCAGCGTGCGCACGCTCGCCACGTGGCGCAAGGTCATCAAGGACGGCATCGCCGACGGCACGATCCGTCCGACGATGAGCCCGGAGCTGGTCAGCCGGATGGCCACCGGAGCGATCCACGCGATGCTCGATCCGGTGCGCTACGGCGACCAGCCGGCCAGCAAGAAGTCCAACCCCTACGAGCAGCTCGAGACCGTGTTCACCAGCGGCCTCGAGCTGTCCAGGTCTGTGTGAACGTTCGGCGCTGTGGACACCGGACGACGCTGAGGTCGAGCCGATGTTGTTGATCGCTGCTGACATCCCGGAGCTGCGCTCACTCGGCGAGGCGTGGGGGGCGGACTTCGTGGCCGTCCCGGACACGGTGGATCCGGCGGAGCTGGAGCGGTGGCGGGCCGAGGTGGGCGACGCCGAGCCGGTCGATCGGATCGCCGTCGCCGTCTGGCGGGCCGAGCACCGCCCGGTGCCGTTCTGCGAGATGGACGCGGAGGAGTTCACGGCGCGCGCCGAGCGCACGTTCGCGCAGTGGTACGCGGCGCTCGGTGCCGCGGCCCGCCGGGTGGCTGACGTCGGCGCGATCGTGGCCGTCGCCGAGCGCCCGTCGCCGCTCGACTGCGCCGGGTGGGCCCCGGAGAGCGGGATGGCCGACGCCGTCGAGGCGTTCGTACGGTCGCTCGCGCGGTCCGAGGGACCGCGGGGCGTCCGGGTCAACGCCGTCACCACGCCCGCGCGGTTCGTGAGCGGGCCGGTCGTCTCCCCGTCGCCGCCGCTGCCGTCGTTCCCCGGCACGATTGACTCGGAACTCGCCGCGGCGGGGGCGATGTTGCTCGGGCCCGGCGTCGTCGGCGTGACCGGCACCGTCGTCCACGCGGATGCGGGGAGGAGCTGGCGATGAGCAAGATCGTGTTCATCACCGGGGCCAGCGGCGGCGTCGGCCGCGGCGTCGCCCACGCCTGCGCCGAGGCTGGCTGGTCGGTGTGGATCGCCGCCCGCCGCCAGGCCGAGGGCGAGCAGGTCGCCGCCGAGGTCACCGACCGCGGGGGCACCGGGCACTTCGTGACCTGTGACGCGGGCGATGCGGCGTCGGTGCACGCAGCGATCGGGGCGGTCGTCGCGACGGACGGGCGCCTGGATGGTGTGGTGCACAACGCGACGAGTGGGCTGTCCCCGAAGCCGGTCGTCTTCGCCGACGCGCCGCTGGCCGACCTGGCCGACCACATGGCCGTGTCGCTGACCGGGCTGCACGTGCTCGCCGTCGCTGCGTTCCCGCACCTGCGCGAGTCGCGCGGCGCGATGGTGGTGTTCACATCCGAGGCCGGGTTCGAGGGCAAGGCCAAGCTCAGTCCCTACGCCGGTGTGAAGGGCGCTCAGCGCGGCATCGTGCGCAGCCTCGCCAGGGAGTGGGGCCCGGCGGGGGTGCGGATCAACTGCGTCGCTCCGCTCGCCGGCACGCCGGCGATGGAGCGGGCGTTCGAGATGGACCCGGAGATGGCGGCCCGGTTGATGGGCCGCAACCCGCTCGGCCGGCTCGGCGACTCGGCGCTCGACGTCGGTCCCGTGGTCCGGTTCCTGCTCTCCGACGACGCCCGCTACCTCACCGGCAACACGGTGATGGCCGACGGCGGCAGCTGCCCGATCAACTGACCATCGCCACACCCCGCCGCCATGTCACCGATCTGGTCGACCGGTCGACCAATGTCGTGACATCGCGGCGGTCACCGGCCGAAGATCGTCTCGTAGCGGGCGCGCACGACGTCGAGGCGCTCGCGGTTGGGGAACGCCCACAAGTCGCCGGCCCGGACGGCGGCGATCATCGCCGCCGCCACGTCGTCGGGTGACTGGATGTCGTCGGTGATGTCGTCGATGCGACGCTGCTCGGCATCGTCGAAGCTGGCCTCGCCGGCGAGCACGTCGGGTCGATTGCGCTCGGAGCTGAACAAGCGGGTGCGGACCAGCGACGGGCAGACCGCGGTCACGCCGATCCGAGCACCGTCGGCAGCGAGCTCGGCGGCGAGCGCGTCGCTGATCGCGGCGACCGCGTGCTTGGACGCGGCGTAGACGCCGTACGACGGGACGACGAACCAGCTGGCGATCGACGCGGTGTTGACGACGTGGCCCTCCTCGCCGCCGGCGACCATCCGCGCCACGAACGCCTGGATGCCGTGGATGACCCCCCACAGGTTGACCCCGAGCAGCCAGTCCCAGTCCTCGTGGGTGGCGTCGACGATGCGCCGGGTGAGGCTGACGCCGGCGTTGTTGCAGAGCAGGTGCACGGCCCCGTGCCTGTCGTACGCGGTGTCGGCGAGTGCGTGCACCGATGCCGGATCGCTCACGTCGGTGACGACGCTGGCGACGGATCGAGCGTCTCTGAGCGTCGGCGTCACCGCGTCCAGCGCGTCCCTGTCGATGTCGGCGAGCACGAGATGCATGCCGAGCCCTGCCAGCGCTGCGGCGTAGGCGCGGCCGATCCCGTTGCCGGCGCCGGTGACGACCGCGACCCGTCCTGCGAAGTCCTGCATGTTCCCCCTTCACGGCCGATTGCCGTTCGCATACGGTACGCGTGCCCGACGAAAGGAACCCAGCGATGGCCGAGATCGAACGGACCGACGAGGAATGGCGTGAGCTCCTCACGCCCGAGCAGTTCCAGGTGCTGCGCCGGGCCGGCACCGAGCGGGCGTGGACCGGGAAGTACGTCGACGAGCACAGCGACGGCACCTACCGTTGCGCGGCCTGCGGTGCCGAGCTGTTCGACGCGTCCACCAAGTTCGAGTCGGGCAGCGGGTGGCCGAGCTTCTCTGAGCCGAAGAACGCCGAGGCGGTCGAGTTGGTCGAGGATCGCGGTCACGGCATGGTGCGCACCGAGGCGCGCTGCAAGCGGTGCGGCTCTCACCTCGGCCACGTGTTCCCGGACGGCCCGCAGCCGACCGGTGACCGCTTCTGCATGAACAGCCTCGCGCTCGACCTCCACCCGAAGGAGTAGCTGCGCTCGGTCACCGAGGTGTCGCGCCAGAGTCAGCCCGTGACCTCGAGGCGCTGACACCGGCAGGAGAAGGGATGGTCGGCGGTGCCGAAGATCGCCCGTGGATCTTGCACCGTCGCCTCGTTGGCCGGCACGATCCGGAGGTCGGATGCTGCGATGACTTCGGGTCATCGGGTGAGGAGCGAGAGCACCTCGCGCTCGATCGTGGGCTTGTCGAGTCCAGCGGTGGCGAGCGGCCCGTCGTCGGGCTCGGTCTCGAGCAGCGCGAGCAGGATGTGCTCGGTCCCGATGTAGTTGTGTCCGAGGCGCAACGCCTCGCGGAACGTCAGCTCCAGCACCTTGCGGGCGTCGGGGTCGTACGGGATGAGCCCCTCCCTGGGCTCGGATGCCGGGGGCAGCGCTGCCTCGGTGGCGTCGTGCACGGCGCCGAGGCTGGTGCCGCTCCTCGTCAGTGCCGCGGCGGCGACCGACTGAGGGTCGGACAGGATGCCGAGCACCAGGTGCCCTGGCGCGATCGCGGCGTGGCCATGCTCTTGCGCGGCTCGATGCGCGGCCATGACGGCGTTCTTCGCTCGTGCGGTGAAGCGGGCGAATCCGGCGTCGGTGTCGAGCTCCTCCGGGTCGCCTGGGCTCTTGGGCACGAAGCGCTTGCGGGCCGCCTGCTTCGTGACGCCCATCGCCCGTCCGATCTCCGTCCACGAGCACCCGGACCGGCGCGCCTGGTCGACGAAGTGACCGACGAGATGGTCGGCGAGATCGCCGAGATGGTCGGCGGCGACCACGGCGCTGGTGAGCTGCTCGAGCTCGTCGTCGTGGACGGTGCGGATGGCGTCGATCAGGTCGTCGAGACGGACGCCGGTGGCGGTGACGGGCTGGCTCATTCGACAACCGTAGGTTGTCGTTCCGAGATCGTCAACCCTTGGTTGTCGGTTGGGTTCACGGCGGGGTGATGTGGACGACCGTGCGGCCCATCGTGGCCCGTTCGGCCATCCTGGCCATTCCCTGCGGCAGCTCCTCGAACGGCAGCTCGGTGCCGACGACCGTGCGCAGGGTGCCAGCGGCGAACATCCGCAGCAGCTCGTCGTGGGTGCGCCGGCCGTCGGCCGTCGAGGGGAAGTTGAGCCCGCCGGTCATCCGCCGGAACGCCTTGGGGTCCGGGGTGTAGGCGTGGCACACGCCGATCAGCGAGAAGTTGGCGTACACCCACGGCCGCGGCGGGATGCCGACGTCCTCGCCGGCGATGTCCGAGGCGAAGCCGATGATCAGGTGGCGACCGCCGAAGCCCATGCACGTGAACGTGTCGAGGGTGGTCTGGCCACCGATCGCGTCGAACGCGACGTCGACGCCTTCGTCGTCGGTGGCCGCGACGACCTGCTGCGTCCAGTCCGGGTCGCGGTAGTTCACGGCGACGTCGGCGCCGAGGTCGCGGCAGAACTGGAGCTTCTCGTCGCTGCCCGCGGTCGTGATGACCTTCGCGCCGCGGGCCTTGGCCAGCTGGATCGCCGCCGAGCCCGCTCCGCCGGCCCCGGCGTGGATCAACACGGTCTCGCCGGCCTGCAACTTGCCGCGCTCGTAGAGCGCCAGGTGGCTGAGGTGGAACGGGAAGAAGATCGCTGCGGCGTCGGCCTGCGGCATCTCCGCCGGCAGCTCGAACGTCGTGTGCTGGCTGCCGATCGCGTACTCGGCGTACGCGCCGTGGGCGTTGTTGGGAATCGTCGTCGCCCGTTTGCCGATCCACTCCCGCGCCTGCTCGCCGGCGTCCTCGACGATGCCGAGCACCTCCATCCCGGGGATGAACGGCGGCTCGGGGTGGATCGAGGTGTAACGGCCCTCGGTGGCATCGATGTCGTTGAAGTTCAAGGTGGTGGCCTGGGCTCGGATCAAGACGTCGTCGGGCCCGAGCTCGGTCGGCGCCGGCCAGTCCTCCTCCAACCGGAGCACGTCGATCGGCGCGCCGTACTGATGGGCCACCCAAGCTCGCATGCCGGCCAGTCTCCCAGCGCCTCGTGCCCGGCCGGGTGTCGGAGCCGGCGGGTCAGGCCAGCGTGGTGGCGATGAGTGGGAGCAGCGTCGGCCAGGACGCGGCGAGACCGGGATGCAGCTCGAACTCGGCGACGGCACCGACGGGCACCCAGCGCACCTCGGCCGACTCGTGGTTGGCCTCGTGGGCGGCGGCGTCGCCGTTCGTGTGGGCGATGACCGTGGCGTAGCTCCACGTGCCGTGGTCGTCGAGGTAGACGTGCTTGACCTCGACCAGCGAGCCGTCGATGCCGGCCTCCTCGTGCGACTCCCGGATCGCGGTCTGGGCCACGTCCTCGTGCGAGTCGCGCGCCCCGCCGGGTAGCGCCCAGGTACCGCCGTCGTGGGTCCACCCGGCACGGAGCTGCAGCAGCACGTGGGGCTCGTCGAGGTCCACCCGCACGAGCAGCAGCCCGGCGGCGCCGTGCAGCCCCCAGTGCGGCCGGCCGCACCGGCACATCACGAAGCCGTCGCCGTCTCGGGTCGCCACGCCCCCATCCTGGCAAACCCGCCGCCCGGTTCCACCCTCGACCCGGCTTCGGCGCGGCGCGCACGCCAGGGCGCGCGTTGCGCGCCCAAGGGGCCTCAGGTGACGATGGCGCGGCGGCGGAGGTCGGCGATGTCGTCGGCCCGGCCGAGCTCGGTGAGGATCTCGTCGGTGTGCTGGCCCAGCATCGGCGCCGGCCCGCCGAGCGACGCCGGGGTGCCGCCGAACCGGACCGGATGGCGGGGGTGGCGCACGCGGCCGGCCACCGGGTGCTCGAACTCCTCCAGTAGCCCGACCGCGCGCGCGTGCTCGTCGGCGTGGAGGTCGGCGGGCGCGGTCACCACACCGCACGGCACGTTCTGGGCGTCCATCCTGGCCATCGCCTCGGCCGTCGTCATCATCGACGCCCGCTCGTAGCACGCCGCCATCAGCGCGGTGGCCAGCTGCGGATGCTGGCGGCGCTCGCCGATCGTGGCCACCCGGGGGTCGTCGCAACCGTCGACGTCGAACGCCCGGCAGAAGCCGTGGAAGTCGGCGTCGCTGGTCGGGGTCGCCACCCCCCAGCCGTCGGTGAAGCGCATCGGGCGGATGCTCTGGGTGAAGCTCGACGGCATCGAGCCGTCGCTGTCCAGCAGCATCTCGTTGCCCGCCGAGTCCGCCCAGAGGAACGAGACGACCGCGTCGAACATCGCCAGCTCCAGGTGCTGACCGCCGGCACCCCGCTCGCGTGCGAACAGTGCGGCGGTGATCGCCTGGACCGCGTACATCGCCGTGACCTTGTCGGCTGCGGTCTGGCGCAGGAACACCGGATCCTCCGTGTGCGGCACGCGCTGGTTGATCGCCAGGCCACCGTAGGCCTGGATCACCGTGTCGTACGCACCCTTGGACGCATAGGGGCCGGTCGAGCCGAAGCCCGACAGCGACGCGTAGACCAGGTCGTCGCGGCCCGCCGCCAGATCCTCGTATCCGAGACCGAGCCGGTTGGCGACGCCGGACCGGAAGTTCTGGATCACCACGTCGCTCTGCGCCGCCAGCGTCCGGACGATCTCCAGTCCGTCGGCGGTCTGGGCGTCGACGGCGATGCAGCGCTTCCCCCGGTTACAGCTCTGGTACAGCGCGCTCATCCCGTTGACCGCGACGCCGACCCACCGTCCGATGTCGCCGATGCCGGGGCGTTCGACCTTGATCACCTGGGCGCCCTGGTCGCCGAGCAGCGCCGCCGCGTACGGGCCGGTGAGGGCGATCGACAGGTCCAGGATGCGGATGCCGGCGAGCGGTCCGGGCATGATCACTCCTCGAAGGTCGGTCGGCTGCGCGGGCGCCCGCCGGGCCCGGAGTAGGCGAGGCCGACGCCGGGTGTCGATGCGAACTCGACCACCGGCATCGCGGCGAGCGCGCCGTGCCACGCGTCGATCAGGCGGTCCTCGGCCGCGTAGTCGAACGGGTCGGTCAGCACGGTCTCCTCCATTGCACCGGGCGCGAGCGGGTGCTCGGCCAGCCAGCGGGCCGTGATCCCCACGGCTTCGCGCGCCGGGACGACGTCGCGGTACCCGAGCTGCGCGCGCAGCATGGAGATGTCGAGCACCCGATGGGTCGTCGACGGCTGGGCCAGCAGCGGCCACGCGGGCGTTGCGACCTCATGTGGCATCGAGACCAGCTCCAACCCGTGACCGAGCGCAGTCGCGCAGAGCTCGACCCACTGCCGGATCGTCAGCACCTCCTCGTCCGCGCAGTTGAAGACACGGCCGGCGGCGGCATCGGGCTGGTCGATCCCGAGCAGCACGGCGTGGGCGAGGTTCTCCGTGTAGCCGTGGTGGTGCAGCGTCAGGCCGTCGTCGGGGATCACCATCCGAGACCGCCCGTCGAGGATGCGCCGCACCACGCTCCACTCCCGCGGGACGACCTGGTACGGACCGTAGGCATAGGGGTAGCGGAAGTGGACCGCTGTGGGGTGGTGGTGCAGCACCGCCTCCTCGGTCGCGGCGACCCGGAAGCCCTTCGAGTCCTCCTCCTCGCTGGCCACCCTGGGTGACGTCTCGCCGATCGGCACGGGCAGGCCGGGCGGGTGGAAGAGCCAGGCGTTCATCCACCCGCGGATCGCCGGCACGCCACCCACCGACACGAACCGCTCGGTGTGACCGACCGTCAGCTCGGCGATGCGCCGCAGCCGACCGTACATGGCGACGGTCACGTCGTAGCGGTGTCCGTCGAGCACGGCCGCGAGGGCATCAGCGTCGTAGGGATCGGCGTGGAGGTGCTCGACCTCATCCGGCGTCTCGGCCCGCTCGTGCGTGCCGCGGTGCAGGATCGTGACCCGGTGGCCGCGCTCGACGAGCCCGCGCACGATGTGGATGCCGGTCGGGCCGGTGCCGCCGATCACGAGGATGTCGTCGGCCATCAGCTGAACTTCGTGACCGGTCGCGGTTGGTCGACCCCGTCCACGGTGACGTCGACGTGCTCGTCGTAGAAGCACATCAATCCGGCGATCTGCATCGACTCGCAGAGCGGCGTCGGGTAGCTCCACATCACGTCCGGGTGCGTGCCGCGGGGCGTCGTGACCGACCAGTACTCGGCGGTGCCCTTGTACGGGCACCTGGTCGACGTCGCAGTCGGCGTCAGGAGGTCGAGCCGCACGTCCAGCTTCGGGATGTAGGTGCGGCGGGGGAGATGGGTCTCGTACAGGAACGTCGGCCGGTGCGTGTCGGCGACGACGACCCCTTCGATGCTGACGGTCACGTGCCGGGAGCTGGCCAGGATCTGGACGCGGGTCGCCGGGTCGCGGGGATGGACGATGATCTCCTCGTCCTCCTCGAACCAGGCGTCCATCTGCTCGAACTCGAACCGCACGTGATCGCGCAGCTCGTGGATCTCGCTGTCCAGGTGGACGAGCGCACCGTCGACCGCGGTCCGGTCGCCGGCGACGACGTCGTAGTGTGTCGCCGTGCCTCGGCTCGGAGAGCGTGAGGTGGTCGAGGACGTGCGCAGCACCCCGTCGCGGACGTCGGCGAGCGGCACGTAGTACTGCGGGAAGTAGGGCCACTCCCACACGTAGAGCGCGTCAGGCGTGTCGGCGATCACCTCGCCGCCCAACACCACCCGCACCCGCTTGCGGCTCGGCTCGACGCGCACCTGGCCCCGTGACGTGGACGTCATCCCGCCAGCCTGGCACGCGGTCGGCGCGGCATCGCTGGCGTAGGTTGGCGCGATGCCCGAACGACCGATGATGCACCAGGTGCCCGGCGCCGGTGATGGCTCCGCGGCCGAGGACGGGCCGCCGCCGAGGGAGCCGACGCACGCCGAACGCTGCCGCACCCTGGTCGCCGCCGCCAGCCGGGGGGCGCTCAGCACGCTCGCCGCCGACCCCGCCGGTCACCCGTACGGCTCCGTGGTCAGCTACGCCCTCGACGAGGCGGGCAACCCGATCTTCTTCGTCAGCCTGATGGCCGAGCACACGCAGAACGCGCTCGCTGATCCGCGTGCCAGCCTGCTGGTCACCGAGCCCGTGCCCGACGGTGCGGACCCGCTCGCCAGTGGGCGGGCCACGCTGATGGGCCGCATGGAGCGGGTACCCGACGCGAAGCGCGACAGCGTGCGCGACGCCTACCTCGCGGCCAACCCGGCGGCGTCGTACTACATCGACTTCGGCGACTTCACGTTCTTCCGGCTGACGGTGGACGCGATCCGCTACGTCGGCGGCTATGGACGGATGAGCTGGGTCGATGCCGCCGACTACGCGATGGCCGAACCCGACCCGCTCGCCGGTGCGGTCGCCGCCGGGATCATCGCCCACATGAACGACGACCACGCCGACTCGCAGGTGCTGTACTGCCAGCACCTCCTCGGACGTGCCGACACCACGAGCGCGTCGATGTCGGCTGTGGACCGCTACGGGTTCGACATGGTCGCGGTCGGCCCGACCGGTCGCGCCGCTGTGCGCATGGCCTTCGCCGAGCCCTGCGACGACGCCGTCGCCGTTCGAACCGCCCTCGTCGCCCTCGTCGGTGAAGCCCGGCGGCGCGCAGCGGCCGACAGTGGGTGACGTGGTCGGCGTCGCCGAGTCCGTCCGCGAGCGCTCGGCGGCCGCCCCGGCCGAGTTCGTGGCGACAGGCAAGCGACTCGCCTCGGCGATCAGGGCAATGGGCGACAAGGACGCGGCAGCGGCATCCTCGAAGCTGCGCAAGCCGACCGTGCTGGAACACGCGCTGAACGAGACCGCACGCTGCGGCAGCGATGGATCACGACAACTGGCCACGTCGGGCTGGAGCCGTCGGGCACGAGCGCGTGCACGCCGGGCCGCGCTGCGGTAGACCCCGGCGCAGATCCGCGCCAGGAACCCGCTGTTCACGAGACGCGTGACCGCGGAACGACTGAACCCCAGCGTGTGGAGCTCGACCGCGGTGACGATCGCGTGGTGTGTACAGAGCCAGCCGTCGAACGCGGCGATTCGTCCGGAGCGAGTGGACATGGTGGCCTCCAGGGCACTGAGGAGTCGATGCGGGGAAGCGCCCTCACGGTACGACTGCCGTGTCACACGGTTCGCTTGGGCGCGCAACGCGTGCTCTGGCGTGCGCGCCACGCCCAAGGACTCGGGCCGGGGCGCGGCGGAGGGGCGGGCGTAGGCTGGGTCGTCAACTCGTACCCAAGGGGGATTGAACGTGCCGGCTGAGACCCACGTGGAGCAGGGCCCGCTCGACCGCAACGCCATCTTCGAGATCGTGCGCGACCGGCTCGCCGACATCCTGGAGATCGATCCGTCGACGATCTCGGAGGGTCAGTCCTTCGCCGATGACCTCGACGCCGATTCGCTGGCGTTGATCGAGCTGGTCGAGGCGATCGAGGAAGAGCTCGGTGAGCGCACGGTCGGCTTCCGCATCGAGGACGAGGACCTCGAGGACCTGAAGAGCGTCCGCGACGCGGTCGATTACGTCTACGAGCGGGTGCAGGGGAGCTGATCGTCAGCTCGTCGGCAGCCACCCAGCGAGCCGCTACGCCCGACCTCGAAGCGCTCGGCCAACGGCTCGGCCACCAGTTCCACGATCTGGGACTGCTGCGTCGCGCCATGGCCCACCGCAGCTGGTGCGCGGAGACCCCGGGCGAGCAGTCGAACGAGCGGCTGGAGTTCCTCGGCGACGCCGTACTCGGCTGGGCCGTGGCCGATCTCGTCTACCGGCGTTACGCCGACCTCCCCGAGGGCAAGCTGACCGATCTCCGCAAGAGCGTCGTCAACGCCACGGCGCTCGCGTCGGTCGCGCGCGGCCTGGACCTCGGCGACTGGCTGCTGCTCGGCAAGGGCGAGTCCGGAGCTGGTGGGCGCGCCAAGACGTCGATCCTGTCCGACGCCCTGGAGGCGGTGCTCGGGGCGATCTACCTCGACGGCGGGACCGTCGCCGCGTTCGGTTTCGTCGAGCGGATGCTCAACGACCGCCTCGCCGACACCGTGGCCCGGCTGGACGAGCTCGACCACAAGACGCAGCTGCAGGAGCTGACGGCTCGCGTCGCTGACACCGCCCCGGTGTACGTCGTGCGCGCCGCGGGGCCCGATCACGCCAAGCAGTTCTCGGCGACGGTCTACGTCGGCGGCCGGGCAGTGGGTGAGGGCAACGGGCGTTCGAAGAAGTCGGCGGAGCAGGCCGCGGCGGGTGTGGCGCTCATCGCACTCGCCGAACCCGCACCGGCACCGGGTCAGTAGCAGACGGCGTGCCCGAGCTCCCCGAGGTCGAGACCGTGCGGCGCGGGCTCGCCGAGCGCGTCGTCGGCCGCCGCATCGACCGGGTCGAGGTCGGCCGCGAGCGCACCGTGCGGCGCACCTCCCGCGAGGCCTTGATCGATGGGCTGCTCGGCACGCGCCTCGTCGACGCCGGTCGCCGCGGCAAGTACCTGCTGTGCCCGCTCGACAGCGGCGACGTACTGATGGTGCACCTGCGGATGAGTGGTCAGCTGCTCCTGGCGCCACCGGGAGCCGAGCGCCCACCGCACACCCACGTCGTGCTGACGCTCGAGGGCGACGAGGAGCTGTGGTTCGTCGATCCGCGCACGTTCGGCGAGATGGTCGTCTTCGATCCCGCGAACGTCGAGGAGGAGCTGCCCGAGGTGGCCCGCCTCGGCATCGACCCCCTGTCGGACGAGTTCACCCGGCCAGCGGTGGCCGCGCTCTTGAAGCCCAGGAAGCGGGCGATGAAGGCGCTGCTGCTCGACCAGCACGTGATCGCCGGCATCGGCAACATCTACGCCGACGAGGTGCTGCACCGCACGAAGCTCCGCTACGACCACCTCGCCAGCGACCTGACGGCCCGCCAGGCCGGGCGGGTGCACGACGCGATCACCGACATCCTGGGCGCTGCCGTTGCCGCCGGCGGTTCCACCCTCCGCGACGCCCGCTACGTGGACCTCATGGGCGGTGGCGGCTACTACCAGGACTTCCACCGGGTCTACGACCGCGAGGACCAGACCTGCCTGACCTGTGGCACGGCTCGCATCCTGAAGACCGTCGTCGCCGGCCGCAGCACCTACTTCTGCCCTCGCTGCCAGCGCTGACCCCGGCCACTACCCTCTGGACTCGTTGTGTTCCTGAAAGCGCTCACCCTCAAGGGCTTCAAGTCCTTCGCCGACGCCACCACGATGGCCCTCGAGCCCGGCGTCACCGTCGTCGTCGGGCCCAACGGGTCGGGCAAGTCGAACGTCGTCGATGCCATCGCCTGGGTGCTCGGCGCCCAGGCCCCGAGCGCGGTGCGCAGCCAGAAGATGACGTCGTCCATCTTCGCCGGCACCGTCAAGAAGCCGGCGCTCGGGCGCGCCGAGGTCAGCCTCACCCTCGACAACTCCTCCGGGATGCTGCCGATCGAGTTCACCGAGGTCACGATCACCCGGATCCTGTTCCGCACCGGTGAGAGCGAGTACTTGATCAACGGTGTCGGCTGCCGGCTGCTCGACGTGCAGGAGCTCCTCAGCGACGCCGGCGTCGGTCGCCAGCAACACGTCATCGTCAGCCAGGGCCAGATCGACGCCGTGCTGAACGCCCGTCCGGAGGATCGGCGCTCGATCATCGAGGAAGCCGCCGGCGTGCTCAAGTTCCGCAAGCGCAAAGAACGGGCCGAGCGCCGCTTGGAGGCCACCGAGGCCAGCCTGCTGCGCGTGCAGGACCTGTTGCGCGAGGTCCGCCGCCAGTTGCGACCCCTGGAACGTCAGGCCGAGGCAGCAGCTCGACATGACGCGATCGTCGCCGAGCTCCACGCACTGCGCCTGTACATCGCCGGCCGGGAGATCGCTGGGTTCACGGAGCGGCTGGAGGTACTGGCCGCCAGCCGTCGCCGCGCCGACGTCGACGAGGCCGAGCTCAAGGAGCGGCTCGCCGCGCTGGACGCTGAGGTGCTGGCGGCCGAGCACGAGCTGACCTCGCGCGGCGACAGCGACATCGGTGACGAGCTGATGCGCGTCGAGCAGCTGCGCGAACGCGCACGCGGCCTGAGCGCCGTGTTGGCCGAGCGACGCCGCTCGATGGAGCGCGACCGGGGCGCGCTGATGGACGCCGGCGTCGTCGCCAACCTCGAAGCCGAAGCGGCACGTCTCCACGAGGAGCTGGAATCCGTCGGCCACGATCTCGCCGCGCTGGAGCCAGCTGCCGCGACGCTCGAAGCGGAGGAGGCGGCCTTCGCCGACGCCCGCGCGGCAACCCAGCCCGACGACATCACGCCGTCGGCACCGTCCTCGCAGGCGGCGAGCGCCGCGGCGGAGGTGCGCGGCGAGCTGCGGTCGCTGCGTGGTGCCGTCGAACGCTCCAACGCCGAGCGGTCGCGCGTCGCGTCCCGCCTCGCCAACCTCGCCGCCCGGGCCTCGCAGCTGGAGGCCACCGCCGAGCGCTTGCGCGCCGAGTGCGCCGAAGCCCAGGGGGTGGAAGGCCCCCTGGTGGACGAAGCAGCCGCAGCCGAATCACGGCGCGACGACGCCGAGGCGGCCGCGTCTGCGGCAGCGCTCGCACTCTCGGGGGCATCGGCCGAGGCCGCGCGCTGGCAGACGCGAGCGGAGGCGTTGCAGCTCGCGCTCGACAGCGCCCGCGCCAGGGCCGGGGCCGAGAAGCTGGCCGGTGTCGACGGCGTCGTCGGATCGCTCGTCGATCTGGTCGAGATCGACGGCGGCTGGGAACCTGCCGTCGAAGCCGCGTTGGGCGAGGCGCTCCAGGCGGTCATCGTCGCCGACCCGCACGCGGCGCGGCGCGCGCTGCAGCACTTGCGCGAGCACGACACCACGGGCGCGGTCCTGGCGCTCGGCGCCGGTCGGGTGACGGCCATCCAACCGAGCGTCGGAGCGCCGGTCCGGCCCCACGTTCGATCGTCGGATCGGGGCGTCGGGAGCCTGCTCGACGCACTGCTGGACGGCGCGGTCCGCGTGGACGGGTGGGACGCCGCGCTCGACGCGGCGATCGCCCACCCTGACGCTGTGGTCGTGACGGTCGGCGGCGACCGCTTCGCGATCGGCGGCTGGCGCCTCGGGGCCGCCGGAGGGGGAGCGACGGCGGCCGCGCTCGACGAGGCGGTCGAGCAGCTGCGCGCCGCCGAGCTGGCCCAGTCAGCGGCGACCGAAGCGAACCGCTCGGCACAGGCCGAGCTCCACGCCTCGACGGTGGCCGAGGCCGACGTGCAGCGTCGCCTCGACGCCAACGACCGGCGCTTCAACGCCGCGTCCGAGTCCCTGGCTCGCGTCCAGAACGACCGCATCGGCCTCGACGCCGAGGTTGCCGAGGCAACGCAGGCCCAGACGGCGATCGACGAACGCCTCACCCGCGACGGCCAGCGCGTCGCCGAGCTGGAGGGATTGCTGCCGGCGCTGGAGGCCGACGAGATGGCCGAGGCCGAGGCCGTGCGCGATCGCTCCAGGCTGCAGGCAGAACTGAACGCTCGGGCCGCACTCTTGGCCAGCCGGCGCCGTGACCTGGAGGTCCGCAACGCCGACCTCCACGGACGCCAGCAATTGCTCGAGCGCCGCCTGGAGGAGACCGAGCGCCGCCTGGAGGCCGATGCCGCCGCCCGAGCCGCGGCCGAGACACGCCGCCAGCGCATCGAGCGCGACCTCGACGCCGTGGACCGCTTCACCACGCTGGTCGGGCGTCACCGGGAGGTCATCGAGGTGCGCCACGGTGAGCTGCAGGAGATCCGGCGACGACAGAGCGACCAGGTGCGGGCGTTGGCCCAGCGACTCGACACGTCGCGCCGCGCTCGCACGGACACCGAGCGCAACCTCGACGACGCCCGTGAGCGTGCCCGTCGTGCGGAGGTCGAAGACGCCGAGGTGCGCATGCGCCTCGAATCCACCGTGGAGACCTTGCGGCGTGACCAGGAGGTGGAGCCCGAGGTCGCGCTCGCCGCGCCGGCACCCGAGCTGCCCGACGGCGTCGCCGCCGGGCAGCGGGCCCGGACACTCGACGACGAGCTGCGCAAGATGGGCCCGATCAACCCGCTCGCGCTCGAGGAGTTCAACGAGCTGCAGGAGCGCCACGAGTTCCTCGAGTCGCAGCTCGACGACGTGCGCGCCACCCGCCGTGAGCTCTCGCAGGTGATCCACGCGGTGGATCAGGAGATCCAGAACGTGTTCGCCGCGGCGTTCGCCGACGTCAGCGGCAACTTCACCGAGCTGTTCACCACGTTGTTCCCAGGTGGCAGTGGTCGGCTCGTGCTCACCAACCCGGATGACCTGCTGAACACCGGCATCGAGGTCGAAGCCAAGCCGAGCGGCAAGAACGTGAAGAAGCTGTCGTTGCTGTCAGGCGGCGAGCGCAGCCTCACGGCGCTCGCCTACCTGTTCGCTGTGTTCCGCAGCCGGCCATCCCCGTTCTACGTGATGGACGAGGTCGAGGCCGCCCTCGACGACGTCAACCTGCACCGCTTCCTGGGCCTGATCGACGAGTTCCGCAAGGACGCGCAGCTCCTGATCGTCAGCCACCAGAAGCGCACGATGGACGCCGGCGATTGCCTGCTCGGTGTCAGCATGCACCCCGGCGGCTCGTCCAAGGTCGTCACCGAGCGCGTGTCCAGCACCGCCTAGTTATCCTCGCTCGCGCCATGGGTTCCACGATCTACCTGATCCTCATCGCGGCCGTCATCGTCTTCGGCCTCGCGGTGATCCTCCTCAGTCGCCGCCGTTCGGGTGGAGGTGCCGCGCCGACGCTCGAGCGCCCGACGCAGCCGCCGGCCCCTCCGCCGCCACGGCTCGACGGGCCCGACCGTGAGGCCACACCGGGCGCGCCCGGCGCTCCTCCCGGCGAAGCCGTGCTCAGCCCCGAGGACGAGGCCGCGCTCGAGGCCGACCTCGCGTTCGAGGACGAGATCGACGCCGAGCTCCTGGCCCTCGAGCTGGAGCGCCCCCGGTTGCGCGACCGACTCGGCCGGGCTCGCGCCGCGCTGGCCGGAGTGTTCGGTGGCGTTCGTGCTCGCGGCGGCATCACCGCCGACACCTGGGACGATCTCGAGGAAGCGCTGCTCAAGGCCGATGTCGGCGTGCGCGTCACCGACGAGCTGCTCGACGGCCTCCGCGCGTGGACGAAGGCGGAGAAGGTCAACGACGCCGATGCGCTCCTCGACGAGCTGCGCAAGGAGATGATCACCCGCCTCGACGGCGCCGACCGCGAGTTGCACATCGCACCCGAGGGCACCAACGTGTGGCTGTTCGTCGGCGTGAACGGCGTCGGCAAGACGACGACGATCGGCAAGGTCGGCGCGCAGCAGGCAGCCGAGGGCCGCTCGATCGTGATGGCCGCCGGTGACACGTTCCGTGCCGCCGCTGCCGAGCAGCTCACCACGTGGGCGGAGCGTTCCGGGGCCGACCTCGTGCGGGGCAACGAGGGCAGCGACCCGAGTGCGGTGATCTTCGACGCCGTGCAGCGTGCCGCGGCACGGAACAACGACCTCGTGCTCGCCGACACCGCCGGGCGGCTTCACAACAAGTCGAACCTCATGGAGGAGCTGAAGAAGGTGCGCCGAGTCGCTGACCGGGATCCCGGCACCGTCAGCGAGGTGCTGCTCGTCATCGATGCGACGACCGGCCAGAACGGCCTGACGCAAGCCCGCGAGTTCGGCGAGGCGACCGGGGTGTCGGGCGTCGTGCTGACCAAGCTCGACGGGTCGGCCAAGGGCGGGATCGTGTTCGCGATCGAGACCGAGCTCGGGATCCCCGTCAAGCTCGTCGGCCTCGGGGAGACGATCGGCGACCTGGTCCCCTTCGACCCGGAGGAGTTCGTCAACGCACTGTTCTGATGGCTCGCGAGCCACTCAGACCGGGAGCCACTCAGCTCGCGCTACACGTTTCCGGCGTTGGGTTTGATCATGGCGCCGGCGTCGACGACCATCGTGTGGCCAGTCACCCAGCGCGCGTCGTCGCTCAGCAGGTAGACGACCGCCGGGGTGGTCGACTCCTCGGCCAGGACCAGTCCGGCGTTGAGGAGGTCGGCGCCGTCGAACTGCGCCCACATGTCCTCCTTGCGCAGGCCGTTGGCCTCGGCGAAGGAGTCCACCATCGGCGTGTCGACCGCACCGGGGCAGATCATGTTGACCCGGATGCCGTAGGGCCCGAGCTCGTTGGCCAGACCCTTGCCGAGCCCGAGGATGCCGTGCTTGGCGGCGCCATACGACGTCAACCATGGGAACGTGGTCAGCCCGGCCGTCGACGACGTGAGCACGATCGCCCCGCCCGGGCCCCGCTTGATCAGCTCGGGCACCACGTACTTGCAGGCCAGGAAGCTGGCCGTCAGGTTGACGGCGATGATGTCGTTCCAGTGCTCCTCGGTCGTGTTCCACGTCTCGGTGGTGAGCGGCATCGCACCCTGCTGGGCGACCAGGAAGTCGATACCGCCGAACGTCTCCACCGTCTGGGCCACCGCCGCCTGGACGTCTTGCCCGTTGCGCAGGTCGACCGCGATCGGCAACGCCTTGCCACCCTCTTCCTCGACCAGCTTGACGGTCTCGGCGAGGTCGTCGGCGGACGCCATCCGGTACGGCGGACGCTCGTTCTGGCCGTTGGCGATGTCCCACAGTGCGACGCTGGCGCCTTCACGGGCCAGCGCCCGGGCGTGGCTGCGGCCCTGGCCGCGGGCGCCGCCGGTGATCACCGCAACCTTGTCCTCGAACTTGCCCATCTCGTCGAACCCCCAGGTGCCGAACTAATGACTGTTCGTATCGTAGGCACAACCCGCGACGGAAGCCGAGCGCGGCGAATAGCGTCGAAGCTCGCATGACCCCGCGCCGCCACCTCGTCGCAGTGGTGGTGTTCGCGATCTGCGCGACGACGGCGTGTGGCGGCGACGACGCGCGCACCACATCGGATGCGACGGCCACGACCGTCGGGTCGGTGGCACCGACGTCGAACCCGCCGGCGGTGACCAATGGGGTCGCCGACATGACGACCGTGCCGGTGCCGCCGGTGGCCGATTTCGTGCGCGCCGCCGGGCTCCCGCAGCTCGAGGGCCCGGCCACGATCTGGGCCTGGCCGGCCGACGCCGCGGTCACACCCGACGAGGTCGTGGCGCTCGCCGGCGTCTTCGGGGTCGACGGATCGGTCGCCGAGCAGCCGGCGGCGGAGGGTGGCGGCTACACCGTGGGCTCGTACCCACGGCAGCTCTGGGTGCGCGGCGACGCGCAAGCGACGTGGTCGTTCCTGGATGCCTTCACCGAGGTCTGCGACGCTGATCCGGTGCACACGACGGCGCCCGCGGTGGACTCGCCGGCCGCGGTTCCGTGCACACCGGCGCGCGGCATGCCGTCCGCGGAGGCAGCTGAAACTGTCGCTCGCGATCTGCTCGTCGACCTGGGTCTCGACCCGGATGACCACTCGATCGCGACGACGGTGCAGGACGACAGCGTGTGGATCGAGGCCGCCCTGGTGGTCGACGGCGTCCCGACCCAGGTCACGACCAAGTTCGCAGTCGGCGACGGCGCTGAGGTGAGGTACGCCTCGGGACAGCTGCGCCCGCCGCAACCGGTCGCCGACACGACGTTGATCGGCACCGACGCAGCGTTCGCCCGGCTGCAGTCGGGGTTCTTGTTGCGCGCCTACTCCCCGGTGCCCGAGGAGCCCGAGGTGACCGCGCCGGCAGTGACTGCGGTGCCGACCGACCCGGCGGTCGTGACGATCGTTCAGGTGGAGCCGGACTGGTGGACGGATTGGTCCGAGGACGGCACGGTGACGCTGTACCCCGCGTACGCGTTCGTCAGTGACGAGGGCGAGCGGTTGACGATCCCCGCGGTCCCCGACGCCGAGCTCCCACCGTGGCTGCGCTGAGCGCCGACGTCGAGCCTGCGCCCGGAGGATGAGCCAGTAGCCTCGAACCCGCATGTTCGACACCCTCTCCAACCGGTTCGACGGGATCTTCAAGCGGCTGCGCGGGAAGGGCCGCCTGTCGCCCGAAGACGTCGACGAGGTCCTGCGCGAGATCCGCACGGCGCTGCTCGAGGCCGACGTCAACGTGACCGTGGTCCGCCAAGTCGTCGCCCGCATCCGCGAGGCGGCCGTCGGCGAGCAGGTGTCGAAGGCCCTCGATCCCGGCCAGCAGGTCGTGAAGGTCGTCAACGCCGAGCTGACCAACATCCTCGGCGGTGAGACGCTCAAGATCACCTACGCCTCGCGGCCACCGACGGTCGTGCTGATGGCCGGTCTCCAGGGCTCCGGCAAGACGACGAACTCGGCCAAGCTCGCCCGCTGGTTCAAGCGCCAGGGCCGCCAGCCGCTGCTCGTCGGCGCCGACCTCCAGCGGCCCGCCGCCGTCGAGCAGCTGCGCACGCTCGG
>CAZMGD010000025.1:0-43183 GCA_964565705.1 uncultured Ilumatobacteraceae bacterium | reverse complement strand
GGCGCCGCAGCAGGCGCGGGCGCGGGCGCGGGCTGCGCAGCCGGAGCAGCGGCGGCCACGGGCTCGGGTGCCGGCGCAGGGGGCGGCGCAGGCGCAGCGGCTGGATCCGGGGCTGGTTCGGCGGCCGGGGCGGGCGCGGGGGCGGCATCGCCGGCGCCGACGACGGCGATCACGGCACCGACGGGCACGGTGTCGCCCTCGGCGACGCGGATCTCGGTGAGGGTGCCGGCGACCGGCGAGGGGACCTCGGTGTCGACCTTGTCGGTCGAGACCTCGAACAACGGCTCGTCGGCTGCGACCGCATCGCCGATGTTCTTGAACCAGTGGGTGATCGTTCCCTCGGTGACGGTCTCACCGAGCTGGGGCAACGTGACTTCGGCCATGCGGGTGGAGCTTCTCCTCGTCAGTGAACGGTCAGAACGATAGGCGTGCGGGCTAGGCGTTGATGCTGCGGCCGGTCAGGGCCATCACCGACTCGCCGAACAGCTCGGTCAGGCTCGGGTGGGGCATGACGAAATCGATCACGTCCTGCACGGTCGCCTCCCAGTTCACCGCCAGATACCCCCCCGACAGCTGCTCGGTGACCCAGGGGCCGACCATGTGCACGCCCAGGATCTGGCCGGCGCTGCCATCCGCCTCGCGCTTGGCGATGATCTTCACCAACCCTTCGGTCTCGCCGATGATCATCGCCCGGCTGTTGACCCGGAAGTGGTGCTTGGACACGATGACGTCGACGCCCGCCGCCTTCGAGGCGTCCTCGCCGGGCCCGGCCCAAGCGACCTCGGGATGGCAGTAGATCGCCCACGGCACCCGGTCGTACTGCACGGGCATCGGTGCCTCGCCGAGGATGTCGCGGACCATCACGAACGCCTCCGCGTACGCGACGTGGGCCAGCGCCGGCGTGTCGATCAGGTCGCCGAGGGCGTACACGCCGGGCTCGGTGGTGCGGCACCACTCGTCGACCTCGACGAACCCGCGGTCCGACACGGCGACGCCCGTGTGCTCCAACCCGAGCAGATCGGCGTAGGGGCGGCGGCCGACCGACACGATCACGGCGTCGACCTCGAGGTGCTCGTCGTCGCCGAAGTGCACCGTCGTGCCGCCCGAGTCGTTCGCGGTGTGGCCGTTCACCATCACGCCCGTGCGGATGTCGATCTTCTTCTTCTTGAAGCTGCGCACCACCACGTCGGCGACGTCCGCGTCGAGGCCCGGCAGGATCTTGGGCAGACCTTCGAGGATCGTCACCGCCGCGCCGAGGTCGGCGAAGGTGGACGCGAACTCGCAGCCGATCGCGCCGCCGCCGATGACGACGACCCGCGACGGGACGTGGTCGAGATCGAGCACCTCGTCGCTGGACATGATCGGGCCGCCGCGCTCGAAGCCGGGGATCATCCGCGGCACCGATCCGGCGGCGAGAGCGACGTACTCACCGTGCAGCTGTGTCGTGCTGCCGTCGGCCATCTGCACGCTGACGACGTGGTCCGCCCCGAGCGTGCCGGTGCCGTTCAACACGGTGACCTTGCGGCCCTTGCAGAGGCTGCCGATGCCCTTGACGAGGCCGTCGACGATCTTGCGCTTGCGCGCCTGGGCGACCGCGAAGTTCACCGACGGTGCGCTGGCCTCGATGCCGAAGTCGGCGGCGTGGGCGACGTGGCGGTACACCGCCGCCGTCTCCAGGAACGACTTGGCGGGGATGCACCCCCTGTTGAGGCAGGTGCCGCCGAGCGCGTCGCGCTCGACGAGCGCGATCTCCAAGCCGGCGCTGGCGCCGTACAGCGCCGCTGCGTAGCCGGCGGGGCCGCCACCGATCACCACGAGATCGAACTGCTCGGCCGTAGGGACCACCTCCAACGCTGGTGCGATCAGGTCGATCGCGCTCGATGGTCACGGTAGCTGGCCCGGCAACACGTGCCCCAGTGACGTCCGCGACGCCACCGGGGCAGGTGTCGATGCCGGTCAGTTGGTGGAGGTGTAGGTGATCGTCACGTAGAGGATCTCGACGGTGTTCGCGACCCAGCCGGTCATGAACATCGACGCAACGTAGCTGTACGTGCCGTTGTCGACGACCGCTCGGTCCGCCTGGATCGGGATGCCCACCTCGCGGAACGCCGGGTCCGAACCGGCGACGTCGACGGCGCCCAGCTCCTGGCCGAACGACGACGTCTTGGCGAAGCGGTAGACACCGACGTTCGGCGTCTGCGCGGCGGCGTCACGAACACCGAACGTGACCGAGGTGATCGTGACGCCCTGTGGCAGCTCGATCGCCGCTTGGAGGCGGTTGCCGCCGTCGCCACCGACACCGGTCAGCGAGCGACCGGCGTGGCCCGTCGCCGAGTAGGCGTAACCACCGGACGCCGCGGGGACGAACTCGGACCACGGGATCGTGACGGTCTCCGTGACCGGAGGTCCCGCCGGCGCGTAGTAGCCGACGACGTCGACCAGCAGGTCGGTGGATGCGCCGGCTGTGCCGTACGCGTCGTAGGTCAGCTCGATCTTGCCGGCGTCCGCGCCAGCGGTCGGCACCTGGACGGTGACGGCGTTCGGCTGGGTCACGCCCGCCTCGAAGTTCAGGCTCGACGTCGCCGGGGTACCCGGCGCGTCGGCAGGACGCACCGACACGAAACCGGCGCGGGTCGGCTGGACGACGGTCACGTTCAGCACCACGCCGGTGGCGCCGGCGGGCACCACGATCTGCGCCCCTGTCGTCGTCGGGATGTTGCCGGTGACCGTCAGATCCTGCGATACCGGTGACACGAACGGGCCGGGCAAGCCGACGTCCACCCCGTTGCGGGTGTCGAGCACGCGCAGCGGCGTGATCGAGATGAAGTCCGACCGCGGGCTGGATGCCGCGGACGCCCACTGGACGATGCCGCCGGCGCCCACGCTGACCGCCACGGCCGCGCCGATGGCCGCCCACCGCGAACGCCACAACGCCCCACGGTCCGTACGTTCTCCCATTGGTCCTGCCTCCTGCTCACCGCAATGCCCCGGCGATCGAGGCATGTGGTGCAGAGAGCGCAGAGCCGGACGTCAGCTACCAGACGCCGACCAGTTCGTCTGGGTGCCACCGCGCGAGTAGGCGATCAGGAACGGGCCGTCGACCGGCGGAAACGCGACCGTGCAGGCGAGGTCGACGTCCACCCGCGTGTTCGCACACGACTCGCCCTGCCCCGCGGGCAGAGCGATCGGTGCCTGCGCCGTGCCGCCGGCGATGATCCGCCAGCGCTGTCCGACATCGTCGCCGTCGACGCCGCGGATGTCGACGCGGGCGAGCGTGGCATCGGCGGTCTCGATCACGTCGGTCACCCGGACCGACACCTCACCCAACTCGGCAACCTCGCCGTAGGCGAGCGTCGCGACCTCGGGCGTGTCGGTCGCTACCTGGAAGAGCTTGACCGTGCCGGCGATCAGGATCGCCATGCCGCACAAGAACGCGAGGATCAGGAGGTTCCGGGTCTTCAAGAGAGGCGGTCACCCGTGCGGCAGCAGGGTGTACGCCGGGTTGAGCATGATCTTGCGACCGCGCTCGGCGTAGGGCACACCCTCGAGCACCAGCGCGCGGTGGTGGTCGATGCCGGCGATGTGCCGCCGGCCGGTGAACACGGCCACGGCGTCGCCCGTGCCGTCGCTGACGACCACCTCGAGTGCCGGCACGCCGCTGCGCGGCGCCGTGCGCATCCGCTTCACCTCGCCACCGACGCGCACCGGCCGGCGGCAGGTCATGTCCGAGATCGCCGTCAGCTCGAGTCCGGAGAAGCGGTCCTGCAGCCGCTCGCAGTCCAGGTCGTTGACGCTCGCCGTGAGCCGACGCTTCAGGTCCTTCAGTCCCATCTCATCCCACCAGGATCTCCCGCACGCTGGCCTCGCTGTCCGCGGTGACCAACACGACGACTTCGTCGCCGGTACGCAGCACGGTATCGCCGCGAGGCACCACGACGCGGTGTTCGCGCATGACCGCGACCACCGTCGCGTCGCGGGGGAACCCGAGCTCGACGATCTCCCGGTCGGCTGCGGGTGAGCCCTCGGCGAGGGTGACCTCGGCAAGCTTGGCCTTGCCCCCCTCGAGCGAGAGCAGGCGCACGAACGATCCGACCGTCACCGCCTCCTGGACCAGGCCCGTGATCAGGTGCGGTGTCGACACGGCCACGTCGACGCCCCACGTCTCGTTGAACATCCACTCGTTCTTCGGATTGTTCACACGAGCGACGATGCGCGGCACACCGAACTCCTGCTTGGCCAGCAGGGAGACGACCAGGTTGTCCTCGTCGTCGCCGGTCGCGGCCGCCACGACGTCGGCGTCGGACAGCCCGGCGGCGGTCAGCGTGCCGAGGTCGCACGCATCACCGGCGATCCAGCGCGCCGGAGCGAGGTCGTCCCTCTCCTGGTGGTGCTGCACCAGACCACGGTCGTTGTCGATGATCGTGACGTCGTGGCCGGCGCCCGACAACTCCTGGGCGATGAAGCGGCCCACGCTGCCACCGCCGGCGATGATGACCTTCATCAGTGCCCCCCCGCCTTGGCCGGTCCGGCGACCAGTTGGTCGACGCGGTCCATGGCGTCGGCGCTGACTGCGAGGTACACGACGTCGCCCTCCTGCACCACGAACGTCGGCGCGGGAAGCATCGACACGCCGAGCCGGCTGAGCGCCACGACCCGCACCTCGTTGGTCTCGATGGCCGACAGCTTCTCGCCGACCCAGCCGGTGCCGAGCGAGCGTTCGACCAGCGAGACCCGAGCGCTGGGATCGACCCACTCGACAGCGGGCGCCTCGGGCAGCACCCGGCGCAGCACGCGCTCGGTGGTCCAGGACACCGTGGCGACCGTGGCGATCCCGAGCCGCTGGTACACCGCGGCGCGCTTGGGGTCGTAGATGCGGGCCACGACCCGCTCCACCCCGAACGTCTCGTGAGCCACGCGCGCGACCAGGATGTTGGAGTTGTCGCCATTGGTGACGGCGGCCACCGAGCCGGCGCGCTCGATGCCGGCGTCGACGAGCACGTCGCGATCGAAGCCGACGCCGACGATCTTCTGGCCGTCGAACGATCCGAGCCGCTGGAACGCGTCGACTCGCCGGTCGATGACCGCCGCCGTGTGGCCATGGTCTACAAGAGCATGGGCCAGGGCGGACCCCACCCGGCCGCAACCGACGATGACGACGTGCACGATTCGAACTTCCTCACTGCTCCGGTCTGCCGCATGCGGCCGGGCGAACTGTAACCGCACCCGATCGCGTCATTCCCCTTCCCCATACGAAGATCAGGCAGGTATCAGCCGCTGGATTCCGGCCCGTTTCACATGCGGCCCAGTGTGCCGATCCGGGCGGATGGAGGCGTAGCGTGCCAACTCCGTATGGCGTCGATCCTGAAGCGCGTCCTCATCGGTCGACCCATCGCGTCCGCCGAGGAGCACAACCAGCGTCTCAGCAAGAAGGTCGCACTCCCGATCTTCGCCAGCGACGCGATCTCCTCGACGGCGTACGCGACGCAGGAGATCCTCGTCGTCCTGCTGAGCATCGCCGGCGCCGGGTACGCCGCCTACACCAAGCTCGTGCCCATCGCGGCGATCGTCGTGGTGCTGCTCGCCATCGTGACGTTCAGCTACCGGCAGACGATCTTCGCCTACCCGAGCGGCGGCGGGTGCTACGTCGTCAGCAAGGACAACCTCGGCGCCTACCCGTCGCTCGTCGCCGGCGGCTCGCTGCTCGTCGACTACACGCTGACCGTCGCCGTGTCGGTCGCCGGTGGCGTCGCCGCCATCGTGTCCGCGTTCAACGGGCTGGCCGACTATCGGGTGCACCTCTGCGTCGCGTTCATCGTGCTGATGACGGTCGCCAACCTCCGCGGCCTGCGCGAGTCGGGGTCGCTGTTCGCCCCGCCGACGTACCTGTACATCGCGTCGCTCTCACTGCTGATCATCGTCGGTCTCTACCGGGTGTTCTTCCAGGACCTTCCCCCGATCGACCACAGCGACCCCTATGTGAAGGATCTGCTCGCCGGGCAAGGGACGATCGGCGTCTACTTCTTCCTCAAGGCGTTCTCCTCGGGTGCCGTCGCCTTGTCGGGTGTGGAAGCCGTCTCCAACGGCGTGCCCACGTTCCGGCGTCCGGAGAGCAAGAACGCGGCAACCACGCTCGTGATGATGGCGTCGATCCTCGCCGTCACGTTCTTCGGGCTCTCGGTGCTGGCCCACCACCTCCAGCCGGTGGCCGACGAGGAGGGTCACGTGACCGACACGGTGCTCGCTCAGCTGGCGGAGCAGGTGTACGGCGGGCGCAACATCTTGTTCTTCATCACCCAGTTCGCGACGTTCTCGATCCTCATCCTCGCCGCCAACACCGCATACGCCGGCTACCCGTCGCTGGCGTCGATCATCGCCAAGGACGGCTACCTGCCACACCAGTTCGCCAACCGCGGCGACCGCCTCGTGTACTCGAACTCGATCCTGTTCCTGTCCGGTACGGCGGTCGTGCTCGTGATCGCCTTCGGCGGCAACATCTCCAAGCTGATCCCGCTGTACGCCGTCGGTGTCTTCACCGGCTTCACGCTGAGCCAGACCGGCATGGTGGTGCACCACAAGCGGCACCGCCAGCCGGGATGGCGTTGGCACCTCGTCGTCAATGCGATCGGCGCGCTCACGACGCTCGCCGTGACGCTGATCGTGGTCGTCGTCAAGTTCAGCAGCGGAGCCTGGGTGCCGGCGGCGATCATCCCGCTGCTCGTGCTCATCTTCAGCCTGATCCACCGCCACTACGAGCGGGTCAAGATCGCCGTGCGGGCGGAGCCCGGCACCAAGGTGCCGCGCCGCACCCACTGCGTCGTCGTGCTCGTCAACGGCGTGAACCAGGGCGTGCTGACGGCCGTTGGCTACGCCCGCAGCCTGGCCCCCGACCGCCTGTTCGCCCTCTCGGTCGTGCGCGACGCCGAGGAGGAAGAGGAGCTGCAGCGACAGTGGGACGACTTCGACATGCCGATCGAGCTGAACACGATCTCGTCGCCCTACCGCGAGCTGACCCGCCCGATCCTGGAGTTCCTCGACGACCTCGACGCCCAGAACCGCGACGACATCATCACCGTCGTCATCCCCGAGTTCGTCACGTCGCTCTCGACCCAGTGGCTGCACAACCAGTCCGGCTTCGCCATCAAGGCCCGCCTGCTGTACCGCCCCAACACCGTCGTCACCAGCGTGCCGATCCGCGTCGATTGACACTGACGCCGGCGAGTGACCGTGCGCCCTCCCACTCGTTCTCGGGAGCAAAACGGGTGCTCTGGCACCCGTTTTGCTCCCGAGAACGATGGTCTCAGCGGAGTTCTGCCACGACGGCGGCGATGATTTCGTCGTCGGTGGGGTCGGTGGGGAGGGTGAGGCAGATGCCGTCGGCGCAGTCGGCGTAGCGGTCCTTCAGGACCGCGGCCAGGCGGTCGTAGGGCGCGCACGGGACGAGCTGATCGACCACGTCGTCGGTGAGCACCTCAGGCAGGCCGTCCCACTGCTGCTGCAACGACATCCGGTGGAGCTGCTCGTGCACCGCACCCAGCCCTCGCGCCTCGAGCGCCGGGCGGTAGGCGGGCGTCGAGTACAGGAACGCCAGCAGCTGACGCTGATGCTCGCGCGCGGCTGCCACGGCGGCATCGTCGCGGCCGGTGATCATCGATCGGCCGACGATGACCGTGGCGTCGCCCGCCGGACGCCCGGCATCGAGCTCGCCGGCTCGCAGCGCGGGCAGGCACACGTCGCGCAGGTACTCGGGATCGCTGTTGGTTGGGTGGGTCACGATGCCCGCCGCGCACCGACCCGCGAGCTGCCACATCCGCTGTCCGACGCCGCCGAGCCAGATCGGTGGCGGTCCCGCCGGGAGCGGGCCGGGGTTGAAGTACGGCTGGAGCCGCGTGAACCGGTAGTGCGGGCCGTCGTGTCGCAGCTCACCGCCGCTCGTGAACGCGCCGAAGATCGCGCGCAGCGCGCCGACGTAGTCCTCCATCCGGCCGATCGGGTCGGACCACGGCACGGCGAATCGGCCCTCGATGTTGCCCCGCACCTGCGTGCCCAAGCCGAGGTGGAACCGCCCGCCGGAGAGGTCCTGCACGTCCCAGGCCGCGAGCGCAGTGATCATCGGGCTGCGTGGAAAGGCCAGCGCGACGCTCGTACGGATCAGCAGCCGTTCCGTCGCAACGGCGGCGAGCTGGGCGACGAGGAACGAGTCGTGCACGGTCTCGGCCACGTGGAGCCCGTCGAACCCCATCGCCTCCGCCCGCGCCGCGATCGCTCCGACATCGCGCAGCGCCACATCTGCCGGGAGCCCGGCCCACACCTCCATCGACGACACGCCCGAGATCGTGCCACCCTGGCATTCTCGGGAGCAGATCGGGTGCCAGAGCACCCGATCTGCTCCCGAGTTCGGGTGGAGGTCAGCCGGAGAACTGGAGGGCGTCGTCGTCGAGGCGGGCGAGGCGGTACATCGGCAGATCCCGGAAGTAGTTCTGGTGGGCCCGCCACGGTGAGCGGTCGCCTTGCCGGGGGATCTGGTCGGCGCCGCGACGGACGTAGCCGGCCTGGAGGTCGAACACGGGACGCAGCTCGACATCGCCTTCGGGCATCTGCGGCGTGACGGAGCGCTCGTCGCGGTCGCGCATCCGGTTCAGCAGCCGGCACACGAACCGCGACACGAGATCGGCCTTCAGCGTCCACGACGCGTTCGTGTAGCCGACGACGAACGCGAAGTTCGGGACGCCGGCGAGCATCATCCCGCGGTAGGCGACCGACGCGCCGACGTCGATCGGCCGCCCGTCGACGTCGAGGCGGATGCCACCGATCGCCAGCAGGTTCAGCCCCGTCGCTGTGACGATGATGTCGGCCGCCAGCTCCTCGCCGGACTCCAGCCGTACGCCCTGCGGTGTGATGCGGTCGATGTGGCCGGTGACGACCGAGGCCCGCCCGTCGCCGATCGCCGTGAACAGGTCGGCGTCGGGCACGAAGCACAGCCGTTGGTCCCACGGCTGGTAGGTCGGCGTGAACGCGTCGCCGATGTCGAAGCCGTCGGGAAGGTGTGACGCGATGCCGCGACGGAGCACCTCCTTCATCCGTTCCGGCGCGCGCCGGCTGAACTGGTACATGACCGTCTGGCCGGTCGTGTTCTTGGCGCGGATAAACGGGTAGGCGATCTGCGACGGCAGCCACCGGCGCAGCCGATCGGCGATCGGATCGTGCAGCGGCAACGACAGCACGTACGTCGGCGAGCGCTGCAGCATCGTGACGTGTGCCGCGGTCTCGGCCATCGCCGGCACGATCGTCACCGCGGTCGCGCCGCTGCCGATCACCACGACCCGCTTGTCCCGGTGATCGAGGTCGTCCGGCCAGCGCTGTGGGTGCACCACCGCGCCGGCGAAGTCGTCGACGCCAGCCAGCTCGGGCGTGTAGCCCTCGTCGTAGCGGTAGTAGCCGGCACAGGCGAACAGGAACGAGCAGGTGAACACGACGGTGGCGCCGCCGTGCTCGGCCTCGACGCGCCAACACGACTCCTCGCCCGACCAGGAGGCGCAGACCACGCGATGGCCGAAGCGAATGCGGTCGGTCACACCGTGCTCGTCGGCCGTCTCCCGGATGTACTGGCGGATCGACTCGCCCGTCGCCATCGTCCGCTCACCGGTCCACGGGCGGAAGGAATAGGCGAGCGTGAACATGTCCGAGTCGGACCGCACGCCCGGGAAGCGGAACAGGTCCCACGTACCGCCGATCGCCTCGCGCGCCTCCAGCACGGCGAACGTCGTGCCCGGGCACTCGCGCAGGAGGTGACATGCGGCGCCGACACCCGACAACCCCGCCCCCACGATCACGACATCGACGTGCTGCTCGCCCACGTGCTGACTTCTAGCATCCGGGCCGATGGACTTCGCGTGGACCGCCGAGCAGCAGGAGCTTCGAGCCAGGGCCCGGGAGGTCGCCGCATCCGCCGTGGACCGCTTCGGCGCGCACAACGACTCGTGGATCAACGGCTACTCCAAGGAGTTCGCGTTGGAGATGGCCGAGCTCGGCTGGATCGGGATGACCTGGCCCGTCGAGCACGGTGGCGGAGGTCGCCCGCCGATCGATCGCCTCATCGTCGCCGAGGAGATGATCACCGCCGGCGCGCCGATCGCGGCGATGTGGTTCGCCGACCGTCAGATGGGCCCGACGCTCATCGCCTACGGGCGGCCCGAACAGCAGCGCGAGCTCCTCCCCCAGATGCTGTCCGGCGAGACGACGTGGTGCATCGGCATGAGCGAGCCCGACGCCGGCAGCGACCTCGCCTCCCTGCGGACCGCGGCGCGCCTCGACGGCCACGAGTGGGTGATCGACGGCCAGAAGATCTGGACGAGCTTCGCCGCCGTCGCCGACTACTGCTACGTGATCTGCCGCACCCGTGACGACGGGCCACCGCACGCCGGCATCTCCGAGATCGTCGTCCCGATGACCACGCCTGGCATCGAGGTCCGACCGATCACCGACATGACCGGCAACCGCCACTTCTGCGAGGTCTACTTCGACGAGGTCCGGGTGCCCGAGGGCAACCTCGTCGGCGTGGAAGGCGCGGCGTTCAAGCAGACGATGCGCCAGCTGGAGCACGAGCGAGGCGGTATCGACCGCCTGCTGTCCAACCACCAGCTGTACCGGCGGGCGCTCGAACGAGCCGACCGCGACGACGCCGTCGTGCGCCAGGAGATCGCGGCGATCGAGAGCGGCTACCGGATCGGGCGAATCCTCGTCGCCCGCGAGGTGTTGCGCCAGGCGCCGGCCGGGTTCTCGGCCGCGACCAAGTGCTTCTGCACCGAGCACGAGCAGCGGGTGGCCGACTTCGTCGCCGCCACGCTCGGTCCCGAAGCGCTGCTGTGGGATCACGTCGGTCGCGGCCTCGCCTACGCACCCGGCTACACGATCATGGGCGGGACGAGCAACGTGTTGCGCAACGTCCTCGCCGAGCGAGTGCTGGGGCTGCCCCGCTGACCGCGACGTGTTGACGGCTAACGGTGTTAGCCGTACCATGGCCACATGACTATCGGCACCCCCCACTACCGGGCACCGGGCTGGTTCACCCGCAACGTGTTCAACCGCTCGATCAGCGGGTTGACCCGGCTCGGCATCAGCGTGATGGGATCGCGGATCCTGGAGACCAAGGGCCGCACCTCGGGCGAGCCGCGCCGCACGCCCGTCAACCTGCTCGAGCTCGACGGACACGAGTACCTGGTGTCGCCCCGTGGGCACGGCCAGTGGGTGCGCAACGTGCGCGCCGACGACGGCCGGCTGGCGCTGATCCTCGGCCGCACGCGGCGCGAGTACGTCGCTCGAGAGCTCACGCCGGACGACCCGCGGGCTGTCGAGGTGCTGCGCTCCTACCTGCGCCGCTGGAAGGCCGAGGTCGGCGTGTTCTTCGACGGCGTCGGACCCGACTCCACCGACGACGAGCTGGCCGCGATCACCTCCAAGCACCCGGTCCTCGAACTGACGCCGGCGTGACTGGCGCGCTCCCCCGGATCGCCGCCCGCCCGGTCCGCCGGGAACTCCCCGTGCGCCTCGTCGAGATCGTCGCGGCCGCCGCGGCCATCGTCGATGGAGAGGGTGCGGCCGCGCTCACGATGCGCCGGATCGGTGCCGACCTCGGGATCAAGGCGCCCTCGCTCTACAAGCACCTCAGCGGCAGGGACGAGCTCGTGGCCCTCCTCGCCGACGATGCGCTGTTCACCGCGGGCGACGCCTGCCACGCTGCGGTCGACCGTCCCGGGCGACGCACGGCGGTCGCCGCGCTGCTGGCCGCGTACCGGCGGCTCGGTCGGCAGGAGCCCAATCGCTACCGACTCGCCACCGCCGGCGAACTGCCCCGGCAGTACCTGACGCCGGGGCTCGAGGCCTGGGCTGGCGAGCCCTTCTACCGGGCGACCGGCGAGCCGCAACTGGCCCAGGCGCTGTGGGCGTTCGCCCACGGGATGGTCGTGCTCGAGATCGACGAACGCTTCCTGCCGGGCGCCGATCTCGACCGCACCTGGCGCGAGGGCGCGCTGGCGTTCAGCACTCGCTCGAGCCGCCCGACAGCGACTGGAGCGAGTCGTTGTACAGCTGACCGGTGAGGCCGGCGTCGGCGCCGCCGGTGATGTCGAAGGAGGCGAACCCGCCGGAGCTGGATCCGATCGTGACCTGCCCCGGGTAGGCCGTCTGGATCTGGGACGTCGTCGCGCCGACCGTCACGCCCGTCGATGTGTGCCAGCCCGGTACGGGGAGACCCTCGTACATGTCGGTCGCCATCCCCACCGTGTAGTACTGCAAGCCGCGGTCCGTCACGATGACGCCGAGGGCGTACCACTGCACCGCCGTCGCCGTGCCGTTCGCGCAGTCGGCGAAGTCCTCCTGCACCGTCAGCGGCGGGCCGAGCAGGGTGGTGAGCCGGTTCAGCACCGTCTGGATCGACGCGCCGAACTGCACGCCCGCGACGGATCGGGGTCCGAGCAGGAAGTCGGCGTCGGTGCCCCCGATCGTGTCCGGCGGCTCCGGCGACGTCGGGATCGGAGCGTTCGTGGCCAACGGCGCGTTGGACGGTTCGACGTCGGCGGTGGTCGCGGTGGGCAGCAGCGTGCTCGCCGTCGTGCCGGGCGTCGTCGACGATGCGGGAATCCCTCCGGGGGCCGTCGTCTGACCCGGCAGCTCCGGGTTCTCCGGGTTCACCGGGTTCACCGGCGCCACCACCGTCGACCCCGACGCATCCGTGCCGTCGGCCGCTGACGCGGTCGCGATCGTCGTCTCACCGGCGGCGGTGGAGGGCGCGGTCGAGTCGGCGAGCATCGATCCGTCCGGGGACGTCGAGGCACCATCGACCGCGGACGAGTCGGGCGTGGTGAGCAGCGTCGGCGTCGCCGCCTCGTCCTTCCCTCCTCCGCCTGCGCACGCGGCGAGCACGAGGAGCGCGACCACCGACGCAGCGCGCACCACCGTCGGCACACGGCGCGACGGTGCGGTCGGGGGCGACATCGCCGAGCATGGTAGGCACCCGGACGAGCCGAGCGGCCGCGCGCCGACGGGACGACCGCCGCGGCGTCGTACCATGGCGACGATGAGCCTGCCGCCACCCGATCCGTCGAGTCCGGCGGCCACCGATCTACCGGCACCTCCGGACCCCGTGTCCGAGGATCCCGACGCGGCCACCGATCCGGAGGACGCATCCGACGCGTCGCCCGGATTCCTGTCCAGGCGCTGGGCCCTGCCCGTGTGGGGGTGGCTCGTCCTCGGTGTTGCGGCGGCGGCCGTGATCATCGGACTCGTCGCCACCCGCCCGGAGGACGACACCAAGCAGGTCGCCGAGCTGCAGGCCCAGGTGGCGGCCAAGGACGCCGAGCTCGCGCAGTCGCAGGCCGACGCCCAGCAGGAAGCGTTCGACGACGTGCAGGAGGTCCGCGACGAGGCGGAACGCCAGCTCAGCGACGCGGCCAGCGCCCGTGAGCAGGCGGAGCAGGCGTTGGAGCTCGTCACGCAGGAGTACGCGGACCTCGTCGCGTTCGAGATCACCCGCGTGCAGACCGAGGCCATCACGCAGGCCTGCTCCACCGCCGATGCCGCTGGCTACGCGCAAGGGGCGCGGCCCGATCCCACGACGTTCGGGCCGGCGGCAGCCGAGGGTCTGCCCGCTGACGCATCGGTCAAAGTGTTGGCGGCGCTCGACCAGGCAGCGATCTCCGCCAAGGTCGACGAGTGCTACCAGACCGGCTCGGACCGCTACCTCTCCCAGACGACGACCACGACCACCACCACCGTGCCACCCGAGCCGGCGGTGGCCGATCCGGGTGCGATCGCTGCGGGTCAGACCCCGAGCTGAGCGGCGCCGACCGCCCGTCAGCGGGCCACGGCGAGCGACACCGCCTGGCGCAGCGCCTCGACCATCGATCGCTCGTCGGCCAGCCCGGTACCGGCGATGTCGAACGCCGTACCGTGATCCACGCTCGTGCGCACCACCGGCAGTCCGATGGTGACGTTGACACCGGCTTCCAGTCCGAGCACCTTGATCGGTCCGTGGCCCTGGTCGTGGTACATCGCTACGACGCAGTCGAAGTCGCCACGTCGAGCTCGGAAGAACAGCGTGTCGGCGGGCAGCGGGCCGACGGCGTCGATGCCCTCGGTGCGCACCTCGACGATCGCCGGATCGATCTTCGACGCCTCCTCGCCGTGTCCGAACAAGCCGTGCTCCCCGGCGTGTGGGTTGATGCCGCACACGGCCAGGCGCGGCTGGTCGATCCCGGCCCGCACGAGCGTCTCGTGGGCACGGCGGATCGTGCGGGCGACGAGCCCGGGCTCGATGCGCTCCACGGCGTCCAGCAGGCCGATGTGGGTCGTCACGTGCACGACACGCAACCCCGGCGCGATCAAGAGCATCGAGACCTCGGGGGTCCCCGTCAGTTCGGCCAGCAGCTCGGTGTGCCCCGGGTACCGGTGGCCGGCGGCGTGCAGCGCCTCCTTGTTGAGCGGCGCCGTGCAGATCGCGTCCACCCGCTCGGCGAGCGCGAGCTCGGCGGCGATCCGGACGCACCGGTACGCGGCCTCACCCCCGACGGGCGACACGGTGCCCCATGGGAGGTCTTCGGGGACCCCGCCGACGTCGATCACCTCGACCGCGCCTGTGGGGCGGTCGTGGTCGGTGCGGACCGCGTCGGTGGTGACGACGCACCACTCGACGTCGCGCTCGCAGATGGCCGCGGCCCGCTCCAGGCGGCGGCGGTCGCCGATCACGATCGGGCGCAACTCGGCCGCCACGTCGGGCCGGGAGACCGCCTTGACCACGACCTCGGGGCCGATGCCCGCCGGGTCACCCATCGTCACCGCGACCCTCGGCACCATCCCACCCATCATGCCGGGCCGAGCAGCCGATCGACCGCCCGGCCGAGCGTGCCCCGGTCGCCGAAGCCGCCGGCCTTGGTGACGAAGGCCCGGCCGCCATCCAACGTGGTGCTCCACGGGATGCCCGGCTCCACCTCGCCACCGACGAGCAGCGAGGCGACACCGAGCCGGTCGAGCAGACGGCGCGCCGTGTACCCCCCGGTCACGACGATCCCGTCGTGGCGCGATGCAGCGGCCTCGGCGCGATCGATCATCGCCCGGACGCGGGGATCCCCGTCGACCACCTCGATCCGGGCGTCGGCCCGCCGGCGGAGGTCGCGAGCGCCCGCGATCGCGGCCGCCTGTTCGGTCCCGACCACGACGGCGACCGAGTGCACGCGTGGGATCGTGGGGCTCGGCGCCAGCGCGCCAGCGCCCCTGCCGGCCACGTGCGGCGCCATGCCTGCCGAACCGACCCACAGCACCGGCTGATCGGCGCTCGCGGCGACGATCGCGGCCAGGTCGGCGTCGCTGGCCGCATCGGGCACCTCGACGCCGGGCAACCTTGCGACCGCCTCCAGAACGGCCGACTCGCGAGCGACACCTTCGACGAGCAGGCGCCGCGCCGTCACCGTGCGCCCCCGGGCCGGAAAGGCGGGGCAGACCACCACCCTGCCACCGGGACGGTCGGCGAGGAACGCGGCCGACGCCGCGTCCACCACCTGCACGATGTGACCCCGCAGCGTCGAGTCGATCTTCAGGTACACCTCGGCGCCGGCGGCGGTGGCGTCGCGGATCGCGGCGACGGTGCGAACGACGGCACGTTGCGCGTCGCCCGCCCGGCTGTCGAGGTCCACTGCCCGTACCCAGGCGTCGCGGTCGCCGCCCGGCCCGAGGTCGACCCGCACCGGCCGACCGGCCGCGGCCACCATGCCGGCCGTGTCGCAGGCACCGGTCAGGTCGTCGGCGACGATCACCAGCGCGCGGGCGCTCACGGCAAGACGGTGGGCGCGCCGGCGATGTCGAGGTCGCGCAGGTGCGCGGTGTCGTTGAACGAGCGCAGGATCGGACCTCGGCGGGTGAACCCGATCCGGCACACCGACGCCACGTCAAGGTGGCAGCGCCAGGTGATCTCCACACCGACGTCGAGGGCCCAGGCGATCGCCGACTTGATCGGTCCGACGTGGCTCACGACGACGACGTCGCGCTCCTCGGCGAGCGGTGACAGTTCCTCACACGCGGCTCGCACCCGCCCGTCGACGTCGAGCAGCGACTCACCGCCGGGCGGCGCGTACGCGGTGTCGAGGTGCCAGTCGTCCCACATCCCCGCCGGCAGCTCGTCGATCGGGAGCCCGTCGTACTCCCCGTAGTCGAACTCGATCCAACGTTCGTCGATCGACACGTCGCCGCGGATCGCCCTGCCGGTCGCGACGGCCCGGGCCAGCGGGCTCGTGATCACCATCGTGTCGGGCGCGAACATCGATCCCAGCGCGGCTGCCTGGGCCCGGCCGAGGTCGTCGAGCGGGAGGTCGCTGCGTCCCTGCAGCAGACCGCTGCGGTTCGCGGCCGTCCGTCCGTGGCGCACGAGGATCAGCACGGCAGGAAGTCCACCACATCGGCGGCCGCCGCGGTGTCAGCGGCGAGTGTCGACGAGACGACCTTCGCGCAGGAACAACCGCCGCCGCCGCGGGTCCGACAGCCGGAACCTGCGCCAGAGGAAGACGAGGATCGCCAGGCCCAGCAGCTCGAGCAGGATGTTGATCGGGCCGCGGTCGACGACGGGCAAGGGCGCGTCGTCGAAGCCACCTCCGGTGAAGGGCCACCAGAACACCTGGGTGTCGGCGAAGGCACCGTCGAGCACGAGGTGCAGGAACGTTCCGATCGGCAGGGCAAGCCAGCGCTTGCGGGCGGCGCGGCGGCCGATGGTGACCAGCATGACGACGACGAGGAGCACGACGCTCCCGGTGATCGAGTGCATCACCCGCGCCCCGCCGAAGAGGGCGTCGATCAGGTCGGGCAGCAGGACGCCGACGATCAGGAGCCGGTAGTCGAAGGTCGGGTCGCGAAACACGGCCCACACGGCGAGCACCGCGCCGCCCACCATCCAGAGCAGCACGGCTGCGCTACCGGACGAGCCAGCGATCGCAGTTCGGGCAGTGCGCCGGCTCGTCGTCGGGATGCGCCTTGAGCGCCTCCAGCTCAGAGCGCGACAGGTCGAGGTGGCAGCCACCGCAGGCCGAACCCTGCAGGCGCGCGATGGCGATCCCGCCGAACTGTGAACGCCTCGTCTCGTAGGCGGCGAGCAGTGCGTCGGGTACGTCCGCGATCGCTGCCGCTCGTCGGCTGGCCAGCTCGTCCAGCTGGGCCGCGATGTCAGCCTCCGCCGCGGTCTGGGCGTCTGCCGCCGCGGTGGCGGCGTGGCGCAGGCCCGGCTCGTTCGCCGCCAGCTCCGCCTCGGCTGACTCGATCTCGCCGAGCGTGTCGAGCGCGGCGAGCTCGATGTCGTCGAGGTCGCTGCGCCGCCCGGCCAGCGTCGCCAGCTCGTTCTGCAAGGCCTCGGCCTCGCGGGGCGAGATCACGGTCTTCAGCTGCTTGTTCAGCCGCTCGACGTGCGCGTCGATCGCCGCCGAGTCGCGCTCGGCCTGGGCCACTTCGGCGTCGAGCCGCTCGGTGCGAGCGGTGAGCGATGCCTGCTCGGCCAGCAGCGCGCGGACTGCGTCATCGGCCGCACTGCGGGCCGCGCGCTCGGGCAGTCGGTCGAGCTGATGACGGAGTTGGTCGGCGGACGTGTCGAGCGCCTGGAGCGCGAGCACCTGTTCGAGCACCGACACCTAGCCTCCTGCTGCAGTCGTCGTGGTCGTGAGGACCGTACCGCCTCGACCGCATTGTGTGATCGTGAATCCCGTCGCGGTGTTCGGCGTCGTCGGCAGCGGCGCCGTCGGGTTCACGTGCTCGAACTGCGGCACCGTGGTACCTGTGTCAGGCACCGGCACCAGCTGGGCGACGGTCACCGGCACGGTCGGTTCCGTGGGGACCGTCGCACCGTCGGGTCCGGTCTCGGGCGGCACGGTCTCGGCGTTCGGGTCCGGCTCGACGACCCGGGTGACGGACTGGTAGACGCACTCCGTGCCGGGCAGGTACAGGCGGCTGGCGGGCCGGGGATAGGCAGGCGCCGGGCTCCAGTCGCTGGCCGGCACTCCGGCCAATGCGGCATCCATCGCCACCTTCCAGATCGGGGCGGCGAAGCGCCCGCCCTGCACGTTGCGCCCGAACTCGGGGAGGTTGCTCGACGTCATCCGGAAGTCACCCTGGTCCGGGTTGCCGATCCACACCGCAGTCGTCAGCTCGGGGGTGAACCCGACGAACCACACGTTGGTGTTGTTGTCCTGCGTGCCGGTCTTGCCGGCTGAGGTGCGGCCAGCCAGGTCGTTGTTGTTCGCCGTGCCCTCGGTGATGACCGTCTTCAGCACGTCGATCGTGCGCTCGGCGGTCGCCGCGTCGAACACCCGCGTGCCGGGGTCGTCGTGCACGTACACCGTCCCGCTCGGGCCGTCGATTCGCTCGACGTAGTAGGGCTCGTGGTGCACGCCGTAGTTGGCGATCGTCTGTGCGCCCGAGGCCATGTCGAGCGGGCTCATCTCGTTGTTGCCGGTGCCCATCGACGCGATCGGCCGCACCTTCTTCTCGTCGGCAAGGTTGGGGTCGGCCTGACGCTCACGCAGGTACGGGTTGTCCATCGCGGCCAGCTGCGTGTCGACGTTGCGCTGCAACCCGACGATCTGGGCCAGCCGAACGTACGCGCAGTTGATCGACTTGGCCGTCATCTGCTGCAAGGTGCCGAGACCGGCTCCGACGCCGCTGACATCGAAGACGGGCTCCTTGTTGTTGCCGGGGTTGGGCAACTGGCAGGTGCTCGGTCCGTCGATCAGGTCGTTGGACTGGGCGCCGGCCTGGATGGCCGCGGCGAGGATGAACATCTTGATGCTCGAGCCCGTCTGGCGCGGGTTGAGCGTCAGGTTGATCTCGTTGACACCGGCCTGGAAGTCCTTGCCGCTGGTCATCGCCCGGATCGCCCCGGTCTTGCTGTCCAGGCTGACCAGCGCCGTCTCGACACCCTTGGTGTTCTGCGGCAACGTCGCGCGGGCGGCGTCGTCGGCCTCCTGCACCTTCGGGTCGAGGGTCGTGTAGATCCGCAGGCCCCCGCGGAACAGGCGGTTGTAGCGCTCCTGCACCGTGTCGCCGAGGATGTCGGAGCGGTTCAGGAGGTAGTCCTTCACCGCCTCGGTGTAGAAGGTGCGCGTGTTCTCGCCGTCCTCGCCGAAGCTCTGCACCTTGTCCGGCAGTGGAAAGTGGTTCAAGTCGTCGGGGTCGGTGAGGGTCTTCGCCTCGTCCTCGGTGATGAGGTCGGTGTCGACGAGGGCCTGCACGACCTGGTCGAAACGGCGCTGGCTGAACTCGGGGCGGCGGATCGGGTCGTAGCTCGTCGGCGCCTGGACGAGTCCGGCGAGGAACGCGCCCTGGATCTGGCTCAGCTGCTCCACGGGCACGCCGAAGTACACCTCCGAGGCTGCCTGGATGCCGTAAGCGTTGTTGCCGAAGTAGATCGTGTTCAGGTAGCGCTCGAGGATCTCGCTCTTCGTCTTCTCCCGCTCCAGCATGAGCGCGTAGTGGGCCTGGAGGATCTTGTAGCGGCCGTCGCGTTCGAGGCCGGCGAGGTACTCCACCTTCACGACCTGCTGCGTGATCGTCGACGCGCCCTGCCGGGCGGAGCCGCCCTCGGCGTTGGACAGCACGGCACGGACGAGGCTGCGGATGTTCACGCCGTCGTGGTCGAAGAACGTGCGGTCCTCGACGGCGAGGAATGCCCTGATCACGTTCTGTGGCACCTGGCTGATCGACACCGGTTGGCTGTTCTCCAACTGGTACACGGCGATCTGGCTTCCGTAGCGGTCGTACACGTAGGTGCGCTGGGCGAGGTCCTCCCAGGGCGGCAGCTCGACCGGGAGCTCGTCGTGGGCGTTGGCCAGGCTCCAGGCGCGCGGCGCGATCCCAGCGATGACGGCGGTCGCCAAGAGGGCCCCCGCCAGCACGATGATGCCGAGGCGGGCGACCCACCCGAGCGAGCGCGAGATCCCGCGGCTCGTGGCCCAGAACGGATTCACAGCGGACCAACCGTACCGGGCCGGACCGCGCAGGTGCCGGTCACCTCGCCTACCGTCACATCATGGCCGATCCCCGCCCCTTCCGCTTCGGCATCCAGGCGTCGGCCGCGGCGAGTGCAGCCGAGTGGCGCGATCTCGCGGTGCGCGTCGAGCGACTCGGCTACGACGTGTTGACGATGCCCGATCACTTCGGGCCGCAGCTCGCGCCTGCGCCGGCGTTGGCGGTCGCTGCCGCCGTCACCACCCGGTTGCGGATCGGCGCGCTCGTGTTGGCCAACGACTACAGGCACCCGGTCGTGCTGGCCAAGGAGCTCGCCACCCTCGACGTCTTGTCCGACGGACGCCTCGAGGTCGGCGTCGGCGCGGGATGGATGCGCACCGACTACGACCAGGCCGGCATCGCCTACGACTCGCCGGGCGTGCGGATCAGCCGGTTGGAGGAGGCGCTCGATGTGATCGAGGGCGCGTTCGGGCCCGGTGCGTTCGACCTCGACGGCGAGCACTACCGGATCACCGGCTACGACGCTCAGCCCAAGCCGGTCCAGGCGACGCCCAAGCTGCTGCTCGGCGGCGGCGCGAAGCGCATGCTGTCGCTCGCCGCCCGCCGCGCCGACATCGTCGGCATCAACGGGTCGCTGCACGAGGGGGCGGTCGGGATGGGCGCGATCCAGTCGATGTCCGCCGAGGCCGTCGACGAGAAGCTGGCCTGGGTGCGCGCCGCCGCCGGCGACCGCTTCGACGACCTCGAGCTGAACATCCGCGTGTTCATGGTGAACGTCACCGACGATCGTCAGGCCACGGCCGAGGGGATCGCCGGCGCCCTCGGGATCGAGCCGGCCTGGCTGCTCGACTCCCCGTTCGCGCTGATCGGCACCCCCGAGCAGATCATCGACGACCTCCGCGCCCGGCGCGAGCGCTGGGGCTTCAGCTACGTGATCGTCGGCCCCGACGACATCGACCCCTTCGCCCCCGTCGTCGCCACCCTCACCGACCTCTGACACCGCCAGGTGTCAGAACATCGGCGCTCACAGACCAGGCCAGACCCGATCCCGTTCTGACACCGCCCGCCCGACGACCCCTGACACCTCCAGGTGTCAGAACATCGGCGCTCACAGACCAGGCCAGACCCGATCCCGTTCTGACACCGCGCCGGCTCGCCGCACCGCGGGGCGGACGGTGACGCCGGCGGCGGCCAGGGCGGCTTTGGCGTCGGCGATCGTGTGCTCGCCGAAGTGGAAGATGCTGGCCGCGAGCACGGCGTCGGCGCCGCCTTCGACCACACCGTCGACGAGGTGTTGGAGCGTGCCGACACCTCCGCTGGCCACCACGGGCACGGGCACGGCGTCGGCGACCGCCCGCGTCAGCTCCAGGTCGAAGCCGGACTTGGTGCCGTCGCGGTCCATCGACGTGAGCAGGATCTCCCCCGCGCCGAGGGAGGCGGCTCGCGCCGACCAGTCGATCGCGTCGATGCCAGTCGGTGTGCGGCCACCGTGAAGGAAGACCTCGAATCCGCCATCGCGCCGCTTGGCGTCGACCGCGCACACCACGCACTGGTTGCCGAACTCGGCGGCGATCTCGGCGATCAGCTCCGGGCGCTGCGCGGCGGCGGTGTTGACGCTGACCTTGTCGGCACCCGCCCGAAGCATCGACCGGGCGTCTTCCACGCTGCGGATGCCGCCGCCCACGGTCAGCGGGATGAACACCTCCTCGGCGGTGCGGGCCACGACATCGATCATCGTCGTGCGGGCGTCGCTGGACGCGGTGATGTCGAGGAAGACGAGCTCGTCGGCGCCCTCGGCGTCGTAGCGGGCGGCGAGCTCGACCGGATCGCCAGCGTCGCGCAGGCCGACGAAGTTGACGCCCTTCACGACCCGGCCGTCGGTGACGTCCAGGCAGGGCACCACGCGAGCAACCCTCACGACGCGACCTCGCGCAGCACGGCGACGGCGTCGGCGACGGTGAACCGGCCCTCGTAGATCGCCTTGCCGGTGATGACCCCGGCGACGCCGATCCCGGCGGCCACCCTCACGTCCTCCAGGCTGCTGATGCCCCCACTGGCGATCACCGGCGTCGAGGTGGAGCGCACGGCGAGGTCGAGTCCGTTGAGGTCGGGCCCCGACAGCATGCCGTCGCGACCGATGTCGGTGATCACGAACGCACTCGCCGCCTCGAACATCGTCAGGGCCTGGGCGACGGTGACGTCGGATGCCTCCGTCCAGCCGTGCACGGCCAGGACGCCGTCGCGGTGATCGAGCCCCACGGCCACCGGCAACACCTCGGCGACCGCGTCGACCAGCGATGGATCGCGCACCGCCGCCGAGCCCATCACGACGCGGGCCACACCGGCGTCGGCGAGCGCGCGGGCGTCCTCGACCGTCCGCACCCCCCCGCCGGTCTGCACCGACGCCCGGCCACCGACGGCCGACGCAATCGACGCGACGATGGAGCGGTTCCGGGCGTTGGCGTCGCGTGCGGCGTCGAGGTCGACGACGTGCACCCACGCGGCACCGGCGTCGACGAAGGACGTTGCAACTGCAACAGGGTCGTAGCCGTAGTGCGTCTCGCTCTCGTAGTCCCCTTGCTGCAGGCGCACGACCTTGCCGTCGAGGAGGTCGATGGCGGGATACAGCTCAGCCACGGGTGGCGACCTCCACGAAGTTGGCGAGCAGCCGCAGGCCGCTGGCCGCCGACTTCTCGGGGTGGAACTGGGTCGCGAACACGTTGCCCCATCGGAACGCGGCGTTGACCTCGCCGCCGTACTCCACGGTTGCTGCAACGGCCGAGGGATCGTCGGGAACGCCGTGCAGCGAGTGCACGAAGTAGACCCACGAGTCGTTGCCCAGCCCGGCCAGCAACGGATCGGCGAGGCGCGACTCCAACCGGTTCCACTGCATCTGTGGGCGCTTGACCGTGTCGGGCAGCCAACGCACCGTGCCGGGGATCACGTCGAGGCCCGCCGCGTCGGGATCCTCCTCGCTGGACGTGAACAGCATCTGCATCCCCACGCAGATGCCGAGGAACGGGCGCCCGGAGGCGACCGCGTCCAGGATCGGCTGTTCCAGCTTCGCGGCGCGCAGCGCGTTCATGCAGGCTCCGAACGCTCCGACGCCCGGCAGCACGACCGCGGCCGCGTCGGCGATCAGGTCCGGGTCGTCGGTCAGGCGGGCATCGGCGCCGACCTTCTGCAACGCCTTCTGCGCCGAGCGCAGGTTTCCGATCCCGTAGTCAGCGACCGCGATCAGCGTCACAGGACACCCTTGGTGGAGGGGATGGCGCCGGGCTGGTCGATGCGCACGGCGTGGCGCAGGCAGCGGGCCAGCCCCTTGAACGTCGCCTCGACGATGTGGTGCACGTTGCGCCCGCGGCGCAAGCTGACGTGCAGCGTCATGTCGGCGGCGGTGGCGAACGAGGCGACGGCGTGCTCGGCGAGCTGCGGGTCGAACGCCGGCGAGCCGAGCGGCAGGCTCTCGGGAAGCGGCACCTCCCAGACGACGAACGGCCGCCCGGACAGATCGAGGGCGACCTCGATCAGCGCCTCGTCGAGCGGGAACAGCCCGCTGGCGAAGCGGTTCACGCCCGCCTTGTCACCCAGCGCCTCGCGGAACGCCTCGCCAAGAGCGATCGCGACATCCTCGACGGTGTGGTGCGTGTCGATCTCCAGGTCGCCGGTCGCCTGGATCGTCAGGTCGAAGCCGCCATGGCGGCCGAGCTGGTCGAGCATGTGGTCGTAGAACGGCACGCCGGTGGAGATCGACGTGACCCCGGTGCCGTCGAGGTCGATCGACAGCTCGATCGACGTCTCCTTCGTGGTTCGCGAGCGGGTCGCGGTGCGGTGTGTCATACGGCCTCCGACTCGGACGCCCCGGCATCACCCGACGGCCCCGACGCAGCGGGTGGGCGGGCGGGAGCATGAACGACCTCCCGGAGGGCCTGCAGGAACGCGGTGTTCTCGTCCTCGGTGCCGATGGTGACCCGCAGACAGCCGGCCAGGCGCGGCCAGCCGGAGCAGTCGCGCACGAGCACGCTGCGATCGACCAGCCCCTGCCAGACGGACTGCGCATCGTCGCCGACGCGGAACAGCACGAAGTTGGCACCGCTCGGGAACACTTCGACGCCGAGGTCGGCGAGGCCCGCAGACACCCGGTCGCGCTCGGCGACGATCTGCTGCACCCGAGCGTCCATGTCGCCCGAGTAGCGCAACGCGAGGCGGCCGGCGATCTGCTTGGCGGTGTCGAGGTGGTACGGCAGGGTGACCTTGTCGAGCTCGGCGATCAGCCACGCCGGCGCGACGACGTAGCCGAGACGGGCGCCGGCCATGCTCCACGTCTTGGAGAACGTGCGCACCACGGCGAGCGCCCGGTCCTCACCGAGCAGGTCGAGCGCCGTCCAGCTCGAGAACTGGGCGTAGGCCTCGTCGACGACGAGCAGGCTGCCGGCCGCGTCGGTCGCCTCGAGCACCGCCCGAACGGTGCCGGGCAGTTCGACCAGCCCGGTCGGGTTGTTCGGCGAGCAGAGGAACGTGACCGCGGGCTGCACCGACCCGATGAGCGCGACGGCAGCGTCCGTGTCGAGCGTGAAGTCGGCGCCTCGCTCGCCCTCGACGACGGTCGCGCCCGTGACCCGGGCGATCTGGGCGTGCATCTGGTACGTCGGCTCGAACGTCAGCACCCTGCGGCCGAAGCCGCCGTAGGCCAGGAGCAGCGCCTGGAGCACCTCGTTGCTGCCGTTCGCGGCGAACACCTGATCGGGCAGGACGTGGTGCTGCTCGGCGATCGCCCCCCGCAGCTCGGTCACCGCCCGGTCGGGGTAGCGATGCCATTCGATGCGTGACACCTCCGCCGCGAAGGCGTCGCGCCAGGCGGCGGGCGGTGGCAGCGGCGACTCGTTCGTGTTGAGCCGCACCTCCACGTCGACCTGCGCCGAGTGGTAGCCCTCGAGGGCGCGCAGATCGTCACGAGCAGGAACGACGGTCACGAAGGGGGAGGCTAGCGACGCGGGTGGCGAGCCCGCGAGCGAGTTGCCGGCCGACCTCACGCGCCCCGCCCCTACAGTGCCTGCATGGACCGCGCCACCGCCCGTGCAGAGCTCGCCGCGATCAACGACGGACTGGAGCGCTACTACCAGCGCATCGGCGGTCTGGTGTCGTCGATGGCGACCGGAACCGACCGCGACACCCTCGCCGACGCCCTGGCCAGCCTCCACGAGGTCGAGCGTTCGCTGAAGTCATCCGAACGGGGCATCCGCAGGGCCCTCACCCTGCTCGCCTGAGGAGAACGGCTGAACCTGAGCCGATAAATGCGGCGACGGCCCCTCGCGGGGCCGTCGCACATGCGATGCCAGGCGGCGGATCCCGGCATCGCCCTCAATCCAGGTGGCGGGAACCTGGTTGGTGGCCTCACTATACACACATTCCCGAAGCCGACAAATGGTCAGACCGACGGCTTTTTGGGGGTTCGCCGAACGACCGACGAGGGGCAGGATCCCTCGATCACACAGGCATCGCAGCGCGGCGAGCGCGCCGTGCAGACTCGACGACCGTGGAGGATCAGGCGCAGGCCGAAGCCACCCCACAGCGGCTTCGGGAGCAGGCTCCCGAGGTCGCGTTCCACCGCCTCGGGATCCTCCTCGGTCGTCAGCCCGACGCGCCGCGACACGCGCCCGCAGTGGGTGTCCACCGGGATGCCGGGCTGCCCGAAGGCGACGACGCGCACGAGGTTGGCAGTCTTGCGCCCGACGCCCGGCAGGGCGACGAGCTCGTCGAGGCCGACGGGCACGTCGCCACCGTGGCCCTCGACGAGCGCGGCGCCCATCGCGATGATGCTGCGGGTCTTGGCGGCGTAGAAGCCGGTGGAGTGCACGATCCGCTCGACGTCCGACGGGTCGGCGACGGCGAGGTCGTGGGCCGTCGGATACCGCGCGAACAGCTCCGGCGTCACCGCGTTCACCCGGGCATCGGTGGTCTGCGCCGAGAGGATCGTGGCCGTCAGCAGCTCGAACGCAGTCGTGTGGTCGAGCTCACACAGCTCGCCGGTGTACTCCTGCGCCAACAGGCGAGCTGCCGCCCGGGCACGACCTCGTGCGGTGCGCGGGCCAGCCATCGGGTCACGCTACCGACGGCACGGGTAGCGTGACCGGGTGGGAAGCGTGCGCGTCGTACACCGCTTGGCCGCGGCCGAGCGAACGGCGGTGGACGCTCTCCTCGCCGCCGTCGAGACCGCGACCGGCGAGCCGCCGCTGTCCGATCACCTGCGCCTCGACCTCGCCGCTGGTGGCGCGCCCGGGTTCACAGCGGTGCTGCTGGACGAAGGTCGCGGCCTCGCCGGCTACGCCCAAGCGTCGGCGGCACACGATTCGACCAGCGTCGAGGTGGCGCTGCGCCCAGACGTCGCCGACGACGCCATGGCCCTCACGACGCTGGTGCGCGCGCTGCGCGCCGAGGTGACCGGTCCGCTGTACTGGTGGGTGCACGGTGCGACGGACGCTCACGACGCGATCGCCGCCGAGCTGGGGATGGTCGCCGAGCGACGTCTGCTGCAGCTGCGGCGGCAACTGCCGATCGGCATCGAGGCAGCGGTGGCGACGCGGCAGTTCGTGGTCGGTGAGGACGAGGTGGCGTGGATCGAGGTCAACAACCGGGCCTTTGCCTGGCACCCCGAGCAGGGCGGCTGGGACCTCCCGACGCTGCACGCGCGGGAGGCGGAACCGTGGTTCGACCCCGCCGGCTTCCTGCTCCACGAACGCGACGGGCGCCTCGCCGCGTTCTGCTGGACCAAGCTGCACCCGGCGACTGCCGCCGACCCGGCGCTCGGCGAGATCTACGTGATCGCCGTCGACCCCGACTTCGGCGGCCTCGGCCTCGGCAAGGCGCTCACGCTCGCTGGCCTCGACTCGATCGCCGCCCGGGGCGTCACGACCGGGATGCTGTTCGTCGACGAGTCCAACGCTGCCGCGCTCGGCCTCTACCGCAAGCTCGGCTTCGAGACCCACCGCGTGGACGTCGCCTACCGGGGCGACCGATGATGGATCCGACCCGCTTCGACGTCGACCGCCAACAACTCGGCACGCTCCTCGACGGTCAGCCGCGCTACCGCATCGACCAGGTGTGGTCGGGGTTGTACCAACGCTTCGAGACGCCGTCCGAGCTCACCAACGTCCCCAAAGCCCTTCGCGCCTCGCTGGACGAGCAGCTCCCCGAAGCCCTCACACCGGTCACCGAGCAGATCAGCGACCGCGGCGACACGGTCAAGTTCCTCTGGGAGCTGCGCGGTGGCAGCCGCATCGAGACCGTGCTGATGCTCTATCCCGACCGCGCCACCGTGTGCGTGAGCACGCAAGCCGGCTGTGCCATGGGATGCGGGTTCTGTGCGACCGGACAGGCCGGCTTCAGCCGCCAGCTGACGACCGGAGAGATCGTCGAGCAGGTGATCCGGGCGTCGCGGCGCGCCCGCGAGCTCGGCCGACGAGTCAGCAACATCGTGTTCATGGGCATGGGCGAGCCACTCGCCAATGACGCCGCCGTGTGGGCCACGGTGGAGCGCCTCCACGCCGACGTGGGCATGTCGGCGCGGCACCTCACGATCAGCACCGTCGGCATCGTGCCCGGCATCCGCCGGTTGGCGCAGCGCTCGCTGCCGGTCAACCTCGCAGTCAGCCTCCACGCAGCCAACGACCGCCTCCGCGACGAGCTCGTGCCGATCAACAAGCGTTACCCGCTGGCGGAGCTGACCGAGGCGTGTGCGGACTACCTCCGCCAGCGCGGCAGGCGGCTCAGCTTCGAGTGGGCCCTCATCGACGGGGTCAACGATCGCCCGTCCGATGCCGCCGAGCTGGCGGTGATCGCCCGCCGCCTGCGGCCACACGCCCACGTCAACCTGATCCCGCTGAACCCCACGCCGGGCTGGCCGACGACGGGGACCTCGCCGGCTGGTGTGGAGGAGTTCCGCCAGCGGTTGGAGGACCTCGGTGTGAACGTGACCGTGCGCCGCAACCGGGGCACGGACATCGACGCCGCGTGCGGCCAGCTCGCCGCCGGGCAGCCGGTGACGCTCAGCAGACCGCGCGCACCGCGAAGTACGGATTGACCGCAGCCCCGCCGCCGGGGTGGATCTCGAAGTGCAGGTGGTTCACACCGTTGGCGTTGCCGGTGTGGCCCATGTAGGCGATCAGCTCGCCCTGCTGCACCGAGCGGCTCGAGCCTTCGAACCCGTTCAGGTGGGCGTAGAAGTAGCGGTTGCCGTTGTTGCCGTTGACCCACGCCGAGTTGCCACCGAGCGACGTCTGCTTGAACTGCACGCTGCCCGACACGACCGCGTAGATCGGCATGCCGAGGCTGCCGATCATGTCGACGCCCTCGTGGTGGCGGCCGCCCGAGCGAGCGGCGCCCCACGTGTCACCGAACGCCGATCCCGGCGCCGGGCAGATGATCGAGTTGTCGTCGTAGGAGACGTCGTCAGCGTCGTCGGCGGCGGGCGGCTCGGTGGTCGTGGTCGCCGCGGGAGGTGACGTGGCCGGCGTCGAGCCACCGCTGGTGCCGCCGCCACCGCCACCGCCGCCACCGGCCGAGGACGTCGCCGGGGCGGCCGTCGTCGCCGGCGCAGCGGTCGTCTCGTCGGCGCCGCCACCGCGGGCTGGGCCCGCGGCCTGCGGCACAGCTGCGGCGACGAGCGCTGCTGACTGCGCGGCCTGCTGGTCCTTGGCCGCCTGCTCGGCGGCTGCCTTGGCCTGCTCGGCGGCGCGGATGCGCTCGAGCTCCTTGCGGACGGCCTCGTCCTTCAGACGCTGCGCCTCGACCTCCTGCAGGTGCACGACCTGCGCCTCGGCCTCCGCCTGACGCTCAGCGAGTTGCTCCTGCGCAGCCTTCGTCTGCTCCTGCGCCGCCTGGAGCTCCTCGTTCTTCGCCTCCAGCTCGTCGCTGGCGACCCCCCAGTCGTTGAGCTGGGCGGCCGAGCTGTCGTTGGCGATCGCCGCCAGCACCTCCGCCTGGGCCTGGTCGTTGGGACCGCTCAGACCGCTGAGCAGGGGGAGGCTCGCGGTCGATCCCGACACGAACCGGTTGATCGCGACCTGGTGAGCGGTGTCCGACAGCTCGTCCACCTGCGCCTGGAGCGTCTCGTGCTCCTGTCGCACCGCGGCCTCCTCGGCGCTCAGCCGATCGAGCTCGGCCCGTGCGTCCTCCCATGCCTGGGCGGCGGCGTTGGCCTGGGCCTGGGCAGCGGCGATCTCCTTCGCCGCCTTCTCCGCCGGCGAATCGCCGTCGGCTGCTGCAGCGCCCACGGCCGGCACGGCCAGTGCACCGGCGACGAGCGCGAGGGTCAACAGCAGCCGGCGCATGAGTCGCACATCGTACTCATGTTGCAGTTCCGTGACACTGCCGCCCCCCGGTAGCGTTCGGCGGCCGTGGACGAGGTGGTGATGTCGCTGCGCGGTGTCGGCTTCCGGCGAGGCGGGCGCGACATCCTCGCCGCGCTCGACTGGGAGGTTCGTCGCGACCAGCGCTGGCTGGTGCTCGGCGCCAACGGGTCGGGGAAGACGACGCTGCTCAAGATCGCGTCGATGCACGAGCATCCCTCGGCCGGCACGGTCGAGGTGCTCGGCGAGACACTCGGGCGCACCGACGTGCGCGTGCTGCGCCGGCGGATCGGGTTCGCGTCCGCGGCGCTGGCATCCCAGCTGCGCCCGACCCTGACCTCGATCGACGTGGTCATGACCGCGAAGTACGCCGCGCTCGAGCCCTGGTGGCACAGCTACGACGACACGGACCGGGATCGGGCCCGCTCGTGCCTGGCGCGAATGGGCGTCGAGCACTTCGCCGACCGAGAGCTGGCCACGTTGTCGTCCGGCGAGCAGCAACGGGTGCTGCTGGCTCGCACCCTCATGAACGACCCGGCGATCGTGCTGCTCGACGAACCGAGCGCCCGCCTCGACCTCGGCGGACGGGAGCAGCTCGTCCGCGCGCTCAGCGAGCTGACCCTCGATCCGGCGGCGCCGCCGCTCGCGCTCATCACCCATCACGTCGACGAGGTGCCGCCCGGCATCACCCACGCACTGCTGCTGCGCGACGGCCGGGTGCTGGCGAGCGGCCCGATCGAGTCGGTCGTCGACAGCGATTCGCTGAGCGCCTGCTTCGACCTCCCGCTCGAGGTCGTCCGTCGTCCCGACGGCCGCTACGCCGCCTACGCCATCCCCTGATCGGCGACCAGGGCGACGAGTCGTTCTCGGCCGTGCTCGATCGAGTCGCGGAGCACGCGCTCCAGCACCCCGCCCGTCCACAGCCGGCCTCCGTAGTGGAGGCCGACGCCGAGGTGCGCGCCCGACGGCGTGGCGCGGACGTCGGCGCGCAGGATCCACGCGCTGTGCTGGCGGCCGTCGACCTCGGCGCGCTCGAACACCACCGAGGACGGCACGTCGTGCTGGGTCCGGACCATGCGCAGGCGCTTCGAGCGGGCCAGCGGTCCGACCCGGGCGCGCAGCTCGACCGACCACGCCGGGCGCCCACCATCCGGATCGAGCGTCGTGACCGCGTGCACCAGCTGCATCCACGCCGGGTACGCGGCGAGGTCGTCGACGAAGGGGAACAGCGTCGCTGGCGAGCAGGGCGCGTCGAGCTCGGCGCGGACGTCGAACGACGTCATGGGCGCGGATCGGTGCCGAACGCGCGGCGCAACAGCCGTCCGCGCGGGGCGAGCAGCCCGTCGAGATCGTCGGACCGATCGAACTGCGGGGACCACGCCGGCTCCGCCGGATCCGGGACGGGAGTCGGGTCCGGCTGGCCTGCCTCGGCACCCGACGTCACGACGGCGGTCGCCGGCGGCGCCTCCTCGGCGATCGCGTCGAGCAGCGACGCCTGCTCGAGTCGGGGGCGGCGCGTCCGGCCCGTGTGATCACCTGCGGAACGTGTGGGCGCGGGGACCTCGCGGACCTTGAACAGACGGGGCACGGGCTCGCGGTGGTCGTCGAGCGTCCACCCCACCGGTACGACCATCGCATCCGCGTGGCGGCGACACAGCAGTCCGGGCCGGGGTTCGGCGAGCGTCGCCGGATCGCAGGCCTCGAGCCAGACGACGAGATCCTCCGGCACCATCCCGAACGCGACGGTGGCCGGCTCGGCACAGCCAGGTCGTTCGCAGGTACGGCGCACACCCGAACGCTACTGCCAGGTAGCTCGCGCCGCGGGGCTCTCGCCCGGCGTGCCTCGGTAGCGTGCCCACATCGCGTCGCACTACGACACGCTCGGGGTGCCGTCGACGGCCACCACCGACGAGATCCGCTCGGCGTACCGCCGGCTCGCTCGGCTGCACCATCCCGACGCGACGGGCGGCGAACCGGCCCAGATGGCCGACCTGAACCGGGCCTGGCACGTGCTGTCCGATCCCGTCCGCCGCCACGACTACGACGTCGCGCTGCGGGCGGCGGCCGGTTCTGCCGCCACGCCGGCGCAGCGCACGGGCGACGAGCTCGACGAGGCGGAGCTGGCGGCGATGCGCCGTCCTCGCCACGACCCGTTGCGCAGCTACGTCGACCGCCCCCGGTTTCCGTGGAAGATGGTCGTGTTCGTGGTCGTGGCGGGCACCGCGGCGATCCTGATCTTCGGCTCGTTCGTGACGCCCGCACCCGAGCCACCGCTGAACAACATCATCGGGCCGGGCAGCTGCGTGACGATCGACATCCGCCGCGGGGAGGTGGCCCAGGCCTCGTGCAACGCGGCGCACGATGCGGTGGTGCAGATGATCGTCGAGTTCGATGCGCGCTGCCCGAACGGCACGGAGAGCTACCGCGACCGCCAAGGCCTCGGCGACGCCTGCGTCGTGCGCGTGGACCCCGACGGCTCCTGACGGGTGGGCGCCCCGCCGGCCGGCTGCTAGCCTGCTGCACCCGCGAGGGCGTTTAGCTCAGCTGGTTAGAGCGCTACGTTCACACCGTAGAGGTCGTGGGTTCGAGTCCCGCATCGCCCACCCTTGCCCCCGATCGCACGGCGGCCGTTGCGATTGTGGTTACGCTCGGCACGCGTGACCCCACCCGGAGTCCGCACGAGCAGGGGACGGTGAGCCATGGGCTTCCTCGACAGCATCAAGGGCATGTTCGGCAAGGGCAAGAAGCCCTCGACCGAGCAAGTGCAGCAGGTCGCCAAGAAGGCCGACGACCAGGCAGAGAAGCTGGCCACCAAGGAAGGCACCGTTGGCGACGTCGCCGAGAAGGCCCACGAGCAGCTCGACAAGGTCGACGGCGACTGACTGACCACGAGCGGCTGGGCGCGCAACGCACGCCAGAGCGCGTTCCGCGCCCGATGACGCGGTGCGGGCGGCACCGTGGCCTGCTCACCCACGTAGCGTGCCCGCCATGCGCCACGCCCTCTACTTCGCTCCGTTCGGCGAGCTGAGCGAGCCGGCCCAGGTGGTCGAGATCGCCCAGGCCGCCGAGGCGAACGGTTGGGACGGCCTCTACCTCTGGGACCACGTGCTGCGGCCCGACGCCGACCTCGTCGGCGACGCGTGGATCACGCTCGCCGCGGTGGCGTCCCAGACCCGGCGCATCCGTCTCGGCACGATGGTCACGCCGCTGACCCGTCGGCGGATCGCCACGCTCGTGCGCCAGACGGTCGCCCTCGACCGCCTGAGCGGCGGACGCCTGGTGCTCGGCGTCGGCCTCGGCGTCGACTCCGGAGGCGAGCTGTCCCGGTTCGGCGAGGTCACCGACGCCCGCACCCGCGCCGACCGTCTCGACGAGGCCGCCGACCTGCTCACCGACGCCTGGTCGGGCGAGACCGTTCGCCATCGCAGCGAGCACTTCGTGGTCGACGACGTCCGCTTCCTCCCCACGCCGGCGCAGACGCCCTTGCCGATCTGGTGCGCAGCGCGCGGCAGCGCCCGGCGTCCCGTCAGGCGGGCGGCTCGGTTCCAGGGTCTGTTCCCCATCGAGGTCGGCGTCGCCGAGCTGCGCTCGATGCTCGACGTCGTCCGCGAGGAGCGCGGCACGCTCGACGGCTTCGACGTCGCGGTCCTGACCGGCGCCGACAACGACCCCGCACTGCTCGACGTCATCGGTGTCAGCTGGGCGATGGTCGGCTTCGGACCGACCGCGACGTGCAGCGAGATCGCCGCCGTGGCCTCACGGCCGCCGGCTCGTCAGTAGCCGAGCTCCGGGTCGATCAGGCCGATCAGCTCTGCGCCCTCCGCCCAGCGACGAACGTTGGTCTGCACGCGCTCGGCCAGCAGGGGTTGGGCCATCTCCGGAGTGTTCGCCGTGTGCGGGGTGATGATGCAGCTCGGTACCGTCCACAACGGGTGCCCCTCGGGCAGCGGCTCGGGGTCGGTCACGTCGAGGCCGGCGCCGGCGATCACGCCGCGGCGCAATGCGTCCACCAGGTCATCGGTGACGACGTGCTGGCCGCGGGCGACGTTGACGAGCCACGCCTGAGAACCCATCAGCTCGAGCTCGCTGGCGCCGATGATGCCCTCGGTCTCGGGCGTGAGGGCAAGGGCCAGCACGACGAGGTCGGCGTTGGCGATCGCATCGCTGTATCCGTCGGCGTCGACGACGAGCGCCGCGCCGTCCATGTCCTGCACCTGGTTGCGCACCACCGTGATGTGGCAGTCGAACGGCTGGAGCAGTCGCAACAACGACTCGGTGATGCCCCCGCCGCCCAGGATCGTGACGTCGGCGCCGATGAGGTTCACGCCGCGTGGTGCCTGCCATGACGTGGCCCGCGCGTACGTGCCGAGGCCGCGCATCCCGGCGAGCGCGAGCGACAACGCCATCTCGGCGACCGGCTCGGCGTACACGCCCTTGCCGCACGTCCAGGTTCGCTCCTCGTCGACGAGATGGATGAAGTTCTCCACACCGGCGAACGGCAGCTGCACCCACTCCACATCGGAGTGCTCGGCGAGTGCTGCCGCCAGTCCTTCGACGTCGTGTGCGGAGCTCCACACCAGTCCCTCGGCCTCGGCGAGCGGCACGAGGTGGCCGCCACCGGCGACGATCGCGTCCGACAGCCACCCCCCCGCTGAGCCCGGACCGAGGGCGATGCGGGGTGCGGTGGTACTTGGTGGCATCCGGCCAGGCTAGTCGTGAGCGCGAGACGCGGCAGCGACGATCAGCCGCTCGACGACGATGCCGGGCGGTGCAGGAACTGGATGCCGTAGAACACGGCGACGCCGAGACAGGCGAGTCCGGTCAAGAGCGGTCGGGGCATGTGGTGGGCACGATCCCACAACGCCAGCGCCATGCCGTATACCGCCAGTGCGGCCGTCGCCAGGCCGAACGACACCACGCCGGCAGCGGGGACGAACCGGGCGGGCAACCCGCTCTTCCGATCGGGACGGCCGACCCGCCGGCGCCAACGCGCCTCGAGCACGCCGAGGCCGAGCACGCCGACGAACACCTGGCACCACAAGGCGGTGCGCGACACGCCGGTCTCGTGCGCGTCGGTGGCCCAGGACACGCCGAGCGCGAGCAAGCCGCCGGCGCCGACCGCCACCAGCGCCACCGCCACCAGCGGGGCGAGGGCGCGCACGACCTGGCGACCGACGGGGCCACCGACCAATGGCAGTCGGCGCGCCACCGACGCGGGCACGCCGAAGCGCTCCACCGCCGCGGCGGCCGCCGCGGTGGGCGTCCACCCGCCGGCGACGAGCGCGTCCTGGGTGTCACGGAGGTGCTCCTCGGCCTCCTCGATCAACCGCGACAGATCGACCTCCCGTCGGTCGAGTCGCGCTCGCAGCGTGGCGAGGTAGCGGTCGATCTCGTCGTCGTTCACGCGTTGAACAGCAGCACCGCGTTGACACCGGCGGAGAACTCGTCCCACGCCTCCCGGCGCTCGACCAGCGCTTGCGTGCCGAGCGGGGTCAGCTCGTACACGCGCCGGCGGCGACCGCCGACCTCGGTGCTACGGCTGCCGACCAGCCCGAGCTCCTCCAGGCGGTGCAACGCCGGGTACACGGTGCCTTCGAGCATGGCGAACCGGCCGCCGCTGCGCTCGTTGAGCGTCTGGATGATCGCGTAGCCGTGCTGTGGGCCACTGGCGATCGTCGCCATGAGGAGCAGGTCGAGCTGACCGTTGGGTTCGTTGCGTCGGCGGGAAGGCATCGACGGCAATCGTACTTTCACAGCCCCTTTGCCGCGCGCCGGTTCCCGGCGAGCGTGCCACCGACGATGATCGCGATCGCCACCAGCATGATCATCGTGGCCAGCACGTGCACCTGCGGCGGGATCGTGACCTTGGCCGAATCGAACACCTGCCGCGGGAACGTGCGGACGTCGCCGGCGACGAACGACGTGATGATGTAGTCGTCGATCGAGAGTGCCAGCGAGAGCATGAACGCGGCGACGATGCCGGGGGTGATCAACGGCAGCGTGATCTTCTGGAACGTGCGGAACGGCGGCGAACCGAGATCCATCGCCGCGTCCTCGAGCGTCCAGTCCATCCCGCGGATGCGCGCCTTGACCGTCATCGCCACGAAGCTCAGGCAGAAGCCGGTGTGGGCGATCACGATCGTCCAGAACCCGCGCTCCACGCCGAGGTTGAAGAACAGCGTGAACAGCGACGCGCCCATGACGATCTCGGGTGTCGTGAGCGGCAGCACGAGCAACAGGTTGATGGCGGCACCACCGCGGTAGCGGTACCGGGCGAGTGCGATCGCGACCAGCGCGCCGAGGCCTGTGGCGAGCGTGCACGCGATGGCAGCCACCTTCAGGCTCTCGATCAACGCGTCCGTGAACGCCTTCTGCCGGAACGGGTGCAGCCAGTTGTCGAACGTGAACTCGTTCCACGACGTGTTGAACTTGCCGACGGGCTCGTTGAAGCTGAACACCACGATCGTGATCAACGGGACGAACAGGTACAGCATCCCGCCGATCGTGACGATCCAGAGCACGATCGTTCCGAGTTTCGGGCGTGGCTTCCTGGCAGGTGCGCCCAACGCCGCGTTCACAGGAGATCGTCCGTTCCGAGGAACTTGGCGTAGATCAACACACCGATCGTGATGATCGCCATCAGCACGAAGCTGATCGCAGCCGCCGTCGGGTAGTCGTTGCGACCGAGGAACTGGTTCTGCACGACGTCACCGATCACGGTGGTGTTCGGGTTCCCGAGCAGCCGGGCGTTGATGAAGTCGCCCGTCGCCGGGATGAACGTCAGCAGGCTGGCGGCGAACACACCCGGCAGCGACAGCGGGAAGATCACGGTGCGGAACGCCCGCGGGAAGCTGCTGTAGAGATCGCTCGCTGCTTCCACCAGTCGTTTGTCGACCTTCTCGAGGCTGACGTAGATCGGCAGCAGGGCGAACGGCAAGAAGTTGTAGGTCAGGCCGCCGATCACGGCCGTCTGGGTGTTGATCAGCTTGCCGTCGGTCGTGATGTGCAGGGCATCGAGTACTCCTTGCAGATGCAACGTCTCGATGACCCCGATGATCGGACCGTTGTCGGCGAACAGTGACTGCCACGCGATCGTACGCAGCAGGAACGACGTGAAGAACGGCACCATCACCAGCCCGAGCATGAGGTTTCGCCACTTCCCCGCCTTGAACGCGATGAAGTAGGCGATCGGGTAGGCGATCAGGATGCACAGCACGGTGGCGATCGCTGCGTACTCGAACGCCCGGAACAGCTGTGGTCGGAAATCGGTCCAGGCCGTGGAGAAGTTGCTCCACTCCCACGTGAAGTCGTAGTGCGGGAGGTTGCGGTCGGGCTTCACCGACAGCGCCACCTTGAGCAGGGTGACGAGCGGCACGAGGAAGAACAGATAGAGCCACAGCACCCCGGGGAAGGAGATCGCATAGGGCGTGAACTTCCCGCGGCGCACGCTTCGGTCGCCGCTGTCGTCCTTCTTCTTCGCCATGTCAGGCCCCCGTGATCGTGAGGAACTGGTCGGTGATCTGCGCGTCGAGCTCGTCGCTCATCTCACCGAACACGACCGTCGCGGCGCGGATCGCCTCGTCGGGGAACAGCAACGGGCTGTCGGCCAGCGCCGCGGCGTCGCCGCCCATCTTGCGCAGCTCGTCCTGCACGCCGAGCACCGGCGTCACGTACTGGACGTAGGCGGTGATCTTCGCCGCCTGCACCGGGTCGTAGACGAAGTTCATCCACTCTGCAGCGGCGACCGCGTTGGGAGCTCCCTTGGGCATCACCATGGCGTCGAACCAGCTCATCGCACCCTCGTCGGGGAACACGAAGTGCACGTCGGGGTTCGAGCTCTGGGCGATGTCACCGGACCACGCGACGCACACCGCGAAGTTCCCGTTCTCGATGTCCTGGAGGTAGTCGTTCCCGGTGAAACGGCGCACCTGGCCGGCCTTCGTCGCCTCGTCGATGCGGTCGAGCGCCTGGTTCATCTCGTCCTCCACCGGGATGGTCGGGTCGAAGCCCATCCCGAGCATCGTGAGGCCGAGCGTGTCGCGCATCTCCGTGAACAGGCCGACCTTGCCCTTCCACTCCTCGTTGAACAGCTCGTTGACGCTCGTCAGCTCGCGGCCGGTGACCGACGCGTTGTAGGCGATCCCCGTGTAGCCGGCCTGCCACGGGAGGAAGAACTTGGCACCCTTGTCCCACTCGAGGCCGAGGTACTGCGGGTCGAGGTTGGCGTAGTTGGGGATGAGGTCGAACGGCAGCGACTGGATCCACCCGAGACTCTTGAGACGGGCAGCCATCCAGTACGTCGGGCAGACGATGTCGTAGGCCGACACCTGGCCGGCGCCCAGGATGGGCTGGAACTCCTTGGCAAACACCTCGTTGTTGTCGTTGAAGTTCTCGGAGTAGTTGACGCTGATGCCCGTCGCGTCCTCGAAGCGGTCGACCGTGCCGGGGCTGCCGTCCTCGGTCGGGTCGATGTACTCGGGCCAGTTGAGGATGTTCACCTCGGTCGATCCCTGGCCGATGCCACCGGCGCCGCTGTCCTCCACGTCGCTCGCACTTCCCGTGTTGTCGCGACTCGCGAGCAGGATCGCGCCGACCGCGCCGACGGCGACGACACCGCCGCCGATCAGCAGCGCCCGGCGGTCGAACCGCGACTCCTTGACGTCCTTCGGGGCGTCGGCGGTGGCGCCGGGCGTGACGGGTTCCTTGCCCTCGAGGCTGGCCTGCACCTCGTCGACGTCGGTCGTGGTCGCACCGACGATGGCCGACCAGCCGCGCAGCAAGTACGCAGCGTCCTCGTGCCACGACGTCCACACCTCGTCGCCCGCACGGATCTCGCTGGCCTCGCCCGTCGGCTCGAGGTGCAGGACGAGCTCGGTCTGGTCGCCGAGCACCTGCAACAGCCGCAGCTCCGACCCCTGGAAGATGACGTTGGTGACGTGGCCCCGCACCGAGTTGGGTGTGCCGGGGTCGTCGCGGGTGACCGTGACGCGCTCGGGCCGGATCATGACGGTGACCGGATCGCCGATGTTCCCGCCGTCGCCGCGCACCCGCAGCCGAGGCCCGGAGCGGAGCTGGACGACGTAGGCGTCGCCGTCGCGGTCGACGACATCGCCGGGCAGCAGGTTGGCCGAGCCGATGAAGCCGGCGACGAAGATCGACGACGGGTGGTTGTAGATCTGCTCCGGGCTGCCGATCTGTTCGACGCGGCCCTGGCTCATCACCGCGATCCGGTCGCTCATGGTGAGCGCCTCTTCCTGATCGTGGGTGACGAACACGAACGTGATGCCCACCTCGCGCTGGATGCGCTTCAGCTCGATCTGCATCGCCTGGCGCAACTTGAGGTCGAGCGCGGCGAGCGGTTCGTCGAGCAGCAGGGCGCTCGGCAGGTTCACCAAGGCACGGGCGAGCGCGACGCGCTGCTGCTGACCACCCGACAACTGATTCGGACGACGGCCGGCGAACTCGCCGAGGCGGACGACCTCGAGCATCTCACCGACACGGCGGCGGACCTCCGAGTCGGCGATGCCGCCCTTGGCGCGGAGGCCAAATGCGATGTTGTCGGCAACCGACATGTGGGGGAACAGCGCGTACTGCTGGAACACCGTGTTGACGTTGCGCTTGTACGGCGGCACGGCCGACACGTCGACGCCCTCGAGGAACACCCGGCCGGCGGTCGGGTACTCGAACCCGGCGATCATCCGCAAGGTGGTGGTCTTGCCGCATCCCGACGGGCCGAGCATCGAGAAGAACTCGCCGCGAGCGATGCCGAAGTCGGCGTCGTGAACGGCGACGAAGTTCGGGTACTCCTTGCGGACGTGATACAGCCGGACGACGTCGTCGGGCTCCCCCGCTGGGTTGGTGCTCGAGTCCAGAACTCCCCCTTACAGCCGCGTCCCGCAGGGATCGACCCAACGTCGGCGCAGCATAACCCGATGCGGTTTTCCGTCGTGTGAACACTGTACGACCACGGATTCGGTCGTCGCCGCGTGGTCCGGACTGCCACAATGCGTGATCGGGGAGGGCAGCGTGGCACGGACTTCACGGCGCATCGACGACACCGATCGGGCGATCATCGAGCACCTGCAGGGCGACGGGCGCGCACCGTTCACGAAGCTGGCCACGGCGGTCGGACTGTCCGAGGCCGCGGTGCGCCAGCGTTACGCACGCCTGGTCGAGCTCGGCGTGATCCAGGTGGTCGCGGTCACCAACCCGCTGCTCATCGGCCGGCGCCGCATGGCGATGATCGGCGTGCGGACGCAGGGCCCGACCGACGACGTGTCGAAGGCGTTGGCGGGGCTCGACGAGGTGGCCTACCTGGTGGTCACCGCCGGCTCGTTCGATCTCCTCTGCGAGGTCGTCGTCGCCGACGACGCCCACCTCCTCGACGTCGCCAACGCCATCCGCGCACTCCCCGGCGTCATCGCCACCGAGACCTTCATCTACCTCGCCCTCGACAAGCAGACCTACGAGTGGGGCGCGCGTTGATGGTGGCAGGCCCACACGTCCACCTCTGAAAGAACGTCGGCATCTGAACGACCTCCAGCCGCTGTGATCCAGATGACGTGGTCCGACGTTCTTTCGGGGACGTGATCTTCTTTCAGACCGGGACACGATCACTCGGCCGCGACGACGAACCGTTCGGTGGGCTCGCACGGCGGATGACCCTGCGCGATCGCCGCATCGAGCAGCTCGGTCGCCTCACGCGCCAGGTCCATGTCGGGTGGATCGCTGCGCTCGGCGGCAGCGCGGAACAACGTGAGCGACGACACGAGCTTGCGGTCGTCGGGCCACCCCATGAGCGCGGAGATGTCGACGCCGCTTTGCACCACCTGCTGCCACGTGGCGTGGACGATGCGGCGGTGGTCGGCGCCGAGCACGGGGTGCGCCAGGAACGCCACCGCCTCGTCGAGGCTGCGGATCGCGTAGAACTGTGCAGTCGAGCTGCCGCCGAGGCCCTCGATCTGCGGGAACACGAACCACATCCAGTGCGTCCGCTTCCGGCCACCGTCGATCTCGGCGAGTGCGTCGGCGAACTGCCGCCGGTGCGCGTCGACGAACCGGTCGAGATCGATCGCCGGATCCACCGGGTCAGTCCAGGCTGATCATCACGTGCTTGATGCGCGTGTAGTCCTCGAGGCTGTAGGCACTGAGGTCCTTGCCATAGCCGGACTTCTTGAACCCGCCGTGGGGCATCTCGGCGACGATCGGGATGTGGGTGTTCACCCACACGCAGCCGAAGTCGAGGCGGCGCGTCACCCGCATCGCCCGCGCCAGGTCGCGCGTCCAGACGCTGGAGGCGAGGCCGTACTCGACGCCATTGGCCCAGGCAACCGCCTCGTCCTCGTCGCTGAAGGGTTGCACGGTGATGACCGGGCCGAAGATCTCGTTCTGGATCATCTCGTCGTCCTGGCGCAGGTCGGCGACGACCGTCGGCTCGAAGAAGTAGCCGGCGCCCTGCACCCGGTTGCCGCCGGTCGCGACGCGAGCGTGCGCCGGGATCCGGTCGAGGAACCCGCTCACGCGAGCGAGTTGGTTCTCGTTGTTGACCGGACCGAAGAACACGTCGTCGTCGTCGGGCCGGCCGGTCTTGGTGCCCGCTGCCTGCTCGGCGAGCGCATCGACGAAGTCGGCGTACACCTTGGGCCCGGCGAGCACGCGGGTCGCGGCCGTGCAGTCCTGCCCGGCGTTGAAGTAGCCGGCGATCGCGATCGCCTCGGCTGCCGCGGCGATGTCGGCATCGTCGAACACGACCACCGGGGCCTTGCCGCCCAGCTCGAGGTGCACCCGCTTGAGGTCGCTCGCCGCCGCCGCTGCCACCTCCATGCCGGCACGCACCGACCCGGTGATCGACACCATCGACGGGGTGGGGTGGGACACCATCGTGCGGCCGGTGTCGCGGTCGCCGCAGATCACGTTGAACACGCCGGGCGGCAAGAACTCGTTGGCGATCTCGGCCAGCCACGGGGTCGACGCCGGCGTCGTGTCGCTCGGCTTGAGCACGATCGAGTTGCCGGCGGCGATCGCCGGCGCGAACTTCCAGACCGCCATCATCATCGGGTAGTTCCACGGCGCAACCTGTGCGCAGACCCCGACGGGTTCGCGACGGACGAAGCTCGTCATTCCCTTCATGTACTCGCCGGCGCTCTTGCCCTCGAGGTGGCGGGCAGCGGTGGCGAAGAACCGGATCTGGTCGATCATCGGCGGCAGCTCCTCGCTCTCGGTCACCGCCGTCGGCTTGCCGGTGTTCTCGACCTCGATGCCCAACAGCTCCTGACCGCGCGCCTCGATCGCGTCGGCGATGCGGAACAGCGCGAGCGATCGCTCGCTCGGTGTCGCGTCACGCCACACCTCGAACCCGGCGGCAGCTGCCTCCATCGCCGCGTCGACGTCGGCCCGGCGGGACAGCGGTGCCGTCGCGTACACCTCACCGGTGGCGGGATCGACGATGTCGGTGGTCTCGCCCCCGATCGCGTCGACCGCCGTGCCGTTGACGAAGTTCTTGATCGCCTTCATGCGGAGAGCTCCTCGGATCGTGTGTTCCGGCGCTGATGGTAGAGCGGAACGAACACCTCCCCCGGCGGGGCAAGAATGACCGCATGACAGCGACGTCAGGCCCCATCCACACCGTCGGCGTGCCCCGCGAGGTCAAGACGGCCGAGGGCCGGGTGGCGATGACGCCCGACGGCGTGCGCGAGCTCGAACGTCACGGGGTCGACGTGCTCGTCGAGACCGGTGCCGGCGACGGCGCCTCGCTGCCGGACGCCGAGTACGCGGCGGCGGGCGCGCAGATCGTGCCGACCGCCGCGGACGCGTGGTCTGCGCAGATGGTCGTCAAGGTCAAGGAGCCCCAGACCACGGAGCTCCCGTACCTCCGCGCCGACCTCGTGCTGTTCACCTACCTGCACCTCGCCGCCTATCCCGAGGTGGCCAAGGCACTGGTGGCATCCGGGACGACGGCGCTGGCCTACGAGACGGTCCAGGCAGCCGACGGCCAGCTGCCGCTGCTGGCACCGATGAGCGAGGTCGCCGGACGCCTCGCACCGCAGGTCGGCGCCCACTTCCTCGAGCGCCCGCAGGGCGGCCGCGGCGTGCTGATGGGTGGAGCGCCCGGAGTGCAGCCGGCGAAGGTCGTGGTGCTCGGCGCCGGCAACGTCGGGTGGAACGCAGCGTGGATCGCCGGCGGGATGGATGCCGAGGTCGTGGTCTTCGATCGCAGCACCGAGCGGATGCGCTACCTCGACCAGATCCGCACCGGTCGGATCACGATCCTCGCCTCCAACCGGGGCGCGATCGAGCGCCACGTCGCCGGCGCCGACCTCGTGATCGGCGCGGTGCTCGTGCCCGGCGGGCGCGCCCCCGTCGTCGTCACCGCAGCGATGGTCGAGGCGATGCGCCCGGGGTCGGTGATCGTCGACGTCGCGGTCGACCAAGGCGGCTGCATCGAGACCACCCACGAGACCACCCACACCGACCCGGTGTACGAGATGCACGGCGTCGTGCACTACGCCGTGGGCAACATGCCCGGCGCCGTCCCCCACACCAGCACGTACGCGCTGACCAACTCGACGCTCTTCTACATCGACGAGGTCGCTGCGCTCGGTGTCGCCGCAGCAGCCCACCGCGACCCGGCGCTGCTCGGGGGCATCAACGTCGTCGACGGGCAGATCACCAACGCCACCGTCGCCGACGCCCTCGGCCTTCCCGCCACCGACCCCTTGTCCCTGCTCGCCTGAGGTCCCCCACCTCCTGAACCTGCGGTCACATCCGACCCCAACCAGGCGCGATCCGACCGCAAGTTCCGGAGGCGCCCGAACCTGCGGTCACATCCGACCCGAACCAGGCGCGAT
>CAZMGD010000024.1:0-43230 GCA_964565705.1 uncultured Ilumatobacteraceae bacterium | reverse complement strand
TGTCCGAGCCAGGCCCCGATCGGCGGCGGAGTCGCGCCGGGCGCCGGGCCCAGGGGATGAGGCCGAGACCGACGACGAGCACACCGAGAGTGATCCACACACCGGCATCCGCGCCGAGCGAGTCGATCTCAGCGCTGGCGACGAGCACGCCGGCGGCGAGGGCGAGCACGCCCAACGCGGCGGAGAGGGAATCGAACGGGTGACGGTGCACGGTCAGCCTCCGGGAAGGGTGGTCGTAGGACTGCCCGCAGCGACCTGTTGGCGCAGCGACTGCAGGTCGATCACCTGCTGGTCGGGCGTGAGCAGCAGGCTGCGGGGCAGCAGGCGGAACGGTCCCCATGACGTCTCGATCTCCCGGGTGCCGTCGTCGAACTCGACGACGCCGCCGCCCGCGGTCGTCGTGACGACGTCGTCGGGGCTGATCACCGCACTGCCGTCACCGAGCACGACCCACCCGTCGGCGGTCATCGACACGCCGTCGCGGATCGCCAACAGGTCGCCCGCCTGCGACGGCACCAGCGCGGTGGTTGCGGGGGGTGCCGAGGTCTCGGCGGACTCGGGAGGGAGCGTCGTCGGCGCCATTCCCGGGGCCATGATCACCCCGTCGCTCCACTGGGTGATGCGGATGTCGCCGCGGCCGACCCACGCGTCGATGATCACCGTCGGTGGTCCGGACGGTCCGAACGTCGTGGTCGAGATGTCGTCGAGGCGCTGACCGGCGTCGGTTTCGACATTACCGTGGTCGGCACGGGCGCGCACCTCGACGGTCACGGTCGTGGGCATCACGAGACGGATGGTGCCGATCGCGACCCGCGCGTCGACATGTACCTGCTGCGCCGGGAGGCCGTCCACCGACACCTGCACCTCGCCGACGCCGACCTGTTCGGCGATCGAGGTGTCGTCGGTGTACGAGCCGATGTTCACGTAGCGGTCGCCGAACGCGTCGTCGGCACCGATGCCGAGGCGGGCGAACTGCCCCGTGACGTAGCCGGTGCCGGCCAGGAGCAGCGCCGGGAGCACGAGCCAACGGGCCCGGCCTCGGAACGTGCCGACGAGCAGCCCTGCGCCACAGACGGCGGCTGCAGCGCCGAACCACTGCTCGGGGTGGAGGCGCCCGCCGTCGAGCTGATCGGCCAGCGCCCAGGATGCGCCAACGACCAGCGCCACGCCGAGCGTGAGGCGCCCGAGGAGCGACCGCTCGCGTGGGATCCGTGGAGCAACCGAGCGTCTGGGGCCCCCGCCCGCTTCGTCCGGCGGTCCCCAGGGCGACGCGACGTCGGACGACGTCCAGTTGCCCGACGGGGCGACGATCGGCGCTGCTGGCGTGCGCGGCATCCACAGCGCGGCGGTGAGGCCGACCAGCAGGAGCACGATCGCCACCGGTCCGTCGACGAAGTCCACCCCGGCCGCGAGCAGGAACAGCGGGACGACCCCCACCGTCACCACCGCACCGGCCACTCGCAGCGCGGGCGACGAATGCCCGGCGACCAACGCCAGCCACAGGCCCGCGTACAGCACGAGGCCGACGCCGCTCGCCAGCGCGAGGAGCACGAAGAGGAGGCGCACCCACAGCGCGTCGACGCCGAGGCGCGATCCGAGCAGGCCGGCCACACCGCCGACGATGCGATCGCGGCCCGCCGCCGCAGGTGTGGGCGCCGGGTCGAGGTCGGGATCGGTGTCGGTCACGGGGCCGAGCGAGGTCATGGTGACGACCGTACGGATCGGGGTCGGCCGGCGCCATCGGGGATGTCCCTGAACGTTCCCCGACCCCTCCGGGACACCCCCGATACCGCTCGCACCGGCACTGTGCGACGATCGGAGCCGTGCCCGCCCGCGTCCCCCGTGTTCCGCGCAGCCATGACCGGGTGATCGCCGGGGTCGCCGGGGGGTGGGCCGAACGCTGGGGCATCGAACCGACCGTCGTGCGCGCCGCGCTCGGTCTGCTGGCCTTGGTCGGCGGCATCGGTGTCGTGCTGTACGGCATCGCCGCCCTGGCCTCGACCCCGCCGGTGCCAGGATCAGCCCAGCCGCGCAGCGCGGGGGCGACCGGTGTCGGATCGCGTCGGGCCCTGGCGATCCTGTGCGGCAGCGCGGCCGTGCTCGTCCTCGCCCGCTCGATCGGGCTCTGGCCGGGCGACGCGATCATGCTGCCCGCAGCGGCGGTCGCGGTGGGCGTCTCGATCGTGTGGTCGCGCCTGCCGGATCGGCTCGGTCCGGGCAGTGGATGGACGGCGAGGCTCGTCCAAGTCGTCGCCGGCCTCGCCCTCCTCGCCGCCGGTGTCGTGTCGCTGGCCAGCCGGACCGGTGGTCTGGCCAGCGTCGGGGCCTCGGCCGCGGCGATCGCCGTCGTCGTCGGTGGCCTCAGCATGTTCGCCGCGCCTGCCGCCGGGCGCCTGCTGCGCGCGGTGGACGACGAACGATCGGCACGGATCCGCGACGAGGAGCGCGCCGCGCTCGCCGCCCACCTCCACGACTCGGTCCTTCAGTCGCTGGTGCTGATCCAGCGCAGCGACGACCCCCGGCGCATGTCGAGCCTGGCTCGACGCCAGGAGCGCGAGCTGCGAGCGTGGCTCTACGGGACGGCGTCGACGGGCGATCCGGAATCACTGCACGCCGCGATCGAGGCGATGACCGTGGAGATCGAAGGCGATCACGACGTCCGGGTCGAGGCGGTGGTCGTCGGCGATCAGCCGCTCGATGAGCCGTCGCGCGCCCTGGTCGCTGCGCTCCGCGAGGCGGTCGTCAACGCCGCCCGCCATGCCGGGGTGCAGCGCATCGACGTCTTCGTGGAGGCGGACAGCGCCGAGCTGACCGGGTTCGTCCGCGACACCGGCAAGGGCTTTGACCCAGGGTCGGTGCCGACGGATCGGCGGGGCATCAGCGATTCGATCGTGGGGCGCGTTCAACGCGCTGGCGGTACGACACTGTTGTATTCGCAACAGGGAGTCGGCACCGAGGTCGAGATCCGTGTGCCGCGCCGAGGGGTGAACGGTCGATGACGGTCAGGGTGGTGCTCGTCGAGGACCACGCGCTGTTCCGCGCAGGGGTGCGCGCCGAACTGTCCGCACTCGCCGGTGATCCGCCTCGCGTGGAGATCGTCGGCGAGGCGGGCTCGGTCGAGGACGGGGTCAGCATGATCCGTGACGCGGCACCCGACGTCGTGCTCCTCGACGTACACCTGCCGGGCGGGGGCGGCCAGGCCGTGATCGCCGCGGTCCGCGACGATCCGGCCTCCCCACGCTTCCTGGCGCTGTCGGTCTCCGATGCCGTGGACGACGTGATCGCCGTGGTGCGCGCCGGGGCCCGTGGCTACGTGACGAAGACGATCAGCGCGATCGAGCTGCTCGACGCGATCCAGCGCGTGCACGGCGGCGATGCCGTCTTCTCGCCACGGCTCGCCGGCTTCGTGCTGGATGCGTTCTCGGGTGACCTGCCGGCGCCCACCGACCCCGAGCTCGATCAGCTCACCGCCCGCGAGCAGGAGGTGCTGCGCCTCATCGCCCGCGGCTACGCCTACAAGGAGGTGGCCTCGCGCCTCAACCTGTCCGTGAAGACGGTCGAGACCCACGTGTCGGCAGTGCTCCGCAAGCTGCAGCTCTCCAACCGCCACCAGCTCACCGCGTGGGCGAACGCCCGCCGTCTCGTCTGAGCGGCATGCAATGCACCCGATTCGGGTGATCCGGCTCACCGAGCAGACTTGGTACACATGAACCGGCACCCATCCATGTGCTGTAGTTGTGAACCGTGGGGAGACGCGCGTGACCTCCGACGACCGATCGCAGGGCGCTGAGGGCGCGCCGCTGCCCGACGACGACACCGACGTCGCCGGTTCCGGCGCGTCGACCACCGAACCGGCGGGCTTCGTCCAACGGATGCTGGGCGGCATCGAGAAGGTGGGCAACAAGGTCCCGCATCCGGCGATCATCTTCCTCGGCCTCGTCGGCCTGGTGATCGTGCTGTCGGCGATCCTCGCCGCGATCGATGTCAGCGTGACCTACGACGTGATCGAGCAGCCGCCGGTCGTCGCCGAGGTGGAGTACGTCGGCGGATCGGTCGTCCCCGAGACGGTGGTCCCCCCCGACGACTACATCCACGAGGACATGGATGTCGTTCAGAAGACGACATCGATCCGCAGCCTCCTCGGCACCGACGGGATCCGGTTCATCTTCTCCTCGTTCGTCAACAACTTCGCCGGCTTCAGCGTCGTCGCCGTGATCCTCGTCGCCATGGTCGGCGTCGGCGTCGCCGAGGAGGCGGGCCTCATGGGCGCGCTGATCCGCAAGCTGGTCAAGGTGTCGCCACCGAAGACCCTGACGTTCATCATCGTCCTCGTCGGGGGCCTGTCGAGCATCGCCACCGACGCCGGCTACCTCATCCTCATCCCCCTCGGCGCTGCCGCGTTCCTGAGCGTCGGCCGCCACCCGTTGGCAGGCCTGGCCGCGGCCTACGCCGGGGTCAGCGCTGGCTTCGCGGTCAACGTGCTGATCACACCCCTCGACGGCCTCCTCACGGAGATCACGAACGAGGCCATCCACATCGTCGACCCGAACAGGTCCATCGATCTCACCGCCAACCTCTGGTTCAGCATCGTGTCGACGATCTTCGTCGCGATCGTCATCACCATCGTCGCCGAGCGGATCACCGAGCGCAGCCTCGGCGTCTACGTCCCCGAAGGCGAGATCCACGTCGCAGAGGAGGCTGTGGCCGGCGAACCGCGCGGCCTGCGCCTCGCCGGGATCGGCGTGCTGGCCGCCGTCGTGGGGGTCGTGCTCCTCACGGTGTTCCCGGGCGCACCGCTGCGCAACCCGGAGACCGGCGCGATCTTCAACGACTCGCCGCTGATGGACAGCCTGATCTTCATCATCTCGATGATCTTCCTCATCGCCGGCATCTGCTTCGGTGTCGGCGCGAAGACCATCACCAGCAGCGTCGACGTCATCAACGGCATCGTCAAGACGTTCGCCAGCCTCAGCGGCCTCATCTTCCTGCTGCTGCTGATCAGCCAGTTCATCGCCTTCTTCAACTTCAGCAACATGCCCACGGTGGCAGCCGTGAAGATGGCCGACTTCCTCGAGAGCGCCGACATCGGGCCGCTCTGGCTGCTGATCGGGTTCATCCTGGTGATCCTGATCCTCGACCTGATCATCCCGGGCGCGCTGCCGAAGTGGGCGATCTTCGCCCCGATCTTCGTGCCGCTGTTCCTCCGTCTCGGGGTCGCCCCCCAGACCGTGCTCGCCGCCTACCGGCTCGGCGACTCCCCGATGAACGTCATCACTCCGCTGATGGTGTACCTGCCGTTCATCGTCATCGTCGCCCAGCGCTACCGCAAGGATGCCGGGATCGGCACGATCATCTCGTTGATGCTGCCGTACACGATCATCGTCCTGGTCACCTGGCTGGCGTTCTTCGTCGTGTGGTACCTCATCGGCATCCCGATGGGCCCGGGCTACCCGACGAAGCTGTAGCACCGGGTACCGGCGAGCGAGCTGCTACGTCGACGCCGCGGGAGCGCCGGCCCGAGGACGCAGTGTCATGGGCAGAACCACCCACGCGAGCACCAGCACGCCCGCGATCGGTCCGGTGATCGCCCACGCGGTCGGGGTGCCGAACACGAAGCGGGTCACCCCCCACAGCGCCGTGAGGATCGCCACGGCGACAGCGACCAGCCCTGCCACCAGCATCCGGATGCTCCACATGAGCCGAGCCGAGCGGGCGGTGCGCGTGCCGAGGCGGTGCAGCAGCGCTGGGGCGAGCAGGAACGCGGTCGCGACCATGGACGACGCCAACGCGACGGCATACGCCCGCCGTCCCCACTCGTCCAGATCGTCGAACCGTTGCGAGAACGGAGCGGTCAACAAGAACGCGGCGAGGATCTGGACGCCCGGCAGCGACACCCGCACTTCCTGGAGCAACATCGAGTACCGGTCGCGCAGTTCATCGCGGTCGACGACGTCGTCGAGCTCGCGGCTCGACTTCTCGGAATCGGGCCGCGTTGTGCCGCTCATCCCCCCAGCATGCACCACGGCTTCCGGCCCGTTCAGCGGACCCCGAGCTCGAAGTCGTCGAGGCTCGGCTGCGACACGGCATCGCGGAAGTCGAACATCGAGTGCGGGTACTGGGTCACCATCCGCCCCGACTCGCTGAGGTAGTAGTGGCTGCACCCACCCTTCCACACCTCGACGCCGTCGAGGGCTGCTTGCAACGTGGTGTTGTAGGCGTCCATGACCTCGGGCTTGACGTCCACCCAGTCGAGCCCGGCTGCGTCCATCGCCTGGATGGTCTTGACCGCGTACTGCGCCTCGTACTCGATCATCGGGATCAGTGAGCCCTGGTTGGTGTTGGGGCCGTAGAGCATGAACAGGTTCGGGAACCCGGCCGTGGTGATGCCCAGGTGAGCTTGCGCCCCATCGGCCCAGGCCTCGTCGAGCGAACGGCCGCCCCGACCGGTGATCGGGATGCGTGACGCGAACTTGTCGACGACGTAGCCGGTCGCGAACACGATGACGTCGAGGTCGCGCGCCGTACCGTCTGCGGTGACGATGCCGGTCGGGGTGATGCGCACGATCGGGTCGACCACGAGCTCTACGTTGGCGCGGTTGAACGTCGGGTAGTAGTCGTTCGAGAACAGCGGGCGCATGCAGCCCCACGGCGTCGTCGGCGTCAGCTGCGCCCGAACCACCGGATCCTCGACCTGCTGGATCGCGACGGCGGCGACCCACTCCGCGGCACCGTTGATCTGCGGGTTGCTGAACGGTGTGCTCGGGCCGAGGAAGGCCATGATCCCGTTGTGGTACTCCTGCAGCGCCGCCGGGTCGGTGCTGAACCGATCGAGCTGCTCGACCGTGTGCTCCACGTCCTCCTTGGGCAGCACCCAGTTGGCCGAACGCTGGAACACGTGCAGCCGCCCGGCCACCTTGGCGAGCTCGGGAATGCTCTGCACCCCGCTCGCCGCGCTGCCGATCACCGCCACCCGCTTGCCGTCGAGGTCGACCGACTCGTCCCACGCCCCGGTGTGCATGGCCACACCCTCGAAGGACTCGCGCCCGTCGATGGCCGGGTACTTCAGCTCGCCGAACATGCCCTGACCGCTGATCACCACATCGGCCACCACTCGCTCGCCGGCGTCGGTGGTCAGCGTCCACGTCGCGGTGTCGTCATCCCATGCCGCCGACGCGATGCCCGTGTTCAGCCGGATGTGAGGCCACAGATCGAGGTCCGTGACGGTCCTGCGCATGTAGGCGAGGATCTCCGGCTGCGCCGCGTACGAGCGGCTCCACGACGGGTTGAGGCTGAACGTGAACGAGTACACGTGGCTCCACACGTCGCACGCCAGACCCGGGTACCGGTTGCGCTGCCACGTGCCGCCCACGTCGCCGTCGCGCTCGAAGATCGTGAAGTTGGTGTGGCCCGCGGTGCGCAGGTAGTACCCGGCGCTGATCCCACCGGGTCCCGCGCCGATCACGGCGATCCGCCAGTTCCCTCCCATCGCCGACATCCTGCCCCGTCGGTCCGGCAAGATCGAAGGCGAGACAGCCGCGGCAGCGACGTGTGCTGTGATCACATCGCGCGGTTGGCGCGTCGACCGGTCGGATCGGGCCGGAAGAGCGCGTCGTTGTAGTGGCAACCGGCCGGTATCCACTCGAACGTCTTCGGGAGCGCGAACTTGTAGTACAGGGCACGGCGCCCGGCAGTTCTCGACGTCGGGGGCGGCGTCGTGTGCATCGCATCGCCGAAGTGCAAGGTCAGGTCGCCGGGTTCGGTGTCGAGCGCCACGACGGGCAGGTCGGTCTCCTCACCCCACGCGTACCAGTGCTTGGTGTACCGATGCGATCCGGCGAGCACGAGCAGCTGCCCGTTCGCGGCGTTGGCAGCGTCGAGCTGGATCCCGGCCTGGATGAGCGGACACATGACGGGATGGCCGCCGATCCCGTCGTCGACGTGCCAGCCGAGGTCGCCGTTGCCGCGCACGACACCCGAGTTCTTGATGAACACCATCGGTCCGTCGAGCCGATCGTCGCAGACCCTGAGCTCTGGATCGGCGAGCCGAGCGAAGCGTGTGAGGCGTTCGTCGAACGACAGCGCCTGCAGGGTCGGCGAGTGGCGACCCAGGTAGTTGATGCGGGTGACGACTTCGGCGCCGCTGTCGGTGATCGACCACCATGACCACGGATCGCCTGGCGTGGTGAGCGATCGGACCTGCTCGACCTCGGCCGCGTACCGTGCGATCTCGGCTGCGCCGAACACCCCTCGCAGGTGCAGGTACCCGGCGACGGACAAGAAGTGCCGGAGGTCGGCTTCGTCGTCGTCGGGCGTGAACGTCCGGGTGAGGTCGAGGCGAGCGCCGGCGCGGTCGGTCAGTGTGTCCCACACCGCGGTGCTGTAGATCGGCCGTCCGCTCAGCAGCGTCTGCATGGCCGGCTCCCACCGCTGCCAGCCGCTCAACTCGCCCCGCGTCACCGCGGCGCGGCCCGTTCGCACGGCGCCGCTCGCGGTGAGGAGCCCGTGCAGGAACTCGGAGAACGTGCGCTCGGACAGCTCGACGAGCGTGCCCTTCCACTGATCACCCTCGGTCGCGACCAGCCCGTTCGAGCTCGGAATCCAGCAGAACGTGGTCCCGTCCTCGATCTGGAAGCTCAACGGCTCGGCATCCAGCAGGTCGAACGCGACGAGATCACCGTGAGCCGCGACCAGGGCCGGGAGCTGCGCCGTGTGGAAGTCGACGAACGAGATCTGGTCGAACGCGGCACCGATCGCTTCGACCCACGGGAGCGTGGTCCCGGTCGCGTCGGTACCCATCCACACCAGACTGCCAGACTCCCGGACGCGGACTTGCGCCGGCGGTGGCGACCGCCCAGAGTTCGCTCCGCAACACCTGGAAGGCGACCGATCACCATGACCGACCCATCTCACCTGGACCCGCAGCGCCGCTTCGAGGGCCGGCGCGTGCTGGTCACCGGCGCCAGCCGAGGCATCGGTGCAGGCATCGCCGAGCGGTTGGCGGCGGAGGGGGCCGACGTGGTCATCACGGCCCGCACGCTCGAACGCCACGACCGCCTCGCCGGCAGCCTCACGGATACGGCCGAGCAGCTCGCCCGCTACGGCGGCAACGTCGGCATCGTCGTCGCCGACCTCACCGACGAGTCCGACCGGGCCCGGGTCGTCCCCGAAGCCGCCGAGGCGCTCGGTGGCCACGTCGAGATCCTCGTCAACAACGCCGCCGCTTCGATCCAGAAGCCGCTGGAGGGCTTCTCGGTCAAGCGGCGCAACATCATGTTCGAGGCCAACGTGAACGCTCCGCTCGACCTCGCGCTGGCCGCCGCGCCGGGCATGCGGGAGGGTGGCGAAGGCTGGATCGTCAACCTCTCCAGCGGCAGCGCCAAGCTCTGGCCGGGCCCGCCCGCGCCCTTCGAGCCGACCGCGCTGAACATCGCCGCCTACGGCGCCTCGAAGGCAGCCCTCAACCGCATCACCAACGGCTTGGCCATGGAGCTGTACGGCACCGGCATCCGCGTGAACACCGTCGAACCCCGCGCTGCGGTCCTCAGCGAAGGCGCCGCGGTACTCGTCGGCGATCGGCTTCGTCCCGACCAGATCGAGCCGATGGAGGCGATGGTGGAGGGCACCATCCACCTCTGCGACTGCCCCGCCGACTTCACCGGCCAGATCACCGTCAGCCTCGACAACATCGAACGCTTCGGCCTCGCGGTCCACCATCTCGACGGCACTCCGATGGAGCACTGACACCGATCACCTCACTCGACATCCTCCCTGTGGAGGGAATGGGCCGTGACGAGCGCGTGGACGTAGGTGAGCTTGTCGACCACGGCGCCCTCGGGGTGGACGGGGTAGAGGTGCCCGGCGCCGACCGTGTCGGCGAGGTCGTCGACCGCCCGAGCGATCGGACGCCACCGGTCGAGGAGCTCGCGGAACGTGGCTCCGGTGGGCACCGGCAGCGCGTCGTCCGCAGGCGTGCCGACGTCGATCAGGTCGTGGGCTGCGGCCGTGTCGACGAGATCGACCAGGTGCAGGTAGTGGGCGAACGTCTCGGCCCAGTCCTCGTGCGGGTGCGACTGTGCGTACTCGCTGACGAAGCGATGCTCGTCCCAGCGGTTGTCGACCCGCGAGTAGTAGCGCTGCAGCGCCGTGGCGTAGTCGGTTCGTTCGTCGCCGAACACGGCGCGGAACTCAGCGATCACGTCGCTGCCTTCGACGAGCCTGCGCCAGAAGTGATGGCCGACCTCGTGGCGCAGGCTGCCGATGAGCGTGCGGAACGACTCACCGAGCTGCCGGCGCATCTTGTCGCGATGAGCGGGTTCGGCCTCGGCGAGATCGAGGGTCACGACGCCGTTCAGGTGTCCCGTGATCCCGCGCTCGCCGGGCAGGTAGACGAGGTCGAACACGACGCCGTCGGGCGTCTCGTCGGTCTTCGGCCAGACCGGCAGGCCGAGGCGGTCGAGTTCGTGGAGCAGCCGTCGCTTGGCGGCCTCGGCCTCGGCCCAGGCGGCGATGGCGTCGGGGCGCGAGTCGTCGGGACGCCCTCGGGTGAGCGCGCACGACGCGCACCAGGTCGCGCCGGACGCCGCAGGCAGGATCCAGTTGCATCCGAACGCGGCGTTGAGACAGCGCCAATGTTCGGTCGTGTGCCCCGCGATCCGGTAGTCGGTCTCCCCAGATGGGTGCAGCTGGCGGATCGTGCGCTCGACGGGCGCGTAGCCGAGGGGTACCGAGCAGACAGGGCACGTCATCGAGTCGAAGCGGATCTCGTTGTCGCAGTGCTCGCAGACGAAGCGTCGCATCAGCGAGCGCCCGCAGCCTGGGCCATCGCGCTCACGGCGCGGACATGGCGGCGAGGACGTCGGTGACGGTGAACGTGGCGAACCCGATACGGCTGTCGGCGATCCCGAGCGGAACGACGACCCGCTCGCCGTGACGCAGCGCGCCGCAGGAGTACACGACGTTGGGCACGTAGCCGTCTCGGTCCTCGGGGCGCGCGGCGAGGAGCGGTTCGGCGGTCTGGCCGAGCACGACGGTCGGGTCATCGAGGTCGAGGAGCAGCGCGCCGATGGCGTACGTCCGCATCGCACCGACGCCGTGGGTCAGCACGAGCCATCCTTCGTCGAGCTCGATCGGCGACCCGCAGTTCCCCGCTTGGACCGAGCTCCAGGCGGTGTCGGCGACGTCGAGCGGTGTCGACGTGCGCCAGCGGGTGATCTCGTCGGACACAGCAGTCGCGTTCCGCGCACCGTCGCTTCGGCACAGCGCGTGGAAGCGACCGCCGATCTTCCTCGGGAACAGGGCCATGCCCTTGTCCGCTGCGGCGGGGCCGGTCAGCGGCTCGACCGTGAACGTCTCGAAGTCGGTGGTCGTCAGCAGCTGTTGGGTGATCGTCGACCCGTCGTACGCGGTGTACGTCGCGCGATAGGTGATCGTGCCCTCGTCGACGAAGCGCACGAACCTGGCGTCCTCGACGCCATGGGATTCGACGGCGCATGCCGGCGCGAGCACACGCTCGTCGAGCGCCGACGACGCCGGGAACCGGACGCAGTAGCAACGTGCGGCCCGTTCGGCCAGTCGCACCAGCGTCGCCGAGACGTCACGGCGCGTGTCCTGCTGCGTCGCCAGCTGGCGCAGGCGCTCGGCGAACTGGGTGGTCGTGAAGCGCGTGCCGAGGCCGTCGAGCACCCAGCGAACGGACTCGCCGTCCGCGTCCTCGGCGAGGTCGGCGAACACGTCGGCCTCGAGCACGGCGTCGTCGATCTCGCCGACCGCCGCGTATGGGCCACGGGCTTCGATCGCGATCTCGCCGTCGGGCCCGACGACGACCGAACGGAAGCCGATGGTCGATCGGTGCCCCTCGCTGATCTGGCGAACGCTCAGCAGCGCGCGGACCTCCCCCGGGGCGAGCCCGTGCTGGTCGTGGGCCCGCACGACGCTGGGGTTGCAGACCGCTACCGCCTCCAGCGCGACCTCCTGCGTGAACGTGGCGCCGAGCAGGAGGCGATGGCGCTCGGGCAGGTCGAGATCCGGTGCGAGCCGGTTGGCGAGGCGCTCGGCGTGATGATCGAACATCGCGAGCAGATCGCGGTGGCGCCCGTCGAAGCGTTCGACGATGTCGCCGAGGGCCACATCCACCTCGGTCTCGTCCATCCCGAGGACGCGGGTGACGACACCCGACGCCCGCCCGTCGGCTCCGCCGGCGAGGGCGTGGCCGGGAACGAACAACTGGCCGAGCACGCGCGTCGCGTCGGGTCCGAGGTCGATCGCGCTGCGGCGGACGAACGAAGCATCTGTCACGCGGCCGCCACCAGCGTGCTGGCGTGCTGCAGTGACGTGATCAACGCCAACGTCGACTCGGCACCCTGGTTGCGGTTGACGCCATCGGGGTGGAGCCCGTCGAAGGCGGCACCGCTCGCTGGATCGCACACCGCCACCCCGACGTCGTTGGAACCCAGGAACCAGCCGACGCTGAGCATCAGACCATCGCGCCACTGCTCGTCACCGGTGACCGCATGGGCGCGGGCGCAGGCATCCGCCATCGCCGCCGCCTCGATCGGTTGCTGATCGAACATCGGCGCGCGATCGGCCGGGCCGGCACCGCCGACCCCGGTCGGGGACAGGTGCCCGTCGAGCGTCTCGCGATCGAGCAGCCACCGCAGCGCAGCGAGCCCGTCGGCGAGGATCTCTGGGCGCTCGAGGGCCGCGCCGGCCGCGATCAGCGTCTCGGCGAGGGCCGCGTTCGCGTAGGCGAGCCGATCTTCCGGCCAGAGCCACGCCGCATCTTCGGCCGGTCGACCGACGGCGACGACGGCGTGAGCAAGGAGCATCCGCGCTCCGGTGTGTCGGGGATGCGCGGCGAGCACCTCGGCAGCGCCGAGCGCGGCGAAGGCCATCGTCCGCGGCGAGAGTGATCGTTGCTGGAGACCTCGCTCGAACGACGACGACGCCGACTCGCGCATCCACGCCTCCGGGGCCCGGTTCATGACCGTGCCGAACGCCCACATCGCCCGCCCCCAGCAGTCCTCGACACTGCGACGATCCTCCCACCGCCCACTGCTGGACCGGCGGTTGTGCACCTTGCCGTCGACGCCCTGGGCGTCGACCAGGAACCGGTGGGCCACTCGGGAGAGACCGACGACGGCATCGTCGCGACGCTCGTCGCGGCAGGCCGCGACGAGCACCCTGGCCACATCGTCGGTGCAATAGCCGTGACCGACGCGAGGTCGGTCGTACTCGGCGTGCTCGAACGTGCCGATGTGGTCGCTCATCGCCAGGATGTGGTCGAAGCTCGGCTCCGGCACGATCACGAACCCACCCCCGCGGCCATGAGCAGCGAGGTGGCGAGCTCGTCGTAGCGACGGGCGACGGCCGGCCACGACAGCTCGGGCGCCAACCGCCGGCATTCCGCGGCCATGGCCTCGAGGCGCTCGGGGTGAGCCACGAGGTCGCGGACCGCGCCCGCGATCGCACCTGCATCGCGCTGCGGCACGACGATGCCCGCGCCACCACTGAGCAACTCGACCGCGTGTGGGAACGCCGTGGCGACGACCGGCCGACCGAACGCGACCGCGTCGACCAGCACACCCGACGTCACCTGATCGTCGGAGTCGTACGGGAGCACCACGAGATCCGCTCCGCCGATCAGCCGCGTGAGCGCCGGCAGCGCCCGGTAGGAGTCGTCGAAGGACACCATCCCGGCCGCGGCGGAGCGCCGGCTGCGCCGCATCAGCATCTCCCGATAGGCCTCCCCGTCGTCTCGACGCACGTTCGGGTGCGTCGCGCCGGCGACGAGGTACGACGGGCGCGGCGTCACGTCGCTCAGCAGTGCCATCGCGTCGACGGCCCACTCGATGCCCTTGCCGGGACCGAGGAGACCCCACGTCAACAGGCGGAGGCCGGAACCGGGCGTGCGCCCGCTCGACAGATCGGTGTCGGCATCCGCTGGTGGTGGTGGTGTCGTCGCCCCGTGCGGGATCACCGACACTCGTCCTGGATCGACGTCGTAGTCCGCGATCAGCCGGCGCCTCGCGTAATCGGTCATGACGACGACCGCGTCGGCCGCGTCGCAGATGCCCTCGAGGACCAGTCGCTGATGGGCGGTCGGCCGGCGGACCACGGTGTGAGCGACGACGATCGACGGCACCACCAGTGCCGCCAGGATGTCGAGCACGTCGGCGCCATCGGCCCCCGTGTAGATGCCGTACTCGTGCTGCACGATCGCCACGTCGACCCGGTTCAGCGCGTCGGCCGCAGCGAGCAACACGTCGGGATCGCCGCGTCCGATGGACGCGACGACGAGCGGATCCTCGATCTCCTCGGCCGCGCCGCAGCGCACGACATCGACGGTTGCGCCCTCGGCCACCAGCCCTGAGGTCAGGGCGGCCGAGAACGTCGCGATGCCGCACGCGGTCGGTGGGAACGTCGACAACACGCCGAACGACCGAACGTCTGACACAGCAATGTCCTCGATCGGACGACCTTGCATCGAGCAACTCCTTGACATCAGCTCAGTCGAGGCGTCGAGCCTGCGGAGGGCGACGAGCCGTGTGCGGCCGTCCGGCCCAAGCGAGGCGACTCTTCCAAGGGGGTGTAACAGGGAGCATACCGGCGGCCCGCCGTCGGTAGGGTGCGGCGTCCCCCCGATCCGCCAGCGCGACCTCGCGACCCCACCCCTTCGGATCGGTGTCATCGCGCCCATCGCCTGGCGAACCCCACCCCGGCACTACGGCCCCTGGGAGCTGTTCGCCTCGCTCCTCGCCGACGGACTGGTCGCCGCCGGGCACGACGTCACGCTCTTCGCCACCGGTGACTCGATCACGACGGCCCGGCTCGCGAGCACCTCACCACACGGCTGGAACGAGGACCCCTCGATCGAGCCGAAGGTCGCCGAGGGGCTGCACATCGCCGACGCGTTCGAGCACGCGGCGCAGTTCGACATCATCCACAACGGCTTCGACTTCCTCCCCCTGACCTACAGCGCGCTCACCGACACCCCGGTGGTCACCACCATCCACGGCTTCTCCTCGCCACGGATCCTGCCCGCGTACGAGCGCTACGACGCCTCGACCACGTACGTCTCGATCAGCGACGCCGACCGCGACTCACGCCTCCACTACGCCGCCACGATCCACCACGGCATCGACACCGACGCGTTCACCGTCGATCCACGTCCCGGCGACCACCTGTTGTTCTTCGGCAGGATCCATCCGGACAAGGGCACCGCCCACGCGATCGACGTCGCAGCTCGGGCCGGCCGCCGCCTCGTCATCGCCGGGATCGTGCACGACCAGCAGTACTTCGACGAGCTGGTCGCCCCCCACATCGACGGCGACCGGGTGCGCTTCATCGGACCGGTCGCCGCTGCCGACCGCTCCAACGTGCTCGGCGGCGCCCACGCGCTCCTGCACCTCATCGACTTCGACGAGCCGTTCGGCTACAGCGTGGTCGAAGCGATGGCCTGCGGGACGCCCGTCATCGCCCACGCCCGGGGGTCGATGCCGGAGCTGATCACCGACGACGTCACCGGGTTCCTGGTCGACAGCACGGCCGACGCGGTCCGCGCGGTGACGTCGGCTGGCACGCTCGACCGCGCCGCCATCCGGGCGACGACCGTCGAACGCTTCGGACGCGAGGTGATGGTCCAGCGCTACGTCGATGTCTACCGAACGGTGCTCGCCGCCAGACCGGCCGCCTTCCCAAACCTGACTAGACTGACCTGAATTACGGAGATATTGGATGCGTGCCCGATGCTCCCCTCCCCCAACCAGGAGACCGACATGTCCCGGACCGAGACCACTCACCTCGCCACCGACCTGGAGTTCACCGAGGAGTGGAACCGCTGGCACCGCGAGCACGAGGAGTCGGTGGGCAGCCCGCACGGCTTCCTGGCGATCACCAGCATCCATTGGCTGAACGGCCAACCGCAGCGGTTCGACGACGCCCCTGGCGCATGGCACACCGATGCGGCCGGTGTGCACGTCACGCTCGCCGACGGCGAGGAGATCGTCGTCGACGGCTCCACCGTCCGCGGCACGCACGACTTCGGCGTCATCGCCGAACGTGGTGGCGTGAGCGTCGGCTGGGGCGACGCGGTCATCGAGATCGCGAAGCGCGGTGGTCACGACATCGTGCGCCCTCGCCACCCCGACGCGCCCATCGTCTCCGCCTACCGCGGTACGCCGGCGTACGCGCCAAGTGAACGATGGGTCGTGGCCGGACGGTACGTGGCGTTCGACGAGCCGCAGCCCGTGACCGTCGACGGCGCGGTCGAAGGCATCGAACACGTCTACCTGGCGCCGGGACGGATCGAGTTCGAGATCGACGGTCAGCCCCAGGCGCTCGTGGTGTTCCGCGACAAGCCGGAGTATGGGCTGTTCGCCCTGTTCACCGATCGAACCTCCGGGATCACCACCTACGGTGCCTGCCGCAGCCTGCTCGTCGGCGCACCCGACACCGACGGGGCCGTCCGGCTCGACTTCAACAGGGCGACGAACCTGCCCTGCGCCTACACCGACCTCGCGACCTGCCCGCTCCCACCGGCGCAGAACCAGCTGGCCGTGGCGATCGAAGCCGGCGAGCTCCTCCCCCACGAGCGCCAGGCGCGCTGATGCCGAGCCGATGACGACGTGCGCCGCTTGCTGAGCTTTCCGAACCCCGTGAACGAGAAGGCGGCGCGGACCGTGGCCGCAGGTGTGGCGATCCTCACCGCGATCACCATCGCGACCGGCGCCTGGTGGTCGAGCGCCGTGCTCGCCGCCGGCTTCCTCGCCCGCGTGGCGACGGGCCCACGGCTCAGCCCGCTCGGACAGCTCGCGACCCGGGTGGTCGCTCCTCGCCTCGGCCCGCCCAAGGAGACGCCCGGCCCGCCGAAGCGCTTCGCCCAGGCGATCGGGCTGGTCGTCACGGCCGCCGCCGCGATCGCCTGGTTCGCGTTCGGGTCGGCGACCGTCGCCGCGGCGCTCCTCGCCGTGCTCCTCGTCTTCGCCACGCTCGAGTCGGTGCTCGGCTTCTGCGCCGGCTGCTGGCTGTTCGGCGTCCTGATGCGCGTCGGCGTGATCCCGGAGTCGACGTGCGACGCGTGCGCCGACATCTGGTCCCGCCGACCGTCGGGCCTCGGCCCGCCCTGCTGAGGCCCGACGGGCGAATCTCAGCCGCCGATCACCTTGCGGTACGCGCGGGGCCCGACGTAGTCGTTGACGGCGTAGTGCCAGGTGGCCAGGTTGTCCCAGATCACGAAGTCGCCCGGCTGCCACCCGAACGCGACCGAGTAGTTCGGCGACGACGCGTGGTGCAGGAGGAACGGGAGCAGTGCGGCGCTCTCCGACGCGGACACACCGGTCAGGCGCAGCGCGGACGCGCTGAGGAACAGGCCCTTGCGCCCGGTGTGGCGATGGCGGCGCACGACCGGGTGTTCGACGGTCTCGGTCACCGGTGGGCGCACGTCGGTGCCGTCGCCCGGGTAGGCGCCGTACACCGCTGCGACCGATTCCAGCAGTTCCTGCACCGGCGCCGACAGGCCGTCGTACGCGGCCTGGAGGTCGGCCCACAGTGTGTTGCCACCGATCGCCGGCACGACCTGATAGGTGAGCGACTCGATGGTGAACGGCGTCGGCGTGCGCCAGGTGCCACCCACGTGCCAGTGGGCCGCGCCGCCAGCCGCTTCGAGGTCGAACACGTACACGAGGCGGTTGTCGTCGTGGCGGTACCGCCACAACGGATGGTCGAACGGCTCGTCGAAGATCCGCACGGCCTCGACGTGGGCGTCCGGCGAGAGGTGCTGGTCGCGGAACACCAGCACCTTGTGCTCCCAGAACGCGGCGCGGAGCCGTTCGGCGGTCTCGCCGTCGACGCCGGTGGCCAGATCGACACCGTCGATCTCGGCGCCGAGCACCGGGCTGGCCGGGCGAACGGCGAAGGGAGCAGTGCGAAGGTCGGTCACGGGGTTTCTCCTCTGGTGAGAGCGAATCCCAATACTCTACTTACTTAGTCGGATTTACTCAACTATCGACGTGTCGGGCGACCTCATCGTCGACGCCGCAGCCGAGATGCGTGCGGTGATGGCCCGCCAGTGGCGGTCAGATGGCGCCGCTGTCGCGCAGGGCGAGGATCTCGTCCCAGCCGTGGCCGAGCTCGAGCAGGATCGCCTCCGTGTCCGCTCCGTGCTCGGGCGCCGGAGTGATCGGCGTGGCTCGCTGCTGATCGAAGCGGATGGGCGCGGCGACGACGCGTGTTCGTGGACGGCCGTCCCCCTCGAGATCGACGAGCAACTGGTTGGCCTCGACTTGGGGGTCGCTGTGCACTTCGAGCGCCGTGCGGACGATGGACCATGGCGTGTCGAGCTCTGCCAGACGAGGCTCCCATTCGGCGAGCGTCTTCGCAGCAAAGATGGTGTCCAGGTGGGCGACGAGCGCCGCTGAGTTGGCGACGCGCGCAGGACCGGTGTCGAAGCGGGGGTCGTTGCGGAGCTCGTCGGCGCCGAGGACGTCGCAGAGGTTGCCCCAGTGCTGGTCCGTTCGAACACCGGCGAGGTACACGACCCTGTCGTCCGCGGTCAGGTAACCGGCGACGAGCGCGTGCGATGCTTCGGCGTGGCGTGGCCGTGGCAGCGTGTCGACCCCGTAGAGACCAGCGGCGACGATCGCCGGTGAGAACACCCACATCCCGGTGGCGAGCAGCGAGCCATCCACCACGGCACCGCGTCCCGTGCGCTCGCGCCGAAGGAGCGCCGCGGCGACGCCGCCGGCGAGCGCCATGCCGCTCGTGAGATCGCCGAACGCGGGTCCGATCAACGTCTGGAACTCGTCGGCGGTGACCGACGCGGCGTGGCCGATGCCGGAACGGCACCAGAACGACGTGTGATCGAACGCCCCCTTGTCTCGGTCGGGGCCCTGCGCGCCGTGCCCGGTCGCCCGTGCGTAGACGAGTCGCGGGTTCACGGCGTGCAGGTCTGCGGGTTCGATCCCGAGGCGGGCTCGACTCGTGGGAAGCAGGTTCGTCAGGAACACGTCGGCGCTGCTCAGGAGCTCGTCGAGGAGACCACGTCCGGACTCGATCGAGATGTCGATGGTCATCGAGCGCTTCGAGCGGTTGAGCTGCTCCCACATGAACGACACGCCATCGTCGCGGGGAGGCAGGCCTTGCACCGGGATCCCGCGCATCGGGTCGGCGAACCACGGGTGGGAGACCTTGATCACGTCCGCGCCCCACTCGGCCAGCACGGCTCCACAAGCTGGTGCGAACGCGTACATGGCCAGCTCGATCACGCGCATCCCCGTGAGGGGAAGATCCGGCTCATCGGTCATGCCGCACCATACGGGGACCGGGGTTCTCGTTCGGGGCCGGATCCACGTCGCTATCGTGCCGTCGTGGGCAGATCTGATCGAGATCTCTGTCGTGCCGACGGCCGAGTGAGGACTTGATGACGGTGCGATATCCCAGCCCTGACGATCTGCTCGATCAGGCGAGCACCGAGACAGCGCTGTCGGACTTCGGTCCCGGCGACTTCCGACTCGGCCTGGCGATGCTCCTCGACAGCCTCGAGCGCGACGGCGACCTCGACCCAGGCACCGACGCCGCGGTGGTCGGCGACCTCCGCCGCCGGCTCGTCAACCGCCTCGAGGTCGAAGCGTGGCACGCGGCGCATCCCGAGATCGCCGATGTCACGATCCGTGGGCCGATCGACATCCAGGGTCTCCCGCGGACCGGCACGACCGCCCTGGCCGACATGCTCTCGCTCGACCCGCAGTTCCGCTGCCTGACCGGATGGGAGCAGGTGCAGCCGATCCCGCCGCCCGCTGTCGATCCAGACGTCGACGCCCGGCGCCGCGACCAGTTCGTACGCGCCCAGCAGGAACTGTTCTCGGCACAGGAGGCGATGCACATCGTCGAGGTCGACGCCACGATGGAGGACACCGAGGTGCTCGGCATGGCCTTCCATGGTCAGCAGATGACGCTCCCGGTCGCGGGATACCGCGCCTGGTGGCGCCGGGCCGATCTGACCGAGACGTTCGAGTATCACCGTCGGGTGGTCGAGCTCCTCGGCTCGCGTCGCGCGCCGGACCTGTGGCTGTTCAAGGCGCCGCACCACTGCTTCCACCTGGAGGCGCTCGCCGCTGCCTACCCCGACGTCCGGTTCGTGATGACGCACCGCGACCCGGCGAAGGTGGTCCCGTCGTACACGAGCCTCGTGTCGGCGATCCTTCCCCGACCCGACGGTGAACGTGACCTGCACGCACTCGGCGCCGAGGTCAGCGAGCACCTTCGTGAGGGCATGGAGCGAGCCATCGGGCAGCGGGCCCGAATCGGTGAGGATCGCTTCCTCGACGTCCACCACCGCGACCTGGCGTCCGATCCGAAGGGCACGATCTCGCGTGTCTACGACTGGCTCGGTCTCGACCTCACGACCGACGTGGCACACGCGATCTTCGATTGGCAGGATGCACACGCGATGGGGGCGGGCGGCACCCACCGCTACACCACTGAGCAGTTCGGCCTCAGCGCCGACCAGATCCGCTCCGACTACGACTTCTACATCCGCCACTTCGACGTGACGGTGGAGGGATGAATCCATGACCTCGTTGCCCACCTGGGACGACCAGATGGAGGCGCTCAAGGGCGTCGTCGACCACCTCCTCGCCACGTGGCGGCCCGATGGCGCCACCGAGGCGGAGCTGCAGGACATGAACAAGCTGGCGCTGTCGATCCTCGCCTGCGGCTACACGTGTCACGTCTACACCGACCCGCGGCGGCCGGTCTTCATGCCCCTGTGGAACTTCGCCTTCAACCAGGGCGGCCCCAACCCCGACTACATCTACCTCCAGACCGAGATCGAAGGCACCGGCGTCTACGAGATCGTCGGCCGGCGGGGCACCAGCCGCTTCGTCGAGATCACCCAGATGGAGCCGGGCATCATGCGCAGTCGCACGAGCCTGGAGGAGCAACAGCGGAACTTCCGCGCCGTCACCCACGAGCTCGACGACCTCACGATCGCGGCTGACGGCACGTTCCGTGTGACCCTCAGCGTCGAGCGACCCGACGGCTACGACGGCGACTGGTGGCAGCTCAACCCCGACGCCGGCAAGCTGCTGATGCGCAAGTGCGCTGCCGATTGGAACAACGAGGTCGACGCCCAGGTCGCGATCAACCGTCTCGACGACCCCGGCGAGGACATGCCGCCGGAGGAGATCGCCCGGCGGTTCTCCGAGATGGGCGACTGGATCAAGGGGATGATCCAGTTCGACATGGAGCTCGTCCGCTACTACGAGGAGCACCACGGCGACAACGTGCTGCTGCGGTCGCAGTGGATCCAGCAAGGTGGCGGTCTCGCCACCAAGCAGGCGTACTACGACGGCATCCATCGCATCGACGACGACGAAGCGCTCATCGTCGAGTTCCCCGTGCCGGCCGCATGCCACTACTGGCAGATCCTCGTGGCCGACGATCGCTTCGCCACGGTGGACTGGGTCAACCGGCAGTCGAGCCTCAACGATGTCCAAGCCGTCGTCGATCCCGATGGATGGTTCCGCGCGGTGGTGTCGAAGCGGGATCCAGGTGTCCACAACTGGCTCGACAAGGCCGACTGGCCGTGGGGCATCCTGCAGGCCCGCTTCTACCGCGCCAGCGACTACCCCGAGGCGACGGTCACCAAGGTGCCGGTCGCTGACATCCTCGACCACCTCCCCGCCGGCACCGTCGTGCTCACCCCCGATGAGCGCGAAGCGCAGCTGCGCCACCGACGGACCGGCGCCCAGATTCGCCGCGTCTGGTGAACGACCCCCGGCGCACGCGGGCCGTCGTGCCGATCAGCCGATCGGGTCGCCGAAGCGAACGCTGCGTCCGACGTCGTCGAGCTCGACGTCGTCCCTGCGGTTCGCGGCGTGGACGATCGCGTCACCGACGCCGAGGTAGAGCATCACGTGTCCCGGGTACTGCGCCAGGTCTCCGGCCATCGCCGTCGAGCGGTCGCGCCGCGCCGCGGCGCGGATCTGCGACGAGCTCTGGTGGGCGATGCTGACCCCGGCCCGTGCCCACGCGTAGGCGGTGAGGCCCGAGCAGTCGAACCCGACGGCGGGGTCCGACGTGGCGTACCGGTACGGCTTGCCGAGCTCGGCGAGCGCCGCCAAGACCGCGGTCTGATGCGGCATGTCGGCGCGCTCCCAGGCGTCGCGCACGGCGGCCGGGTCCAGGGCCATCTCGAACGCCACCGAGTCGGCAGTGGTATCGCGGGCGGTGACGTACACCGCCATGGTCTCGGCAGTGGGGTTGCCGACGAACGCGTCCTGAGCGATCAGCGCCCGGTTCGCGGCGTCGACGACCGCGGGCGAGTGGGGGTCTCCCGGGATGCGGGCGTGGGCCGGGGTCGCCACCGAACCGATGATCGTCACCGCCAGGGTGACGCCGATGAGGGCACGGCACAGCTGCCTGGGCGCGCGGAGAAGGCGGGGCATTGGATCGTTCCTGCGGCGAGAAGGGCGGTCCGCGGCACGCGACACGCGCCTGCGATCACACCTGGAGATGTCTGGGCGGGAACCGTATCGTTACGAAATCGCAATGATTCGACACGGAGCGCGTTGGCTGCGGTCGGTCGTCACAGCGGTCACTGCCCGCGGTCGTGACCTCGCTCATGCGCGTCACCGGTGCCCGACAACCCTGCTTCGTGGCTGACGCGACGCCGCAGCTCGACCATCACCTCGTCACCGGCGATCGCCGCGAGCTCACCAGCGAGCGAATCGACGACCGGACGATCCCCGACGTACGCGTCGACCTCCTCGGTGCAGCACCAGGCCATCGTCTCGCCCTCAGGGCCCCAATCCGCACGACTCCAACGGCGCACCGTCGCCGACTCGCGCCCATCGGGCAGTGCGTGCCAGTCGACGCGGATCGGCAGCTGCGAACACACCGACGGCTTCCAGTCGATCGGCGACTCATCTGCCGCCAACGCAGCCAGGTGCAGCGCGCAGCCGGGCCCGCCTGCGAAGCCTGGGCGGTTGAGGAAGATGCAGGCGCCATCGACCAGCTTGGTGTTCGTGCGCGTCGCATCGGAGAACACGTCGTCAGCGTCGACGGCATCGTGGAACTGCCAGGTGGCCGCGTCCAGCGTCGCTGCGTGCGCCGACACGGTCATCGCATCCTCGGCGCCGTCCAGTTCGGCCCCGATCGAACAACAGCCCTGCTGCAGCTCGGGGGTCGGCTCGTCGAGGATCCCGAGGCAGCCGCGACCCCAGATGCACGTCCAGTTCGACTGGAGAAACGCGCGCTCGAATCGCCATTCGACCGCGCCGTCGGAGATCTCGATGAACCCGCGCGCTCGTTCAGGGGGGATGGTCATCGCAACGCCATCATCGCACCACGACCACGCGGCGACACGCGCCGTCTCGGCCTCCAGAGCCCCATCCACGGTTCTCGGTCGGCTTCTGGTACCTCTGAGGACCAGAAGCCGACCGAGAACCCTGCCGCGACGTCGGCGCCGTCACTCGGAACTGGTCATGTTGCGCCCGGCCTTCACCGACGACCTGTTCGAAACACCACGCGTCGACGTCAACCCGGTCCCGTCTCGACCGTCGCACGGGGTCGAGTTCACGATCTAGCATCCGAGTCGTCGGTGCCGGGCGGCATCGGGGACGGCAGGAACGACCATGGTGACACCGCTCCGGGATGAACTTCTTCGGCTGCGCGAGGAGCAGCGCCGACTCGTCCGGGCACTGCCGGATTCCTTTCTGGGCGACGTCGCCTCACCGGTCGACGATCCGGAACCGGACCCTCGCGTCGATCGCGCTGACGTCGAGCTCTACGTCCGTCAGCGCGCAGAGGAGGCGCTGACCCCGGATGCTCGCGAGGTGCTCGAGCTGTTGCACTCCGACCGGATGATGACCGCGGCCACCAAGCGTTTGCACCGTGTTGATCCCGGCAGGTTGGCGTCGGGGACGGACGTGGCCCGACGCGCAATCGGACGCCTGCCGAATGGTACGAGGGAGGCGACCGATGCGCTGCGCCCGTCGCTGCGGGGGTTCGCTCTGCTCGCGATCGTCGCCGACGATTTCGCTGAGGACGGTTACCGAGATCCCGCAGTACACACCCTCGTGCCATGACGGACGGCAGGCACGACATGACCGCCGACGAGATGCGCGACGCGCTCGAGATGCTCGAGGCAGGACGGCTGCTGGCCCTCGTGACCTCCGCTCAGACGAGCTCCACACAAGCCGACTCCGCACTCCAGTCCGTCCGTGACGTGAAGGCGGACATCGGCAGGGCCAAGGCGGCCGCAAGTCGGCAGACCGTGTGGCGTTGGGTCGCGGCGGTCGGTTCGCTGATCGCCGCCGCCGGATTCATCTGGCTCAGCACCTCCCTCGACGACGGTGTCGGGCAGCTGTCAGCAGAGCTGATCGGCGGTGCACTCCTGACGTACGTCTTGGTGGAGCGCGGCGTGTCTGCTCTTGCATCGATACCGGCCCGTGACGTCAAGCAGCTGGATGACCGCGTTGCGGAGGCCATCACGAGGGCGGAGTACGCCGTACAGCTCAGCCGTGACGTGGTCCATCACGTCGAAGGGTTGGCCAACCTCGGCAAGTAGCGCTGCCGAGCGCGCAACGAGCGACGGGAGGCCGAGCGAGAGTCGGTCATGGCCGAGGCTCGGGGGTCCCGCGCCGGTCAGCGAAGTCCGTCGAGCGCGAGATCGACGAGGCGTGCGACGTCGGCGGGTCGGAGCGCAGGTTTGCGCAGCCTGCGGCCGTGGAGCACTCCGATGAGCAGATCGATCGTGAGATCGACGTCGAGCTCCGCTCGGAGCTGACCGGTGGCGATCCCCCGTTCGACGATCTGGGCCAGGAGCCGGCGGCGAGGTCGAGCGAGATGGCGCTCGACGGCGTCGGCCAGGTCGTCGTGCACGGCCAGCTCGCTCTGCAGGCGGGTGAGCAGGGTCTGGGTCTCGTCGGATCCGCACCCGGCGTGCACGAGGTAAGCGATCAGATCCTCGCGGATGTCGCCCGACTGCTGGTCGGTGGGAGGTGGCCGCAGGCGTCCGATCGCGGCCACCGCCAGGTCTGCCTTGCTGTCCCATCGGCGGTAGATCGCCGGCCGGTGTACCCCGGCCTCGTTGGCCACCGCAGCCATGCTCAGCCCGGTGTAGCCATCGCGGGCGAGGACGCGAATGGTCGCGTCGAGGATCGCGTCGCTGAGCTCCTGGTCGAGCGGCCGACCCGGTCGGGGGGCAGCGGCCGGCGGGGCGCTCACTCGTCGTACCCAAGCTCGACGTCAGACAGTACGAGATCCCCGGGCACGAGCTCCGTGGGGTTGTGCTCGTTGGCCGCGCGCGCGGGCAGGTAGAGCAGCGAGAGCAGCGCGCCGCCGAGCACGAACACCGAACCCACGAGCAAGCTCACGTGCATGCCATGCACGAACGCGGCCCGGCTGGCCGCGGCGAGCCCGTCGTTGCCGAGCTGCTGGGCGAGCTGCAGCGCTCCGCCGACGGACTCCTTGGCCGCGGCGAGCGTCGAGGCGTCCACACCCTCGACGTGGAGGTGCGACCGGTACGCGCTGGCGAGCAGGCTGCCGAGCACGGCCACGCCGAGCGCGCCACCCACCTGCCGTGTGGTGTCGTTGACCGCGGAACCCACACCCGCCTTCGCCCGGGGCAGCGACCCCATGATCGAGTCGGTCGCCGGCACCATCCCCATCGCGATCCCGGCCGCGATCACGACGAGGCCGACCAGGATGTGCACGTAGCTCGACGACTCGTCGACGGTCGCGAGGACCAGCAGCCCGACCGCGGCGGTGGTCAGACCGGCGGCGACCATCACCTTCGACCCGAAGTGTTCGGTCAGGCGCGGGCTGATCGGCGCCATCACCATCATCGTCAGAGCCATCGGCGCCATCCGGTAGCCCGCCGACAGCGAGTCGTAGCCCAACACGAACTGCAGCAGCTGCGTGAGCAGGAACAAGGTGCCCGACATCGCGAAGAACGCCATCGTGATCGACAAGCTGGCGACCGTGAAGCGCGGGTTGGCGAAGAACTGGAGATCCAGCATGGGCTCAGGCGTCCAGAGCTCCCAGAGCCCGAACCCGACGAGTGTGACGATCCCTGCCACCAATGAGACGAGAACCCTCGGATCGCTCCAGCCCTTCGCCGGCACCTCGATGATCGCCCACAGGACCAGCGAGAGACCGACGATCGACGCCAACGAGCCGACGAAGTCGAGCTTGGGCGCGGCCGGATCCTTCGAGTTCGGGATCAGGAAGTGCCCGAGCACCAAAGCGACGATCGCGACCGGGACGTTGACGAGGAACACCGATCCCCACCAGAAGTGCTGGAGCAGGAACCCGCCCAGGATCGGGCCGAGCGCGATGCCGACGCCGGAGATCCCCGCCCACGCGCCGATCGCCTTGCTGCGCTCCTTCGGATCGGTGAACACGTTGGTCAGGATCGACAACGTGGCGGGCATGATCAGCGCGCCGCCGATGCCCATCACCGCCCGGCACAAGCTGAGCGTCAACGCACTGTCGGAGAACGCGCCGGCGGCCGACGCGGTGGCGAAGATGACCAGCCCGACCTGCATCGCGTACTTCCGGCCGAACCGATCGCCCAGACTGCCACCGGTCAGCAAGAACCCGGCGAACACCAACGTGTAGGCGTCGACGATCCATTGCAACTCCGATGTCGACGCATCCAGATCGCGGACCAACGTCGGGAGGGCGACGTTGAGGATCGTGTTGTCGAGACCGATCACCAGCAGCGAGACGCACAACACGACCAGCGTCCACCAACGTCGCGGGTCCGCCGGCGCAGGAGCATCAGTCATATCGGTACATCACCGTATCAATACGTCGGAGCACCTCGACTTCGTTTCAACCAGGCGGAGCGTCTCCGTGGATGATGACGCCGCGGATGTTCTTGCCAGCGAGCAGGTCGTCGACTGCCTGGTTGATGTCGTCGAGCCGGTAGCGCCGCGTGATCATCTCGTCCAGCTTGAGCTTGCCGGCGCGGTAGAGGTCAATCTGGCGGAGGACGTCGATCTGCGGGTTGCACATCCCGAACAGCGCGCCCCTGATCGTCTTCTGCATGCCGGCGATCATCAGCAGGTGGATGGGGATCCCGACCGGTTCGTGCATGCTCGCCATCCCGGTCAGCACGAGCGTGCCACCTTTCGCGATCGCGTCGAAGGCGGCGGCGACATCCTGGTTGGTCGGCTCCGCCATCGCCAGAACCGCAGCATCGGCCCCCTGCCCGTCCGTGATCGAGCGGACGAACTCCGCGGCCTCGTCCAACCGAGCGAACGTGTGCGTCGCCCCGAGCGTCTCGGCCACCTCACGCTTGAACTCCACCGGCTCGACCACCGTCACCGTTGCCGCACCGGCCAGGGCCGCGCCCTGCACCGCGCTCATGCCGACACCACCCGCACCGAGGACCATCACGTGGTCGCCGGGCCGGACGTCGGCAGCATTCACCGACGACCCGAGCCCGGTCCCGACCCCGCAGCCGAGCAGGCACACCGTGTCCAGCGGCACATCGTCGGGCACCTTCACCAACGACGCCTCCGGCACCACCGCGTACCGGGAGAACGTGCTGATCAACAGGAACTGATGGAGATCTCGACCGTCGAGATGCATCCGATAGGTCCCGTCCATCATCGGCCCCGCCTGCAGGTAGGAGCCGAGCTGACAGAGGTTGGCGCGGCCCGACGCGCAGTACCGACACCGGCCGCAGCTCGGGATGAACGACGCCACGAAGTGATCACCCGGCTTCACCGCCGTCACACCGGGGCCGATCTCTCGCACGACGCCGGCACCCTCATGCCCGGCACAGAACGGCATCGGACCCGCGGTCGTCCCAGTGATGAAGTGGACGTCGCTGGAACACAGCCCACTGGCCGTGTACTCGACCAGCACCTCGTGCTCCTTCGGGTCGTCGACGTCGACGTCCACCACCTCATAACGACCCGGACTGTCGAACAGCACCGCCGCTCGTGACCTCAGCACCACACATCCCCTCCAATTGGTTGGATCCAGACGCTCCACCGCGTCCACGCGACCCCCGTGCCGCCAGATCGTACGGCCTCCCGGTCAGACGGCAAGCACGAGAACAGCGACGCGGCGCCTCAGCCCTGGCGGTTCAACCGCCGCAGCACCAACAACCACGTCAGCAGGCCCGACACCGCGAGCAGCACGAGGGAGGCGAGACCGGCTTCGGCGAGGAAGCCTTCCTCGAAGGACGACCACACTCGGGTCGTGAGCGTTTCGTACCCGATCGGGGCGAGGAGCAGGGTCGCCGGCAACTCCTTGACGGTCGACAACATGACGAGCCCGCCGCCGGCCAGCGCTCCAGGACGGATCAACGGCCCGTCGATCGTCAGCGCCCGACGAAGCGGTGTGGCGCCGAGGAGGCGGGCGGACTCGTGCGCGCGGCGAGGGACCGCGGCGACGGATGTCTCCGCCGACCGCAGCGCTTGTGAGCCGAAGTGGACGACGTACGCGGTGAGCAGCAGCGGAACCGTCTGGTAAAAGCGGTTGAACATGGGGATGTTCAGCGACCAGAACGCGAGCCCGAGCGCGATCACGAGGCCAGGCACCGCGAAGCCGGCGATGACCGAGGCGTTCGCCACCGGCGCGATGCGCGCCCGGTATCGGGCGGACAGCATGGCGACGGGGAGGACGGCCACGACCGCCAGGATCGCGGCGCTGACCCCCAACCACGTCGTCGTCCACGCCGGTCCCCTGAGCTCGGCCAGCTCCTCGCCGAGCGCGCGCAGCGGGGCGTCCTCGCGCGCGATCCCCCGCCACGCCCACTGAGCGAGCGCCACGGTCGGCGCCACGAGTGCGAACAGGAGTGTGAGCACGACGGCGCCGAGAGCGGGGATGCGCCACCGTCGAAGGCGGATCGGACGGTTGACCCGCCCGCCCGCCGTCGGCGCGACCGTGAGTGAGCCGCCCGCCCGGCGCTCGATCGTCACCGCGACGAGGGCGAGTGCCACGAGCAACGCCGCGCAGGCGAACGAGAGCGCTCGGTCGGCGAGCCGCGTCGCGTAGAGCACTCGCGTGAGCGTGTCGAACCCGAGCAGCTGCACGGCGCCGAACTCGCTGAGCCCGTACAGCAGGACGATGATCATGCCCCCGAGCACCGACTGCTTGATCGCCGGCACCACGATGCGAACGAAGAACCGGATCGGCGGATCGCCGAGCATCCGGGCGCTCTCCTCGATCGAGGGAGGCAGCGCCTGGAGCCGGGCCGCGACGGGCAGGTAGACGTACGGGTAGGTGAACAGCGTGAGCACCAGCGTCGACGCGCCCAGTCCGCGGAATCGACGCGGTGGGTGGTAGCCGATCACCTCCAGCGCCGATCGGATCACCCCGTCCGGGCCCAGCCCGGCGAGGAATGCGGCTGCGCCGATGAACGACGGGAACACCAGCGGTAGCGGGGCCAGCACGCGCCAGAGCGACGCGCCGGGAAGATCGGTGCGCACGATCAACCACGCCATCGCCGTGCCGAGGACCCCCGTGCACACGCTCACGAGGAGCGCGAGCTGCACGGTGCGCCACAGCGGCCCCCGGACCTCGCCGATCAGCTCCGACAGGTCGGCGTCGAGGGTGGTCGTTCGCCACGCGACGTAGAGGATCGGGGTCAGGAAGATCGCGGCGATCGCGACGACCGCCACGGACAGCCCGACCGGTGGCGTGGGGCGTCGCCCTTCAGCCACCGGCTGGCTCGCCGGTGCCGCCGGAGCCGTCGCCCGGCCAGGCGTGGACGATCGGCGTGCGGACGTGCACATCGACGCTGTCACCCGGCCGGCGCGTGGGCGGTCCGGGAGCCGCCGACAGCACGACGAGACCGTCGTCGATCACGACCTCGTAGCGCGTGGACGGGCCGATGTACTCGATCGATGTGACCGTCCCTCGGCTGCCGTCCACCAGTTCGACCTGTTCGGGCCGGAGCATGACGGTGCCCTCGCCATGTGCGGTGGATGCCGTCGGCATCGTGCCCAGGATCGTGACGGCGGTGCCGCCGGTGAGCACGGCGGGCAACAACGTGGCCTCGCCGACGAACCGCGCGACCCACGCGGTCGCCGGACGGCCGTAGACCTCGGCGGGAGGAGCGAACTGATGGAGGCATCCCGCCTCGAGCACCCCGACCCGGTCGCCGAACGAGAGGGCCTCGTGCTGGTCGTGGGTCACCAGCAGCGTCGTGATGCCGAGCGAGGCGAGCAGCGATCGGACCTCCTCGCGCAGCCGCACGCGAAGCGCGGCGTCGAGGCTGGAGAAGGGCTCGTCGAGCAGCATCACGCCGGGGTTCGGCGCGATCGCCCGAGCGAGCGCGACGCGCTGCTGCTCACCTCCGGACAGCGTGCCGGGCATGCGATCCGCCTTGGTGTCGAGGCCGACCAGCCGGAGCGCGTCCATGGTCCGACGCTCGCGGTCGGGCTGGCGGGACAGGCCGTAGTTCACGTTGTTGCGCACGCTGCGATGAGGGAACAGGGCGCCGTCTTGGAAGACCATGCCCACCCGTCGCCGCTCGGGTGCGACGCCTCGCCCTGCCGTCACGTCGCGATCACCGATGCGGATGACCCCGCTCGTCGGGGTCTCCAACCCGGCGATGCACCGCAGCAGCGTCGTCTTGCCGCAGCCGGACGGACCGAGCAGCGAGACGATCTCGCCGGGCTTGATCGACAGATCGACCGCGTGCAGGACCGGTGCGCCCCCATAGCCGGCGACGACGTGTTCGACGTCGATCCCGAGACCGAGCGCGGCGGAACTCGGGCTGGCGGGCACGCGGGGCGAGGCTATCCGGCGGTCCGTCTGGCTCGCGGGAGGGGGTGCGGCCGAAGCCCGGCCGCACCCCCTCCACACTGGCGGCCTCAGAGCGGCAGCTTGGCGAGGACGGCGTCGTCGTTGTCGGTGCCCTGTGGGTCGGCGCCCTTGAAGCCAGCGACGATCGCAGTGCTCTCGTCGGTGGACACCATCACGCCGAAGAACGCGTCCGCAGGCCCACCGAGGTCGACGAGCAGGTGGCCGCCGTCGCCGAAGCTCTCCACTGGGGCACCGTCGGGATCGAGCAGGACGAGCAAGCCGTCGATGTTCGCGGCGTCGAGCTTGCCGCTGCCGACGACGAGGATGTTGCCGTCGGGGAGCATCGTGAGGTTGCGGGCCCGATCGTCCTCGCCGGCGAGATCGATGCGGGTGACGCCCTCCGTCCCGAAGCTGGAGTCCCAGCTGCCGTCGGCCAGGAAGCGGTACACGATGAGGTCGACCTTCTCCTCGGAGTCCTCGCCCCGGCCGTAGCCAGCGAGCACGTAGTCGTCGCCCTGGAGCCCGAACTGGTACGACTCGGCGACGCCGGGCAGCACCGCGTGGTTGGCGACGCCGGCCGTGCCGAACGTCTCGTCGAGCACCCCGTCGGGGCTGAGGCGGATGAGCACGGGGCTCACGATGCCATCACCATCGCGGCTGTAGCCGGTGGCGAGGATCTTGCCGTCGGGCTGCGTGCCGATGTTGCGGGCGCTGTCGCCGCTGGCGTCCAGATCGACGATCGTCGTTCCGTTCGTGCCGAACGCGGGGTCGAGTGCACCCGCCGTGGTGAGCCCGACCACCGCGTAGTCGACGTCGGTGCGGTCAGCGGCCTGGTTGGGGGTGACCGCGAACAGGGCGTAGCCGCCCTCGCGAGCCGTCAGGCCCCAGGCGTTGTCGGTGATGTACGTGTCGGCATCGATCGCCCTGCCGACGCCGAGGTCGATCTTGGCGATGCCCGCCTCACCGAACGCTGCGTCCGGCGTGCCGTCGGCGGTGAGGCGGATGACCGCGACGTCGAGGTCGCCGGCCGCATCGCCGTCCGCTGTCGGGTCGTTCTCGAACGGACCAGCCACCAGGACGGCGCCGTCGTCCTCGACGACGAGCCCGCGTGCTACCTCGGCGCCTCCGCCGCCGACCGCGACGTTCACCGTGGCGACACCGCCGTCGCCGAACGTCGCGTCAGGTGTGCCGTCGGGATCGAACCGCGCCACCGCGAACATGTGGTCGTCGCCCTCGGCGCTGAAGCCGCTGGCGTAGATCTGGCCGTCCGGGCCCTCGGCGACGGAGATGAATCGGTCGGCGTCGGTGGTCGACAACGGGGTGGGCAGCACCCCGCCGCTACCGAACGAGGCATCGAGCACGTCGGCCGGGTCGACCCCTGCCGACGTGCCCGCGCTCGTCGTCGGGGCATCGGCCGCGGTGGTGGCCGGCACCGCCGTGGTGGCTGCCGCGGCGGTGCTCTCGGATGCTGCCGTCGTCGCGGCCGCGTCCGTCGCGGCCGTGGTGTCGTCGGTATCGCTGTCGTCGCTGGAGCAGCCGAACAGCACCAGTCCGGCAGCGATCACGCTGCCGATGATCTTCTTGTTCACGAACGACCTCTCGGGGTGGGTGGCGAGCGTTTGACATCAGGATCCCTACCTGCCAAACGTTAGGTGAACCTATGCCTTGGATACCTGTGCGCGCAAGGTATGCGACGCGCCGAGGCAGATGAGCGCGATCACGACGAGGGTCCACCCGACCGACAGCGCGGCGTCGGCGGTCGTCGGCGTGCGACCGTCAGGCAGGGCCAGCCGCCAGATCCGAACCGCAAGGTTGCTGGTGCGGTCGAAGTCGACCACGAGCGTGCGCGACTTCGAGACCGCCTCGACGGTGGTCCACAGCCAGGTCGCCATGCCGAGGGCCCCGGCGAGGAGGAGCGCGCCGCGCAGGTGGGCGATGCCGTCGGCCGCGGCGGCGATCACGATGACGCCGAGCGGCAGCACGACGACGAGCTGGCGTCCGGGCCACCACCAGCCGTGCATCGTCAGTGCGACGAACGTCGCGGTCAGCCACCCGACCGCCAGCGGCAGCAGCAGCACTGTCCAGCCCGGGCGGCGGCGGGCCAGCAGCACGCCGACGGAGAACGGGAGCGCGAGCCAGCCGATCGTCCACACGGCGATCCCGAACGTGTCGTCGACCAGCAGCCCGACCAGTCGGCGCGATCGACCGACGTAGTGGGGCGACGAGCCGACGACCGAGAGCTCGCCGGTCTCCGAGAAGTGATCGCCCGTCGCGTACGCCGTCCATCCGCCGTAGATCGATCGATGGACGACGAGGTACACGACGCCGGACAACGCGATCGCTCCGACGGTGGCGAGGCTCGCTGAGCGCCGGTCGCGCAGCCGCCACATCGTGAGCAGCATCAATGCTCCAGCGACCGGTGCGTACTTGATCGAGAGCCACGGGAGCGCGGTCACGGCCACGATCACCACGGCGAGTCCGCGCCAGCGGAGCGGTCCCGTCATCGCCGCAACCGCGCCCATCACGACGAGGGCCGCTGGGAGCTCCGGGTAGATCTGGGTTGCATACGTCGCGAGCGGGGCACTGCAGGCGAACACGGCGACGACCGGGAGTGCCGTGCGCGCCTCGACCCCGAAGCGACGGACCGCGGTCCATGCCGTCAGCGCCGCCAGCATCCCAGCGATGATGGCGATCGTCGCCTTCGCCGCCGCCCAACCGCCCAGGCGCACCGGGACGGCGAGGATCACCGGCAGCAGCGGATCGTGAGGGCTCAGATGCTGACCGTCGGCGAGCTCGTAGGTCTGCCGGGGCAGGTCGACGGCGTGGAACGGCCGGTACGCCTCCCGCTCCAACTCGTCGGCGATGTCCAGGTCTCCGTCGTCGGCCAGGCTGATCGCGCTCAGCAGGTACTGCGGTTCGTCGGCCGTGACTCGAGCACCGTAGGTCGCATGCGCAGGGATCCCGAGCGCGCTCCACGCCGCGACCAGGATCCCGAGCGCGAGCAGCCAACGGGTCAGCGGTCGCGGTGGGTCGCCCGACTCGACGTCATCCGTCGAGGCCGGCGTCACGGATCATGTCTCGCGTGCTCTGCAGGTCGCCGCCCAGCTCATCGAGGGCGATGTCTCCCACGCTGCCGAGCTCGATCGCCGGGAGCACCGGCGACGGCTCGACGCCGGAGGCCAGCGGGTACTCGAAGGTCTGGTCGGAGAAGTACCGCTGGGCCTCTTCCTGGAGGAGGAAGCGGATCAGCTCGGCGGCTGCGGCCTTGCTGTCCGAGCTCTGCAGCATGGACGCTCCGGTCACGATCACCAGGCTGCCGATGTCGTCGACCGGGAAGTCGTGGTTCACCGCGGCGAAGTCGGGATCCTCGGCCAGGGCCTGGTACACGTAGTAGTGGTTGACGAGCCCGAGCTCGACCTCGCCGCGGTCGATGGCGGCGACGATCGCACCGTTGTTGGCGAACGTGAACGCGTCGTTCTCGGCGAGGCCCCGGAGCCATTCGCTCGTCGCCTCGTCGCCGATCCTGAAGCGCATCGCGGTGACGAAGTCCTGGAACGAGGCGTTGGACGGTGCGACCCCGAGGCGGCCTTTCCATTCCGGGTCGACGAGGTCGAGCACGGAGTCCGGCAGCGTGGACGCGTCGGTGTGCTCGGGGTTGTACACGAGCACGCGCTTGCGGCCCGAGAAGCCGACCCAGCTGCCGTCGGTGGCGTGGAAGCCCTCGGCGACGAGGTCGAGCACGTCGTCGGGCAGCGTGGCGAGCAAGCCGGCCTGGTCGAGGTAGCCGACCGCGCCGGGCGACTGCGACAGGAACACGTCCGCAGGCGACCGGTCGCCCTCCTCTTCGATCAGCAGCGCGAGGTCGGCGGTGTTGCCGTACCGGACCGCGACGGAGATCCCTGTCTCCTCGGCGAAGCGGTTCAGGATCGGTTCCACGAGGTTCTGCGTGCGGCCGGAGTAGATCGTGACCGAACCGCCCGCGGCGTCGTCGTCGCCCGAGCTGCACGCGGCGAGTGTGGAGGCCAGGAGCAGCGCCGACAGTCCGAGGATCCGGGTTGGGGTATGCATCGAGAGCGAAGGTATCATCGCCCGGCGCCGCCTGTTCACTCGACTTGACCTAGGGGATCAGGCCCTCCTCGCACCGTTCTCGCTCGCCTCTGGAGATGCCCGTGAAGCTCGTGAAGATCTCGATCGTCGTCGCGATCGGTGCGGCCGTTCTGATCTCGGGTTGCTCCGACGACGACGGCGCGACGACCCGTGAGGCCGGGTCGGTCGCGATCATCGGGCCGCCCCCGCCAGGAGGTGGTGGTTCGGTGTCCGCGATCGGCACGGGATGCACCACCAAGGGCGCCACCACCAAGTTGGTGGCCAACAACGTGCAGTTCGACATCGACGAGTACAGCATCGTCACCCCTCCGACCGTGCCGGTCGGCGTCACTCGCATCGTCGTCAGGAACTTCGGGTCCGATCCCCACGAGATCGTCGTCACCCAGGCGCCGTCGATCGGCGAGCTACCGCTCGCGGGCGATGCAGTCGATCTCGACGCGTTGCCGAACAAGGTGCACCGCGTGATGGAGTTCGCCGGCAACACGATCTGCGAGGGCACGTTCGACCTGCCGGCCGGCGAGTACGTGGTGTTCTCGAACCTCGACGGGGCGACCGGCAACGACTTCGCGCAGGGCATGTCGGCCACGTTCGTGGTCGCATGACACAGCCGGCGTCGAGCGTCGACGTCGTCGTCCTGGGTGCAGGCCCGGCAGGTCTCGCAGCCGCGTGGTACGCCGCGCGCAAGGGTCTTTGCGTCGCCGTGCTCGATCGCGCACCGGCGGTCGGTGGGCTCGCGGCGTCCACGATCGTCGACGACCAGTCGGTCGATCTCGGGAGCCATCGCTTGCACCCATCGATCCGCCCGGACCTGCTGGCCGACCTGCGCGACTCGCTGGGCGTCGACCTCCAGTGGCGGCCGCGCCACGGACGCATCCGCCTCCACGGGCGGTGGGTGGCGTTCCCGCTGCGGCCGGTCGATCTGATGCGTCACAGCTCACTCGCGTTCGCCGGTGGCGTGCTCCGCGACGCGGCGACCGCACGGTGGCGGACGTCATCCCCCGCCGACGCAGCCCCGTCGTTCGGGTCGGAGGTGCGCCGGCACCTCGGTCCCACCATCTGCTCGAGCTTCTACGAACCCTACGCGCGCAAGCTGTGGGCGACGCCGGCCGACGATCTGTCGGCAGAGCTGTTCCGCCGGCGGGTCAGCGTCCGCTCACCGAACGCGCTGATCGCCAGGGCGCTGCCGCGGCGTCACCCCGCCGGCTTCTGGTATCCGACGCAGGGCTTCGGCACCATCAGCACATCGCTCGCGCGCGGGGTCGAGGTGCTCGGTGGTCAGGTCATCACCGGCGCCGAGTTGGGTGAGATCACGTTGGACGAGCGCGGTGCGCGGGTCGGCCTCGTCGGCGGCAGCCAGATGTTCGCCCGGACCATCGTCTCCACCGTTCCGAGCGCCGCGCTCGCCACCTCTGTGGGAGCGCCCGCCGACGTCGTGTCGTCGGCGCATCACCTGCACACCCGCGCCGCCGTGCTCGTGTACCTCACGGTGCCCCGGCCGCAGTACACGCCGTTCGACGCCCACTACTTCCCGGACTCGAGCACGATGGTCTCTCGGCTGTCCGAACCGAAGAACTACCGATCGTCCGCCTCGGATCCGCGCGATCGCACCGTGCTGTGCGCCGAGATCCCCGCAACCGTGGGCGACCGCACCTGGACGGCCGACGACGACGTGCTCCTGCAGCGCACCGCCGACGAGCTGGGCCAGGTCGGGCTGCCCGACCCCTCGGCGATCGGCGGAGTGGTCGACCGCCGCACGCACGTGTACCCCGTGTACCGCGTCGGGTTCGAACGCGAGCGAGATGCGGTGGATGCGTACCTGGCACGCCTCCCCAACCTGGCCGTCCTCGGCCGTCAGGCACTCTTCGCCCACGACAACACCCACCACGCGCTGCTGATGGGCAAGACCGTCGTCGATGCGATCAGCACCACCGGTCAGCTGGATCGCGCTCGCTGGGACGTCGCGCGCCGCGCCTTCGCCGATCACACGGTGGAGGACTGATGGCGGATCGTTCGCACCGACGCAGGTACCACGCGCCGCAGGTACGGCAGGAGCCGCACGAAGGAGCGTCCGCTCGTGCGGAACTCGTACCCGATCGGCACCTCGCGGTAGACGAAGCCCCGGCCGACCAGGTCGAGGGTCATGATCTGCGCGTAGTTGTAGTCGTGGATCAGCTCGCACTCCCGCGCTGCGTCCCAACTCAACGCCCGGTAGCCGCTCTGCCCGTCGGTGACCGGCTGACGCACCATGAAGCGCACCCAGCGGGTCAGCACGACGTTGCCGAGCCGGCGGAGCACGCGCATCCGACGGATGTCGCCGAGGAATCGGCTGCCGACCACGTAGTCCGCGCTCCCGTCGACGATCGGCGCCACGAGCGCCCCGAGCTCCTCGGGCGCGTACTCGCCATCGCCGTCACAGAACGCGACAGCCGCGCATCGCTCGGCGACCGCGGCCACGAGGCCGGTTCGGATCGCCGCGCCGAGCCCTCGGTTCACCGGGTGCGAAATCACTTGGGCGCCCGCTGCGAGCGCCTCCGCCGCCGTGCCGTCGCTCGAGCCGTCGTCGACGACGAGGCAGGTGGTCGCCATCCCGTGCACGACACCCGGCAGGCGCTCGATCAACGCTCCGATGCGGCCCGCCTCGTCGTGGGCCGGGATCAGCAGGATGATGCCGTGCAACCCCTCGCTGGTGCGCGCTGGCCGCGCCGGCAGCCGCGCCGGGAGCCGGATCCACGCCATGCGGTCATCCTTCCGCTTCGCAGGAGATGCGCACAACCGGGCCCGAGGGCGCGCCGATGAGGGCACTGGTCACCGGTGCGGCCGGCTTCATCGGGACGTCGCTCGCACGTCGGCTGGCCAGCGCCGGCTGGGAGGTCGTCGGCGTGGACCGAGCCGCTCCGCGGAGCTGGCCGACCGCCGGCGGCCGGTTCGTGCGCGCCGACCTGTGCTGCGACGAGCTCGAGCGGATGCTCGACGGCGTCGACGCCGTCTTCCACCTCGCCGCGCGCACCGGCGTCCGGTCGTCGTGGGGCGACGAGTTCGCCGCGTACGTGTCGAGCAACGTGCACGCGACGCAACGGCTGCTCGAAGCGGCCCGGCGCCACCCGGTCTCGCGGTTCGTGTACGCGTCGAGCTCATCGGTCTACGGCAACTCGACGGGGCCGAGCGACGAGTCCAGCGCGACGAGACCGCACAGCCCCTACGCGGTCAGCAAGTTGGCCGGAGAGCAGCTGTGCCACGCCTACGCCGACAACTTCGACACGCCGGCGGTGATCCTTCGGTACTTCACCGTGTACGGCCCGGGGCAGCGCCCGGACATGGCGATGCGCCGGATCATCCACGCCGCGCTCACCGGCACGACCTTCCACATGTTCGGCGACGGGCAGCAGTCACGGGACTTCACCTACGTCGACGACGTCGTCGGGGCGACGATCGCGGCGGCGACGGCCGACCTCGAGCTCGGCGAGGTGGTCAACGTGTCGACCGGTGCCCCAGCGACCCTGGTCGACGTCGTCGGGCGGGTCGAACGCATCACCTCGGCCCGTGTCGACGTCCGCGGCTGCGCTCCGCGATCCGGCGACGTCGAACACACGCGAGCATCCGGCGATCGAGCTGCCCTCCGCCTCGGCTGGAGCCCGGCGGTCGGCCTCGATCAAGGGCTCGAACGGCAGGTGGACTGGCAACGACGATCCGGGTTGTGCCGGTGACCTGAGCGCTCATTCGGCGGGCGCCACGAGTGCAACGACCCGGGTGACCCTGTGCTCGGAGACCCCGGATGGCGCGGACGAGTAACCCATTACTGTCGGAACGTGCCGTTCGGTGTACGGTCCGGCGGATGGACCGGATCTTCTACTCGAGCAGCGTGCACGACGACCGCGAGATCGACGCGGTGGTGGAGGTACTGCGCTCGGGTCCGCAGGGGTTGTGGCCGGGGCGGCGGGTGATCGGGATGCAGCGCGAGGTCAGCGCCCTGTTCGGCAAGGCCCATGGTGTGATGTGCAACTCGGGGTCGTCGGCGCTGTATCTCGCGTTCGAGTTGCTCGACCTGGCTGCCGGGGCCGAGGTCGTGACCTGTGCGTTGACGTTCAGCACCGACGTCGCGCCGATCGTGCGCGGCGGGTGGATCCCCGTGTTCGTCGATGTCGAGCCCGACACGTACTGCATCGACGTCGAGCAGGTGGAGGCGATGATCACGCCGGCCACCGGCGCGATCCTCGTGCCCAACCTGATCGGCAACGTGCCCGACTGGGATCGGCTGCGCGAGATCGCCGATCGCCACGGCCTGCCGCTGATCGAGGATTCGTGCGACACGATCGGCCCGCGGTTGCGTGGGCGACCGACCGGTGAGCGGTCGACGATCTCGGTGACCAGCTTCGCCAACTCGCACATCATCACCTGCGCCGGCAACGGCGGGATGGTGATGGTCGACGACGAGGCGCTGTCGGATCGGGCGCTGATGTTGCGGCGTTGGGGGCGCCGCTCCGAGCTGCACTTCTTCGGGTCGAAGCGGCGCGACCGCAACTTCTGGGAGGACCTCGACGGCATCCACTACGACAACCAGTTCATCTTCGACGAGCTGGCCTGGAACTTCGAGCCGTCGGAGATCGGCGCCGCGTTCGGCCTGGAGCAGCTGAAGAAGCTGCCCGACAACCTCGCCCGCCGGAGGCGGAACTTCGACCTGTTCAGCGAGTTCTTCAGCGGGCACACGGACCGGTTCGTGCTGCCACGGCAGTTGCCCGAGCTGGAGACCGCATGGCTCGGGTACCCGTTGACGATCACGCCGGGCGCGGGGTTCGTGCGGGCCGAGCTGCAGGAGTTCCTCGACGAACACGGCATCGACACGCGCACGATCTGGACCGGCAACGTCGCCCGCCAGCCGATGCTGCGCGGTCGAGCGTTGCGGTTGCCCGACGGCGGAGTTCCCCACACCGACGAGGTGATGGAGCGCGGCGTGCTGCTCCCGCTCAGCCACGCCCTCGGCGACGACGACATCGCGTTCGTGACGGCGCAGGTCGGGGAGTTCCTCGCCCGTCGTGGGCAGCGATGACCATCGAGACACTGGAGATCGACGACCACGCCTCCAAACCAACGGACCCGCGGTACGAGCGGCTGATGGAGGCGACCCGAGACGCCGCGCGCAATGGCTACGACGCTGTCTTGATGCGCAACCTCGCCGAGACCTGCCGGATCTCGATGAACGGCCGTCACGACGCTGCGTGGGCCGAACGCGAGCTCCTCGGTCCTCGGTGACGATTCCGTTCACCGATCGGAGGGTGCTGTGTCGGTGGCCATCGCGGTGTGCCCGCGGGTGGCCAATCGTGTCCACAGGCGACGACCACCGTCAGTGGCCGTGGCCACCGGTCATCGTGACACCCTGCGCCGGCGGTTCGGGCAACTGCCCGGCGTCACCACCCAAACCCGCGCCGAGCCCGCGCACTGCGGGGACCGGCTCGAGCCCCAGAACCTCGAAGTGCGCAACCTGGTGACGAAATGCGTCACGACACTGCGCACTTCCGTGCCTGTGCACGAAAGTGCCCGTACACGCGCACCAGCGCCGCCGTCCTGCGACCCGCTTCACCACGGGGCACGACTGACGTGGCCGTCACTGGGCAGCCGGCGTCGGCCGCCAACAGGCAGATCCTGGTGGCCACCACGACCACTCCGAGCGTCAGCGCTGTGTGAAACCACCGTCCGCGGGTCAGCGTCCACGACGACCGGAGACTGCCGAGCAGGCCGCTGCCCTCGATCGCTGCCGCGTGCGCCGTGAACGCGTACCGCACGGACAGGAACGCGCCCACCGGAGCGAGCGGCACGAGGATCGAGGTGACGACCACGAGCGCGAACGCCACGGCGTTCACGCCGAGCAGCACCGGTGCTCGGCGTCCGACCTCCCGGATCGCGCGCACCGCTGCCGGGCGGGCGCCCGCTCTTCGTGATGATGGGCGACCGGGCGGCCGACACCCTCGACAGCCTCGAGACGGCCCTGGCCCGCTGCAACACTGCGATCATGGCCGTCTTGTTGCTGATCATCGGTGTCAAGCTGATCGGGGACTCGATCACCGGCCTCTCCGGCTGAGGTGGTCACGGTCACCTCACGCTGAGCGCGGGTGTCAGCCCGTCTCGATGAGCGCCTCGCGCAGTCGCTGCTGGTCGGTCGCGGGGATGTGCAACCCGACGTCGAAGTAGCGCTCGACGGTCCCGTAGCGTGTCTTCATCTCGTCGAGTGACGCCGCAAGGTAACCGGACTCGACACCGAGCACCGGACGGAGCGTCTCCGGGTCGCCGCCTGCGGCCGCGAAGCGGTCGAAGATCGGTTTCAGTTGCGGTAGCAGTTCAGCGTTGGTCAGCAGGTGGTCGCGCATCACGTCGTCCTCGGACACGCCGAGCAAGAGGAGCAGCGCCGCGGCGGCCCAACCGGTTCGGTCCTTGCCGGTCGTGCAGTGGAACAGCGCCGGGCGTCGATCGTTGTCGACGAGCCCGGAGAACAGGCGGCGGTAGCCATCGGTGGCGCTTGGCAAGGTGAGGAACTCGCGATAGGCGGCGTCGAACATCTCCTCCGCCTTGCCGTGACCGAGTTGCTCTGCGGCCGTCGCCGGGTCGTGGAGTGCCTCGATCAGCGATGCCGGCGCCGCGCCGGTGGCGTCGGCGAGGATGTCGAGCACCTGCGTGTCAACGCCTGCCGGCAGCTGATCGGGTTGTGAGGACCGCTCCGCTGCCGTCCGCAAGTCGTAGACGACGCGGATTCCGAGCGCCGCGAACGCGGCGAGGTCGGCGCCGGACAGCCTGGCGAGCTCGGCCGAGCGGTATACCTGGCCGACGCGGACTCGGCCACCGCGGCGAGTCGCCCATCCTCCCAGATCGCGCAGGTTCGGTGCCGTCGTGATCGGGATTCGTTCTCCCGGCACTGATGACATCGGAGCCAGTCTCGCGTGCGCAGCGACGCTGGAGCCCCCGCTGCGCTTCGGCGGGTGTGGCAGAGTCGTGCCTGATGGCGTCAGGAGGTAGGCGATGGCTGAGGTGACGGAGGCGTCCGGTCCGGGCGTGTCGGCGGCGGAGTTCGCGTCGTTGAGTTCTCCGGATTCGGTCGCGACGCCGTTCGGGACGATGGAGTTCTTCGACGGTGTGCCGCTGCCGGCCACGGTCGACATCGCCTTCGACGCGCTCGATCTGCTGCGTGGGATCGATGTGTTCTTGAACTGCATGCCGGGCACGTCGATGTTGGCGATGCGCAACGGGCTGCGTTCGATCGGGGCCCGGTCGAACGTGATCGCCTGCACCGATCCGCGCAGCACCTCGGCACCGGTCGTGCTCACGGCCAACACCGAGACCACGTACGGCACGACGTTCCTCGACTTGAAGACCGACGGCCCGACCGTGATCGAGTGCCCGTCGAACTCGTTGAGCTTCGTCGATGACCTGTGGCAACGCTACGTCGCCGACATGGGCAACGCCGGCCCCGACCGGGGCCAGGGCGGCAAGTACCTGTTCCTGCCACCCGGCCACGACGGCGACGTGCCCGACGGCTACTTCGTGTTCCCGTCACCCACCTACTCGAACTGGGTCGTGATCCGCGCCCTCGACGGCCTCGACGCGCTGTTGACCACCCGCATCTACCCGCTCGCCCAGGCCGACGACCCGCCAGCGACGGGCTTCGTGAACATGGCCGCGGCGTCGTTCAACGGCATTCATGCCAACGACTTCAGCTTCTTCGAGGAAGTCAACGAGATCATCCAGGAAGAACCCGAAGGATCGCTCGATCCCGAACGCGCCGGCCAACTCGCGGCGATCGGCATCGTCCACGGCAAACCGTTCGAGCCCGACGCCCGGATGCGCGCCATCCTCGAACAAGCCGCCAGGATCGGCGCCGGGCTGGCCCGGACGTTGCTGTACAAGCCGCGCGACCCGGCGGTGTTCATCTTCGAAGGCAGCTCCTGGAAGACGCCCTTCGTCGGCGGCAGCCACGAATTCCTCATCGACGGGGCACGGATGCTCGACTACCGCAGCCTCATGCACTACGTCGGCACCGGCATCACCCCGGCCATGACCCACGCCGCGCCAGGCATCGGTTCGCAGTACGCCCAGACCGTCGACGACGCCAACGGCGACACCCTCGACGGTTCCAAGAACTACACGCTCACGCTGCCGGCGCCGATCCCGGTCAAGACGTTCTGGGCGATCGACATCTACGACACCCAAACCCGCTCGCTGCTCCAGACCGACAACCCGTACCCGAGCATCAGCGACCGCTTCGGCGACCTGCACACCGAAGCCAACGGCGACGTCATCATCCACTTCGGTCCCGAACGCCCCGCCGGCGACGACATCAACTGGCTGCAGACCATCCCCGGCAAGAGCTGG
>CAZMGD010000023.1:3720-45226 GCA_964565705.1 uncultured Ilumatobacteraceae bacterium | reverse complement strand
GTGCTGGCCGTGGTCGCGGTCACCGCCGGATCAACGGTACGGCGGGGAGTAGAGGAGACCGCCGTCGGTCCACAGCGCGTTGACGCCGCGCTCGAGGCCGAGTGGGGCGAGGTGCTCCTCGAAGATCTCGCCGTAGTTGCCGACCTGGGTCACGACCTGCAGGGCGAAGTCGGTGGGCAGCCCGAGGCCCGGGTCGAGCACCGCAGACCCTGAATCACCGTCCACGGCGAGTCCGAGGAAGGTCTGGATGCTCGGGTCCGTGGTCGTGCTGAAGGTGTCGATGTTGGTCGAGTCGATGCCGAACTCCTCGGCCTGGATCGTGGCCAGGATCGCCCAGTTCACGGCTTGCGCCCACGCACTGTCGCCGTCGGAGACCGCCGGCGCCAGCGGCTCCTTGGAGAACACATCGGGCAGGATCGTCAGCGCGTCGGCACCCGCGGGATACGCCGACCGGAGACCGGTGAGCTGGCTGGTGTCGGAGGACCAGCCGTCGCACTGCCCGGCCTCGAACGCGGCCTGCACCAGGTCGGTGTCGGCGAACGCCTGGATCTCCCAGTCGAGCCCCAGGCGAGCCGCCTCCGCCGCCGCGTTGCCCTCGGTCGTGGTGCCCTGGGCCACGCAGATCGTCACGCCATCCATGTCCTCGACGCTGGCGAAGCCCGAATCGGCGGCGACCATCATCCCTTGGCCGTCGTAGAAGTTCGGCTGCAGGAACGTCGCGCCCTCCGCGCCGTCGCGGCTCGCGGTCCACGTCGTGTTGCGCACGAGCACGTCGATCTCGCCGGACTGCAGGGCGGTGAAGCGGTCGGCGGTCTCGAGGTCGACGAACTCGACCTTCGTCGCGTCGCCGAGCACGGCTGCGGCGATCACACGGCAGAAGTCGGCGTCGAACCCGACGTGATCGCCCTCGGGCGTCAAGACGGCGAAGCCCGGTAGCGCGTCGCGCGTGCCACAGCGGACGACGTCGTTGGCCTTGACGCTGTCGAGCGTCGACCCGCTGGTCTGGACCTCGGTCGCTGTGGTCTCGGTCGGCGCCGTCGTACCGGCATCGGTGCCGCTCGGGGCCTCGCCGGTGGTGGCGGAGGCCTCCGTGTCGTCGGCGTCGTCGTCACCGCTGGTGCACGCGCCTCCGAACAGCACCAATGCCGTGGCGGCTGCCAAAGCATGGATTCGCTTGCCTCGCATCATGTCCTCCCCTGTTCACTGCCCACGTGTCTCACCGGCCCGATCCGTCGGCGAACTGACAGCAAGCGGCTGGTCGGCGAGGGGCTTGCAGCGGCACCCTAGTCCGTGGAGGGATCGTCCTCGCACGGCCTCGCCGGCTCGCCGGTCGCCGGAGCGTCGAGCAGCCTGCGCACCTCGCTGACGTCGATGGCGAAGGTCCGATCGGCGGCACCAGCGACGAGCGCGACCACGCCGACCACCCGCCCGTCCCGGTCCAGGACCGGTGCTCCGCTCGTACCTGCAGCCACTGCGGGGCTCAACGTGTGTGCGGAGCGCTCCCACCGGGCTCGGTCGGTCGCGTCGTCGACCACCAACACTCCGGTCCGCACGACCGTCGCCTCGACCGTGCCGTCACCGGTGACGACGACGACGGACGGGTCGTCGAGCGCGCCGCCCGGTCCGAGGTTCGCCGGCGCGATGCCGGGGCCCTCGACGGTGAGCAGGGCGAGGTCGGATCGCTCGTCGATCGTGCGGACGGCGGCGGGTTGGCCGTCGACCTCCAGCCGCCGGAGGTCACCCTCGACCGTGTGCGCTGCGGTCGCCACGATCCCCGGTCCCACGGCGAACGCCCAGCCGGTGCGCGCGTTCGGTCGCGTGCACGGCTGGGCCTCGACGGCGAGGACCGCCACCGCATCGCGAGAGACGTGGCCGCCGTCGCCGCTGCAGGCCGTCAGCGCCAGGCAGGTCGCCGGGGCCAGGCAGAGGAGCTGCATCCGTCGACGTGCCACGCAGCCGTCACGGTAGGCGTTACCCGGGCATCTCCTACCTCGGTATGGATCCACCACTCGTGAGCGGTTCGACGATCACGAGGTGACGTCAGGCGTCGGCTCGCGGTGCGGAGTGGTAGCGACCGCGGGGCAGCACCATCGGCGCACCCGACAGCGGATCGGTGAGCACCTGGCTGTCGAGGCCGAAGACGTCGCTCACGAGGGCCTCGGTGATCACGTCGCGCGCCGGCCCGACCGCGTGGATCCGGCCCTGCCGCACGGCGACGAGCTCGTCGGCGTAGCGAGCGGCGAGGTTGAGGTCGTGGAGCACCATGACGATGGTCGTACCCCGGGTCCGGTTCAAGTCGGTGAGCAGATCGAGCACCTCGACCTGGTGGGCGACGTCGAGGAAGCTGGTCGGCTCGTCGAGCAGCAGGATGTCGGTCTCCTGGGCGAGCGCCATCGCGATCCACACCCGCTGGCGCTGGCCGCCCGACAGCTCCTCGACGGCGCGGTCGGCGAGGTCGCTGGTCTGGGTCGCATCGAGCGCGGCGGCGACCGCTTCGTAGTCCGCACGGCTCCACGGGGCGAGCGGGCGTTGGTAGGGATGGCGGCCGCGGCCGACGAGGTCGGCGACGGCGATGCCCTCGGGGGCGAGCGGGTTCTGCGGCAGCAGGCCGAGGATGCGAGCCACCTCCTTGGAACGGCGATGGCGGATGTCCTGCCCGTCGAGGAGCACCTCGCCCGCCGCCGGCGCGAGCAAGCGGGCGAGCGCCCGCAGCAGGGTCGACTTGCCGCACCCGTTGGCGCCGACGATCGCGGTGATCCGTCCGGCGGACACGGTCAGGTCGAGCTCGGGGACGACGACACGTTCGCCGTAGCCCAGCGCGACACCTCGCGCTTCCAGCTGATGACCATTGGTCACAAGGACCCCCCAGAGCGATTGATCCGGATCAGCAACAACAACAGGTACGGCGCCCCGAGCAGGCCCGTGATGACCCCGACGGGGTAGCGGTGCTCGAACGCGTTCTGCCCGATCAGGTCGGCGAGCAGCACCAGCAGCGCGCCGACCAGGGCGGCTGGGAGCACCAGCGGCATGCCCGGGCCGACCGTGCGGGCGGCGATGGGGCCGGCCATGAACGCGACGAACGCGATCGGACCTGCGGATGCGGTGGCGAAGGCGAGGATGACGACGGCGACGAACATCAAGAGCAGCCGCGAGCGGTTGACGTACACGCCGAGCGACGCCGCTGAGTCGTCGCCGAGGCGCAGCGCCCACAGGTCGCGCCCGCGCAGGGCGAGCACGGCAGCGGCGAGCACGCTGACGACGGCGAGAGGCACGACCCGTCCCCACGTCGCGCCGTTGAGGCTGCCGGTCAGCCATTGCATGGCGGCCTGGAGGTCCCACGACGCGGCCCGAGACAGCACATACGCGACGACGCTCTGCAGCATCGCCGCGAGACCGACACCGATCATGATCAGCCGGGCGCCGGCGAAGCCTCCCTTGCTGGCGAGCGCGTACATGACCGATGCGGTTGCCAACGCCCCGACCAGCGCCAGCATCGAGACCTGGGTGTCGCCGAGGTCGAGCACGACGATGCCGATCACCGCGGCCGCGCTCGCACCCGAACTGATGCCGATCACGTCGGGGGAGGCGAGCGGGTTGCGCAGCATCGTCTGGAACGTGACGCCGGCCGCGCCGAAGCACCCGCCGGCGAGCACGCCGAGCGAGGCCCGCGGCAGGCGCAGCCGCCCGACGGTGAACGATGCGCCCTTGACCTCCTCGCCGAAGATCACGCGCACCACGTCGCCGGGCCCGTAGAACGTGTTGCCGACCATCAGCGTCAGCGCGTACGCGGCGAGGAGCGCCAGTGCCAGTGCACCGGTCACGGCGAGGTACCGGCGGCGCCGACCGCGCCGGCCGGCGACGACCCGATCCACGCTGCGCCGGCCGGCGGCGGTCGCGATGGCTGCGTCGACGCTCACGGGTGCTCGCTCACAGTTCACGCACCCGTTGGTGACGCACGACGACGATCAGCACCGGTGCACCGATCACCGCGGTGATGATGCCGACCTCGATCTCCGCCGGCCGGGCGATCACCCGCCCGATGACGTCGGCGGCGATCAGCAACACCGCTCCACCGATCGCGCAGAACGGCAGCAGCCACCGATGATCGGTGCCGACGAGCAGCCGGCAGACGTGCGGCACGACCAGGCCGACGAAGGCGATCGGCCCGGCGACCGCGACGGCGACGCCGCACAGCACGACGGCGCCGATCGCCGATGCGAGACGGGTGCGGAACACGTTGGCGCCGAGCCCCGCCGCCATGTCGTCGCCGAGGGCGAGCGTGTTCATGCCGCGGGCGTTGGCGAAGCACAGCAACAGGCCCAACCCGATGAACGGGGCGACGACGCCGATGCGGTCCCACGTGGCGCCGCCGACGCCGCCGATCTGCCAGAAGCGGAACGTGGTGAGCACGTCGACGCGCGGCAGCAGGATCGCGCTGATCAGCGACGTGCACGCGGCCGAGGTGGCCGCGCCGGCGAGCGCCAGCTTCAGGGGCGTCGCCCCGCCGCGTCCCATCGACCCGACGACGTAGACGAACACGGACGCGACCGCGGCGCCGACGACCGCGAACGCCATGTAGGAGTAGGGGCCCGAGAGGCCGACGAACGCGACGCCGATCACGACGGCGAGGGCGGCGCCGGTCGAGACGCCGAGGATTCCGGGTTCGGCGAGCGGGTTGCGCGTCACGGCTTGCATCGATGCGCCGGACACCGAGAGGGCGGCGCCGACCAGCACGGCCAGCACGGTCCGCGGCACGCGCTTGCGGACCGCGGCCTGGCCGATGGTGTCGACGCCACCGCGGAGCGCGTCGATGACGTCACCGAGGCTGACGTTGCGCGTCCCGACAGCGAGCGACACGCCGAACAGTGCAGCCAGGATGGCGACGCCGGCGAGCAACCAGGCGGCGCGGCCGGCAGCGGACCTGCTGGCCGCTTCGCTCACCCGGCGGGTTCGAGCCCGGCGGCGAGCAGCGCGAAGTAGTCGTCGATGCCCCACGGGATCGACAGCGGCGACGGGTTGGCCGACGCGGCGAGCGGCGTGGAGTTCTCGAGGATCGCGATCTGGCCGTTGGCGACGGCCGGGATCTTCGACAGCAGCGGGTCGGCCTGGATCTGGTCGATGATCGTGCCGTCGGCCTCGCCGTAGGTGACGATCAGGTCGACGTCCTCGAACCGGTCGGCGAGCTCGGAGCTGACCTGCACGTAGAACTCGCTGGTGTTGGCCGACTCCTCCTCGACGATCGTCGGCTGGGGCAGGCCGAGGCTGGCGAGGAAGCCGGGCCGGGTGTCGTGACTGGTGTAGAAGCCGATCTGGCTGAGGTCCGTGGGATCGACGAACGCGAAGAGGACCTTCTTGCCCTTCAGGACCGAGTGCGCATCGAGCGCGGCGGCGGTCTGTGCGTCGAGATCCGCGATCAGCTGCTCGCCCTCGGCGGAGAGACCGAGCGCGGCGGAGTTGACGCGGATCATGTCCTGCACCGAGGTGCCCCAGGCGACCTCGGGGTAGGCGACGACCGGGGCGATCTCCGAGAGCGTGTCGTACTCCTCCTGCGTCACGCCCGAGTACGCGGCGAGGATGACGTCGGGATCGGTGTCGGCAACGGCCTCGAAGTCGATGCCGTCGGTCTCGTCGAACAGCACCGGCGTCTCGGCGCCCATCTCGGTCAACGCGTCCTCGACCCACGGCAGGACACCGTCGCCGTCGTCGTCGCCCCAGGTCGCCTTGCTCATCCCCACGGGCACGATGCCGAGAGCGATCGGCACCTCGTGGTTGGCCCAGGCGATCGTCGCGACCCGCTCGGGCCGCTCCTCGATCGTCGTCGTTCCGTAGACGTGCTCGATGGTGACGGGGAAGGTGTCCGCCGGCGTCGCCTCGCTCGTCGCCTCCGTCGCGGCGGTGGTGTCGTCTGAGCTGTCGCTGTCGTCGCTTCCGCAGGCGGCGATGGCGAGCGCGGCGACTGCGGTGAGTGCGAGTCGGCCGAGGTGCTTGGTGAGGGCCATGGAACGAGGGCTCCGATCGGGAGATGGATAGCGGTAGGTGACCCTAACTATGTATGATTGGTTGGCACAAGATGTGCCCGCCGGCGATCAGCGCGCGAGCGCGGCGATCGGCGGTGCGTGATGCCCGGTCAGTGCTCCCGGCTCGCCCTTGCCGGTTTTCCCCCGACGCCCGTATCCTTTCCGGGTTCCCTGCACGGGTCGTGTGCGATCGCGCGGGGTTGGAACGGTTCGAAGAGGTTCGGAAAGTAGCAGCGAGATGCCCACGTACTCACCCAAGGCCAGCGAGATCGAGCGCTCCTGGCACGTGATCGACGCCGAGGGTCTGGTGCTCGGTCGCCTGAGCACCGAGGTCGCCCGCCTGCTGCGCGGCAAGCACAAGCCGGTGTTCGCACCCCACCTCGACACCGGCGATCACGTGATCATCGTCAACGCCGACAAGATCGTGATGACCGCCAACAAGGCCGACCAGCGCATGGTGCACCGGTACTCCGGGTACCCGGGCGGCCTGAAGACCGAGTCCTACGTCAACCTGCTGAAGCGCAAGCCCGACGATGCGATCCGGCGCACGGTCCGGGGCATGCTGCCCAAGGGCCCACTGGGCCGTCAGACACTGAAGAAGCTGAAGGTGTACGCCGGCCCGGAGCACCCGCACCAGGCCCAATCGCCGACCCCGTTCACCATCGACCACGCCATCGCTCGCTGACGGAGACCACACCGTGACCGCACCGCTCACCCAGACCACCGGCCGCCGCAAGGAGGCCATCGCCCGTGTCCGTGTCCGTTCCGGCACCGGCGTCGTGACCGTCAACGGCAAGCCGATCGAACAGCACTTCCCGACGCCGACCCAGCGCAACCTGGCGATCGACGCGCTGCGGATCACCAACACCGCCGAGATCTACGACGTCGACGCGACGATCATCGGCGGTGGCGTCAGCGGTCAGGCCGGCGCCCTGCGCATGGGCCTCGCCCGCTCGATCGCCGAGCTCGACCCCGAGACCCGGGCGCCGCTCAAGAAGGCTGGACTCCTCACGCGCGACGCGCGGAAGAAGGAGTCGAAGAAGTACGGCCTCAAGAAGGCCCGCAAGGCTCCGCAGTACACCAAGCGCTGACGCGTCGGCCGCTGCGGCCATGACCCTCCAGTTCGGCACCGACGGCGTGCGCGGTGTCGCGATCAGCGAGATCACGCCGCTCGACGCGGTCACCCTCGGTGCGGCTGCCGTCGCCGCCCTCGATTGCTCGCGCCTGCTGGTCGGTCGCGACCCGCGCCTCAGCGGGCCGATCCTCGAAGCCTCGCTGGCCGCAGGCGCTGCCGCGCGAGGGGCTCGCGTCGAGCTCCTCGGTGTTCTGCCCACACCGGCGCTCGCTCACCTGGCACAGGTGGAGGGTGTGGCCGCGGCGATGATCACCGCGTCCCACAACGCGTTCGCCGACAACGGTGTCAAGGTGTTCGCGCCGGGCGGTACGAAGCTCGACGACGCAGCCGAGGAGCGGATCGAGGCGCTGCTCCACGGGGGCGAACCGCCATGGCGGTCCGGTGACGGCGTCGGTTCGATCGCCACCGTCGACGGTGGCGTCGAGCGGTACGTGGCGCACGTCGTGTCGACGTTCGGCGCTGGCACCCTGTCGGGCGCGCGCGTCGTGCTCGACTGTGCGAACGGGGCGATGAGCGAGGCGGCGCCGGCAGTGCTGCGCCAGCTGGGCGCCGACGTGAGCGTGATCCACGCTGAACCCGACGGACAGAACATCAACGACCGCTGCGGGGCCACCGACCCGACGTCGCTCGCCGCGGAGATCGTCCGGGTCGGCGCCGACCTCGGGCTCGCGTTCGACGGCGACGGCGACCGCGTGATCGCGGTCGACCACACCGGCGCCGTGGTGGACGGCGACCGGCTGATCGCGCTGAGCGCGCTCGACCTGCGCTCGCGTGGCGAGCTCCGAGGCGGCACCGTCGTGGTGACGGTCATGACCAACCTCGGGTTCCACCGGGCGATGGCCGCTGCTGGCATCGCCGTCGTCACCACGCCGGTCGGAGATCGCAACGTGCTGATCGCCCTGGAGCAGGGCGGCTTCTCCCTGGGCGGCGAGCAGAGCGGCCACCTGATCTACCCGGCGTTGGCGACCACCGGCGACGGGCTCCTCGCCGGTCTCGTGCTCGCCGAGCTCGTGCGTCGCAGTGGTCGGCCGCTGGCCGACCTGGCCGGCGAGGTGCTCGTGTCGTACCCACAGGTGCTCCAGAACGTCCGCACCGGCCGTCTGCCCGCCGGGGTGGCGATCGCTGAGGTGCTCGCCGACGAGATCGCCGCGGCCGAAGCCGAGCTCGGCGACGACGGCCGGGTGCTCGTTCGTGCCAGCGGCACCGAGGCCCTCGTCCGGGTGATGGTCGAGGCCCCCACCCAAGCACTCGCCGAGTCCACTGCCACTCACCTCTCGACAGCCGTCGCCGGCAAGTTGCGCTGACGGCTTGGGCGCGGTCGCTGCCGGTTTCCGGGGGTCTGCACGCCCAAGGGCGACGCTGGAGAGCCCGGTGAGACGAATAGCCTGAGTGGCCTATGTGCGGCATCATCGCCCTGGTCGGGCGTCCCCCTTCCCGCAGCACGCCCTCCACGGCCGAGCTGGTGGCGTTCGCCGACGCCGCGCTCGACGCCCGGCCGGACCCGGCGGGGGTCACGGCCCATCTGGTCGAGCTCGACGCCGCGCTGGCCGGGGTGCCCGGGCTGCTCGCCGTCGCCGCCGACCGCACGCTGCCTGCGGTGCTGACCGCTCGCCTCGACCAGCTGGACGGCTTCGTCGCCGATCTCGAGGCGGACCTCGACGACTTCGATGCCGACCAGTTGGAGTCGGCATCTGCCGCGCTCATCGCGCTGCGCGACGTGCTCTGGGCCGTGCGCCGCGACCGGCTGGCCAGCTACGCGTCGGTGCTGGAGCTCGCTGGACGTGAGCCGTCGGACTCGGCACTCGCCGGCTACCTGCTCGTGCAGCAGGCCTTCAACGCGATCGACCGCCTCGAAGTGCGCGGCCGAGACTCCGCCGGCGTGCACGTCTTCGTCTGGGGCCACGGGCTGGCCGCCGACGATCCAGCGGTGCGCTCGCTCCTCGCTGCCCGCGGCGCCGACGCGCTGTTCCAGTCGGGCTCGGTCCGCATCGCTGGCGACTGCCTGAGCCTGGTCTACAAGGCGGCTGCGGAGATCGGGGAGCTCGGCGACAACGTCAAGACGATGCGCGCCGGCGTGCTCGGCGATGACCTGTTGCGCCTCGCCCTCGCATCGCCGGCGGCCCGCCTCGCGGTGCTGGGCCACACCCGGTGGGCGAGCGTCGGCATCATCTCCGAGCCCAACGCCCACCCGGTCAACAGCGAGGAGTTGGAGCAGCGTGGCGGTGGCGGGTACGTGGTCGCCGCCCTGAACGGAGACGTCGACAACCACGCTGACCTGAAGGCGGCAGCTCATCTCGAGATCGCCGCACCGATCACCACCGACGCCAAGGTGATCCCATCGCTCGTGGCCCGTCGCCTCGACGACGGTGTGACCCTGGTGGAGTCGTTCCGCCGCACCGTCGCCGAGTTCGAGGGTTCTGTGGCGATCGCCGCGGCGAGCGCGATCTCGCCCAACACGCTGCTGTTGGCCCAGCGGGGCAGCGGGCAGGCGCTGTACGTGGGCCTGGCCGAGGACTGCTTCATCGCCGCCAGCGAGCCCTACGGCGTCGTCGAGCTGACGCCGCGCTACGTTCGCATGGACGGCGAGACCCCGAGCGATCCGCTGCAGCCGAACAGCCGTGGTCAGGTCTTCGTGCTCGCCGGCGACCTCGCCGGCGACCTGTCCGGCATCACCCGCCTCGGCTACGACGGCACCGTCTTGCCGGTCGACGAGCGTGAGGTCGTCACGTCGGAGGTCACCACCCGCGACATCGACCGTGGCGAGGCGGCGCACTACCTCCTCAAGGAGATCGGGGAGGCGCCCGAGAGCTTGCGCAAGACCGTGCGCGGCAAGATCGGCGAACGCGACGGCCTGCTCCATGCCGTCGTCGGTGATCGGGCGCTGCCACAGGCGCTCGCGACCCGGCTCGCCGACGGCTCGATCACCCGGGTCCGGGTCATCGGTCAGGGCACCGCCTACGTCGCCGGCCGCAGCATGGCATCGGTGCTTGCCGAGCTCGTCGACGGCGCGCTGACGGTGGATTCGATCACCGCGACCGAGCTGTCCGGGTTCGGCCTGCGGCTGGACATGTCCGACACGCTGATCGTCGCCGTGTCGCAGAGCGGTACCACGACCGACACCAATCGCACCGTCGATCTCGCCCGGAGCCGCGGAGCGTCCGTCGTCGGCATCGTCAATCGCCGTGGCAGCGACCTGACCGACAAGGCAGACGGCGTGCTCTACACGTCCGACGGCCGCGACGTGGAGATGAGCGTCGCCTCGACGAAGGCGTTCTACGCGCAGGTCGCGGCCGGTGTGCTGCTGAGCTGTGCGATCGCCGACGCCGCCGGCGCCGGGAGCGCGCGGCGACGCCATCGCCTGCTGGAGTCCTTGCGCGACCTGCCCGTGGCCCTGCGCTCGATGGCGGCGCGCCGGCCGGAGATCGCCGCCGCCGCCCAGCGCTTCGCCCCTCAGAAGCGCTACTGGGCCGTGGTGGGCAGCGGCGCGAACGCGGTCGCCGCGGCCGAGGTCCGGATCAAGCTCAGCGAGCTGTGCTACAAGTCGATCGCCTGCGACATCACCGAGGACAAGAAGCACATCGACCTGTCGTCGGAGCCGCTGATCCTCGTCTGCGCCGCCGGACTCGTGGGCGGTACGGCGAGCGACGTCGCCAAGGAGATCGCGATCTACAAGGCGCACAAGGCGACGGCGATCGTGATCGCCACCGAAGGCGAGGAGCGCTTCGGCGCCGCGGCACAGGTGATCTCCGTGCCCTCGGTCGATCCGTCGCTGGCGTTCGTGCTGTCGGCCATGGCGGGCCACCTGTTCGGCTACGAGGCGGCGCTGGCGATCGACGCCCTGGCGCACCCGCTCCGGGAAGCTCGAGCGGTGATCGAGGACGCGGTCGGCGAAGGAGCGGACGGGCTCGTCGCCCTGCGTCACGTCCGGGCCGAGGCCTGCGGCGCGGCGGACACGTTCCACGACGGACTCCGCGCCGGCAGCTACAACGGTCACCTCGAGGCCGGCACTGCAGTGCGCCTCTCCGTGCTGCTGCGCGACCTCGACAGCGACAAGGCGCTCGACAGCTACCAGGACTGGACCGGCAAGATCGGCACGCCGGCATCCTTCCTCGACGACCTGACCGCGGCGCTGACCGCGGCGATCGACGAGCTGACCCGTCCGATCGACGCCATCAAGCACCAGGCCAAGACCGTCACCGTCGGGATCAGCCGCAGCGACGAGGGCGTGCTCGACCGGCGTCTCGTGCAAGAGGTGCTGACCGCAGGGGCCGGCCGCGACCTCCTCAACTACCGCACGCTCAAGGTGCTGGCCGATCTCGACCCGGCGGTCGCCGAGGTCACCGGCTTCATCCGCTACCGGATCGACGAGGGTGCGCAGCCGCCGACGATCGGTGTCGTCGACCGTGGCGGCCTGGCGCGCGACGTGCCCAGCCGGGTCGACACCAACCCGACGCTCGTCGGCACCAAGCGCCGCGTCGCCGCCCAGCGCGAGGTGCTCGTCGCCCGCGGCCGCAACGACGGCCGCACCGTGATCTTCGTACCCGAGGTCAAGGCCGGGTCCACCACCGGGATCACGCTCCTGCACGTCCGCTTCCACGACCACCTGGCGTCGCCGGTGATGCGCGGTGTGCTCCAGGGCTACGACCACCGCTACGACCGCCTCGTCGACTGGGTGTCGGAGACCGAGGGCACCTTCCGCGACGACCTCCTCGCCGAGGTGCCCGTCGAGGAGCTCCTGATCGAACCGCTCGTCGACGTCGCCGACCACTGGATGGCGTGACCAGCCGATGGCGATCGGGATCGGGGTTGACGCGGTCGACGTGGAGCGCTTCCGCACGTCGCTGACCCGCACCCCGACGCTCCGCACCCGGCTGTTCACCGAGGAGGAGTTGGCGTACGTCGCTCCGATGGCCGACCCCGTGCCGAGCCTCGCCGTCCGCTTCGCCGCGCGCGAGGCAACGATGAAGTCGCTCGGCGTCGGCCTCGGCGCGTTCGGGTTCCACGACGTCTGGGTGCGGCGCGCCGAGAGCGGCGCACCGTCGTTGCAGGTGCACGGACCCGCGCTGGCCTTGGCCGAGTCGGCGGGCGTGACGCGGTGGCACCTCAGCCTCACCCACACCGATCTCGTCGCCGTCGCGTACGTCGTTGCCGAGTAGCAGGCGGGCGGCGCCGGGCGTCTCGTTCGTGTGGACCCGGGGGCGCCGCCCGCTCTGGCGCCTGGACTCGCCGCGACGGCTCGCTGGCGCTCGCGAGGGACGGCTGCGGCGCCAGGTGCGAGGTAGCTCCTCCAGGCGGGCGGTGCGGGAGTTCCGTTCTTGCGGTCGAATTGGGCCCGTTCCGGGCTGGATCCGACCGCAAGAAGCCGGGATCTAGGCTCGCTGCCGTGTTGCCGGTCGTCACGCCCGAGGAGATGGGGGCGATCGACGCCGCTGCGCCGGAACCCGTCGACGTGCTCATCGGGCGGGCCGGGTCGGCCGTCGCCCGCGCCGCAGTGCGGATGTTGGGCGGCACGTACGGGCGGCGCGTCGTCGTCATTGCCGGGAAGGGCAACAACGGCAACGACGGTCGCGTCGCCGCCCGCCTGTTGGCGGCCCGGGGCGTCAAGGTGACCGTCGTCGCCGCCGACTCGTTACCGGAACGGCTGCCGGCGAGCGACCTCGTGATCGACGCTGCCTACGGCACCGGGTTCCGCGGCGAGTGGTTCGCCCCCGGCGCCTCGGGGGCTCCGGTGCTCGCCGTCGACATCCCGAGCGGTGTCGACGGGCTGACCGGCGCCGCGGGGTCGCGCGTCCTGCAAGCGGACCACACGGTCACGTTCGCCGCGTTCAAGCCGGGACTCTTGTACTCGCCGGGACGCGAGCTGGCCGGCAACGTGGAGGTGGCCGACATCGGCCTCGACACGAGCCGCGCTCGGGCCCACGTGGTCGAGCAGACGGACATCGCTGGATGGTGGCGGCCCCGCGCTGCCGACGCCCACAAGTGGAACGCAGCTGTGTACGCCGTGGCGGGCAGTCCCGGCATGACCGGCGCCGCACACCTTTGCGTGACCGCCGCGCTGCGGGCGGGGTCGGGGATGGTGCACCTGTCCACGCCGGGGGTGGTGACCGATCACGCGATCCCGACCGAGGTGGTCTCGCGCTACCTGCCGTCGCTGGGTTGGGCGAAGGACGTACTCGAGGCGATGCCGCGGTTCAAGTCGCTCGTCGTCGGCCCCGGCATCGGCCGTGACGACAGCACGGCGGGCGAAGCACGACGCGTCGTCGTCGAGGCGGAGCTGCCCGTGGTCGTCGACGGCGACGGGTTGTTCGCGATGGCGTGGAACCCCGACGGACCGATCGCTCTCCTGCGCCGCCGCTCGTCGCCGACGGTCCTGACGCCCCATGACGGTGAGTACGGGTTGCTGACCGGTGCCCGGCCCGGAGCCGATCGGCTCGCCGCGACGCGGCGGCTCGCGTTCGACACCCGCACGGTGGTACTGCTGAAGGGCGCGACCACGACGGTGGCCGAGCCCGACGGCCGGGCGATGCTGGTGACCAGCGGCGACAGCCGCCTCGCGACGGCAGGCACGGGCGACGTGCTCTCTGGCATCGTCGCCGCACTCCTGGCCCGCGGCCTCCCCGCGTTCGAGGCAGCGGCCGCCGGCGCGTGGATCCACGGCCGCGCCGCCCAGCTCACCGCGCCGATGGGCATGATCGCCAGCGACCTGATCGGCCACCTCCCGACCGTCCTGGCCGACCTGTGAACCGTCCCGCCCCGCAGCGGTGGGCGTGGGTGGACGTCGATCTCGACGCCATCGCCGACAACGTCGCCTCCGTCGCCGCGCTGGTCGCGCCCGGCCGGGTGCTCGCGGTGGTGAAGGCGAACGGTTACGGCCACGGCGCGGTGCCCGTCGCGCGCGCAGCGCTCGCCGCCGGTGCGTCGGCGCTCGGGGTGGCCCTCGTGCAAGAAGCCGTCGAGCTGCGCGACGCAGGGGTCGACGCCGAGATCATGCTGCTGAGCGAGCAGCCGCCGGAGCTCGCGGCCTCCATCGTCGAGCACGGCATCGTCCCGGTCGTCTACACCGGAGCGGGGTTCGACGCGCTCGCCGCTGCCGCGCCGGCCGGCTATCCCGTGCAGGTCAAGCTCGACACGGGCATGCGCCGTGTGGGGGCGTCCGCGCGCGAGGTGGTGGATCTCGTGCGCACCATCGAGGAGCGCGGGCTGCACCTCGCCGGAGTGTTCACCCACCTCGCCGTGGCCGACGAACCCGACGACCCCTACACCGCCGGGCAACTCGCTGCGCTCGATCGCGTGCTCGACACGCTCGCCGACGAGGGCGTGGAGGTGCCACTCGTCCACGCCGCCAACAGCGCGGGAGCACTGGCCCATCCTGCAGCCCGCCGCGACCTGGTCCGGATCGGGATCGCGATGTACGGGATCGAGCCCGGGCCCGGCGTCGCCGGCTGGAGCGGCGACCTCCGGCCGGCGATGTCGCTGTGCGCCCGGGTGTCGCACGTCAAGCGCGTCGAGGCCGGTGACCGGATCTCCTACGGCCTGCGCCACACCTTCACTGGCCCGGCCACGGTCGCGACCATCCCGATCGGCTATGCCGACGGCGTCCCCCGCCGGCTGTCCGGCGCCGGTGGCGAGGTGGTGCTGCACGGGCAGCGCCGACCGATCGTCGGGGTGGTCACGATGGATCAGTTGATGGTCGACGCCGGCGAGCTCCCGGTCGAGGTCGGCGACGAGGCTGTGCTGCTCGGACGGCAGGGGGACGCGGAGATCCGCGCCGTCGAATGGGCCCAGCGTCTCGGCACGATCGCCTACGAGATCGTCTGCGGCATCTCGCCTCGCGTGCCCCGTCGATACCGCTCGTCCGGGCAGGTCGCCGAAGCGCGCCATTAGCATCGCTCGCCGTGGCAGACAGCGCGGATCGAGGCATGCGGCTGACGGCGACGTCGCTGCGCGACACGCACGCGATCGCCGCCGCGCTCGCCTCGACGGCCACCAAGGGTGACGTCGTGCTCCTGCAGGGCGAGATGGGCGCGGGCAAGACTGCATTCGTGCAGGGCTTTGCCGCCGCGCTCGGGGTGGACGAGCCGGTCACGTCGCCGACGTTCACGCTCGTCCACACCTACGACACCGGCCGGCTGGTCGTGCACCACGCCGACCTCTACCGCCTCGACCGCCATGGGGAGATCGAGGATCTGGCGCTCGGCGAGCTGGTCGAGTCCGGCGCGCTGCTCGTCGAATGGGGCGAGGTGGCGTCGGGTGAGTTCCCCGAACGGCTCGTCGTCGAGCTCGCCGCGTTCGACGCGGACGCCGGCGACTCCCGCTCGATCGTGCTGCGCCCGACCGGGCGCCGGTGGGCGGCGCGCTGGGCCGGTCTGCTCGACTCGCTCGCCGGCTGGCGGGAGACACCGTGCTAGTGCTCGGGATCGAGACCGCCACGGCGCAGGTCAGCGTCGCGATCGGAGGCCACGAGGGGGTGATCGCGCTCTTCGAGGTCGCCCGCGGGCGCCATCACGCCGAGGCGCTCGTGCCGGCGATCGACTTCATCTGCCGCCAGGCCGAGGTCGAGCTGTCGGAGATCGGCGTCGTCGCCGTCGACGTCGGGCCAGGGCTGTTCACCGGCATGCGGGTGGGGATCGCCGCGGCCAAGGCGATCGCCCAGGCGCGCCGCGTGCCGATGATCGGCATCTCCAGCCTCGACCTGCTGGCATTCGTGCAGCGCCAGGCCGACCGGCTCGTCGTGCCCGTGATCGACGCTCGCCGGGGCGAGGTCTACTACGCCGCGTATCGCGCGGTACCCGGCGGCATCCAACAGGTGACGGAGCCGACGGTCGCCTCGCCCGACGACCTGATCGCCGATCTGCTGGCCCACGGCGGCGAAGTGCTGCTCGTCGGTGACGGGGCCAACACCTACCGCACCCAGATCATGAGCGCCGTCACGAAGGTGGATGTCGCCGACCAGGCGTCTCCGTATCCCTCGGCGGCGCCGCTCGTCCGGCTCGCCCACGCGAAGGCGATGCGCGAGGACTGGGTGCAGCCGAGCGCGCTGGAGCCGATGTACCTCCGCAAGCCTGACGCCCAGATCAACTGGAGCACCCGGGCCAGCAGCGGGAGAAGTGGTTCGTGAGCCTGGTGAGCAGGTTGCTGCAGCGCGACGGGGACATGCAGCTCGTCGTCGAGCCGATGCGCCGCCGTCACCTCAAGGCCATCCTCGCCATCGAGCCCAGGGTGTACCCGCGACCGTGGTCGGCGAGCGTGTTCGTCGACGAGATCGAGCTGGCGACCCGTGGTCAGCGCGTGTACATCGTGGCCAAGCTGGGCGGACAGCTCGTCGGATACGCGGGGATGATCCTCGGTGTCGACGAGGCCCACGTCACCAACATCGCCGTCGAACCCGCCCGCCATCGCCAGGGCATCGGCCGCCGACTGCTCGTCCACCTCGTCCGAGCCGCCCGGGCGCGCGGCTACCGGGCGATGACGCTCGAGGTCCGGGTCAGCAACGTCGGCGCGCAGGCGATGTACCGCCGCTTCGGGTTCGCGCCGGCCGGTGTACGCAAGAAGTACTACGAACAGACAGAGGACGCAATCGTGATGTGGGCCCACGACATCGACACCCCCGAGTACGCCGCCCGCCTCGACGAGTTGGAGCACTCGTGATCATCCTCGGCATCGAGACCAGCTGCGACGAGACCGCCGCGGCCCTGGTGCGCGACGGTGGCGACGTGCTGTCCAGCGTCGTGTCCAGCCAGATCGACCTGCACGCCGCGTACGGCGGGGTGGTGCCCGAGATCGCCGGGCGCGCCCACCTCGAGCTGCTCAACCCGGTGATCGCCCAGGCGATCGTCGAGGCCGGCGTCGCCGACGACGAGATCGGCGCGGTCGCGGCGACGGTCGGGCCGGGCCTGATCGGCGCGCTGCTGGTGGGAGTGTCGGCGGCGAAGGCGCTCGCCTACACGTGGAACGTGCCGTTCGTCGGTGTCAACCACATGGAAGCGCACCTGTACGCATCGTTCCTCGAGGATCCGTCGCTGGAACTGCCGATGGTCGTGCTGCTCGTGTCGGGCGGGCACACGATGCTGGTCGAGATGCGCGGTCACGCCGACTACCGGTTGCTCGGCCGGACGATCGACGACGCCGCCGGCGAGGCGTTCGACAAGGTGGCCCGCTTCCTCGGTCTCGGCTACCCAGGCGGCCCGGCGATCGACCGTGAGGCCCTCCAGGGCGATCCGGGAGCGATCGACTTCCCCCGGGCGATGCTGCACGACGGTCTCGACTTCAGCTTCAGCGGGCTCAAGACCTCGGTCGTCAACCATGTCCGCAAGCACCCCGACGTGTCGAGCGCAGACGTCGCTGCCTCCTTCCAGGCTGCGGTCGTCGACGTGCTCGTCGCCAAGGCGCGGCGAGCGGCTCGCGAGGTCGGCGCACGGTCGCTCGCACTCGGTGGTGGCGTCGCCGCCAACAGCCTCCTGCGGGAGCGGTTCGCCGACGCCGCGGCAACTGACGGCATCCAGGTGTTCCTGCCCAGCCGGGAGATGTGCACCGACAACGCGGCGATGATCGCGTCCGTCGGCTGGTACCGCCTCGAACGTGACGGCCCGACCCCGCTCGACGCAGGCGCGAATCCCAACCTCCGGTTGTTCGCGTGACGTCGCGAAAGCCGCTCGCCTTCGATCCCGTCGCGGAGGCACGCCGGCACTGGGTGGAGGCCGGCTGGGAGGACGCCGCGCCGGGGATGGCGCTGGTGACGTCGGTGATGCGCGTGCAGCAGGTCTTCCTCGCCAGCGTCGACGAGGTGCTCGCCCCGCACGGCCTGACGTTCGCCCGCTACGAGTTGCTGATGCTGCTGACGTTCACGCGCAAGGGCGAGCTGCCGCTGGGCAAGATCTCCGAACGACTGCAGGTGCACGCCGCCAGCGTGACCAACGCCGTCGACCGGTTGGAGAAGCAGGGCTACGTCCGACGCGATCCGCATCCCTACGACGGGCGTGCCGTACTCGCCGTGTTGACCCCGGCTGGACGGAAGGTGGCCCGGCAGGCGACAGCGGACGTCAACGCCAAGGTGTTCACGGCGCTCGGCGTCGACGCCGACGAGGCCGACCAGATCTTCACCCTGCTGCGCGGCTTGCGCCGATCGGCGGGCGACTTCTGATGCGCCGCCTGCCGCGCCGCAAGCCCGACGAGCTGGCGGCGATGCGCCGCGCCGGTCGGGTCGTCGCCGAGATGCACGCGTCGGTCCGGGCAGCCGCGGCGCCGGGTGTGACGACCGGCGACCTGGACCGGGCCGCTCGCGACGTGTTGACCCGGCGCGGGGCGCGCAGCAACTTCCTCGGCTACCACGGCTACCCAGCGGTGATCTGCGCATCGGTGAACGACGAGGTGATCCACGGCATACCCGGCGATCGGGTGCTGCGCGAGGGCGATGTGCTGTCGATCGACTGCGGCGCGATCGTCGACGGCTGGCACGGTGACGCGGCCTTCACGATGGGCATCGGAGCGATCGCCGCGGACGCGCAACTGCTGATCGACGTCGCCGACGCCGCGCTCGCGGCGGCGATCGCAGAGATGCTGCCGCGCCGGGCCGTCGGCGACATCGGCGCCGCGATCGACGCGGTCGTGTCCGGCGCGGGTTACGGTAGCCCGCGCGAATACACGGGCCACGGCATCGGCCGGGCCATGCACGAGTACCCCGACGTGCCCAACCGTGGCCGCCGCGGCAAGGGCCCGACGCTGGAACCGGGCGTCGTGCTCGCGATCGAGCCGATGCTGATCGCCGGAGGCATCGACCAGGTCCGCGAGCAGTCCGACGGCTGGACCGTCGTCTCCGCCGACGGTTCGCTCGCCGCCCACGTCGAGCACACCGTCCTCGTCACCGAGCACGGCCCCGAGATCCTGACGCGCTGAGTGGCTCGCTGCGCTCGCTGGCGGCGCCTGAGCACACCGTCGGGGGCTCGCTGCGCTCGCCAAGCGTCGGTGATGCGTTTGGGCGCGAGAGCCGGCGGATCCCGGCGGCTGCCGCGCCCGAGCCCACCGCAACGTGTCCGGCGTCGCCCGCCAGTTTTCACGGCTTTTCCTTGATGCGGATGGTGGTCCAGCGGCGGTTGGCGGGGACGCTGGAGAGGGTGGTGGGGCTGGGCTGGGCGTCGATCGTCGCCATGCCGAGGGTGATCTCCTCGGCCGGTAGGGCCAACTCGGTGTCGAGCGGCGGGCGCAGCGCGACGACGAGCATCAGCGCGAGCGACGCCCGCACCGGCACGCCGAGGCTCGACCAGAGGTCGTGGGGGAGGGGTGGGTCCGGGCCGGGCAGCGCGACGCGCAGCCATGTCGGATCGTCGGGGTCGCTGCCGGGCAGGATCTCGCCGTCCAGCGCGGCGACCAGCACGGCGTCGAGGAGGTCGTGCTCCTCGGCAGCGGACGGCGTCCACGCGCTGACGAGGTAGTGCAGCTCATAGTGGCGAACCGGCGCCTGGCGGCCCTCGACCCGGCCGTCGGCGCCGCGCACGTCCATCAGGTCGGCGAGACGGCGCCCGGTGTCCTCGACGATGCGGTGCAGGAAGCACGACAGCGTCGGCGCCGAGACCGCTGACGCGAACGAAGCGTCCGGCCGCTCGAAGCTGATCGCGGTCCGCTTGGGGAGCGACGGCGCGAGGAGCGCAGCGAGCAGTCGGTCGGCCTCGACGATCACCGCCTCATCATCGCCAGTGCAGCGACGGGTGGCAGCCGCACCAGGACAGCCGATCGGGCAACGTCGGCTGCACGGACGCGCCCCGACGCACGAGCCGACAACTGGATGGTGCCCGTAGGTGCACCGTCGCCTGCCCCTCGCGAGGGACGACCAGCCTGTCGCCGGACCCGCCGCAGGCCGCACGATTCGAGCGCAGTCCATCTCACCCGTGCCGTGCCACGAAGGAGCGCACCATGCCCAGCTACCTGTCCCCAGGCGTCTACATGGAGGAGGTGTCGTCGGGATCGAAGCCGATCGAGGGAGTCGGCACCGCCGTCGCCGCCTTCGTCGGGTTCGCCGAGCGAGGCCCCGCCAACGAGCCGACGCTCGTCACCAACTGGACGCAGTTCACCCAGACCTTCGGCGACTTCGTCGAGGGCTCGTACCTCGCCCACTCCGTCTACGGCTACTTCCTGAACGGTGGTGGCGCCGCCTACGTCGTGCGCATCGGCGCCGAGGGCGACCGCTCGCCGGAGCTCCGTGCCGCGCAGGGCGAGCTGCCCGCCGGTGGCGAGGGCAAGCCGGGTCTCGTGATCAAGGCGCTCGAGAGCGGTCCGGCCGGCGACGCCGTGACGGTCGAGACCCACGACGCCAGCGAGCCGGGCGAGCAGAGCGAGAACTTCAAACTCGTGGTCAAGCGCAACGGCCGCGACGAGGAGACGTTCGACAACGTCAGCCTGCGCAAGGGCCCGAACAACGTGGCGACCCGGGTCAAGGCCGAGTCGAAGCTGATCGTGATCGAGGAGGTGCGCGGCGCCGTGCAGATGGAGCTGCACAAGGGCGTCAGCGTCAGCCTCAGCGGTGGCACCCCCGCCCCGGCCGAGGTCGCCGGCGTGTCCGCCGCCGACTACGTGGGCGACTCCGGTGACCGCACCGGCTTCGGCGGCCTCGAGGCCGTCGACGAGGTGACGATGCTCTGCGTGCCCGACCTGACCGCTGCCTACGAGCAGGGGATGATCGACATGGAGGGCTTCAAGGCCGTGCAGCTGGCGATGATCGCCCACTGCGAGCTGATGGCCGACCGGGTCGCGATCCTCGACCCGCCGCCGGCGCTCAACGCCCAGAAGGTCAAGGAGTGGCGCGTCGACACCGCCGGCTACGACTCGAAGTACGCCGCGCTGTACTGGCCCCGCGTCAAGGTCATGGACCCGACGCAGGGCAAGGCGATCTTCGTGCCCCCGAGCGGCCACATCGCCGGCGTCTGGGCCCGCAACGACGACACCCGCGGCGTGCACAAGGCACCGGCCAACGAGGTGATCCGCGGGGCGATCTCGCTCGAGCTCAACATCACCAAGATCGAGCACGATCAGCTGAACCCGATCGCGGTCAACTGCATCCGCTCGTTCCCCGGCCAGGGCATTCGCGTCTGGGGTGCCCGCACGCTGTCGAGCGATCCCGAGTGGCGATACCTGAACGTGCGCCGGTTGTTCAACTACGTCGAGGAATCGATCCTCTCCGGCACGAACTGGGTCGTGTTCGAGCCGAACGACCAGAAGCTGTGGGACTCGGTGCGCCGCACGGTCACGATGTTCCTGCGCCGTGTGTGGCGCAGCGGCGCGTTGTTCGGCCGCACGCCGGCCGAGGCCTTCTTCGTCAAGTGCGACGAGGAGAACAACCCGCCGGAGAACCGCGACGCCGGGATCCTCACGGTCGAGATCGGCATCGCCCCGGTGAAGCCCGCCGAGTTCGTCGTGTTCCGCATCAGCCAGTTCTCCGGCGGCGCCGGACTCGAAGAGTGAGGAGTTGAGCCATGGCCGACGCACCCCAGGCGATTACCGCCGCACGGTTCTCGATCACCGTCGACGGTTACGAGATCGCATCCTTCTCCGAGCTGCAGGGCATCCGCACCGAGATCAAGACGGTCGAGTTCGTCGAGTCCGGTGACCGCGGGCTCGTGCAGACCACCATCCCCGCCAACCCAGTGCTGGCCCAGCTCGTGCTGAAGCGGGCGCAGACCACCGACCCGCAGATGTGGACGTGGCACGAGGCAGCTCGCTTCGGCGAGATGGGCGCGGCCCGCAAGAGCTGCTCGCTCGTCATGTATGACGCCAGTGGCAAGCCGGTGGCCCGTTACCACCTCGAGAACGCGTGGCCGTCGAAGATCGAGCTCGGTGCACTGCGCGCCGGTTCGGCCGAGGTGCTGACCGAGACGATCACGATCGTCTGCGATCACCTGCAACGGGTCGCGGCATGACCGCCGCCTTGTCGGCGGTGCCGTCCGCAGCGGACGCGCCGCTCACCACCACGTTCCCGTTCACGTTGCCGCGCGGCTACGTCGACGGGCGTGGGCAGGTGCACCGTGAGGGTGTGATGCGCCTGGCCACCGCCGGCGACGAGATCTGGCCCCAGACCGACCCACGCGTCCGGGAGAACGCCGCCTACCTGTCGGTGCTGCTGCTGACCCGTACCATCATCCGGCTCGGCACCCTGGCCGAGGTGGACTCGTTCGTCGTCGAGAACCTGTTCGCGTCCGACCTCGCGTTCCTCCAGGATCTCTACCGCCGTATCAACCAGGATGGCGGCACGACCGCCCAGGTCACCTGCCCCCACTGCTCGGAGGCGTTCGCTGTCGACACCAGCGGTGGTTCGCCGGGGGGATCATGACGTACGCGCCGGCGCAGCTGGTGGAGGAGGTCGCGTACGTCGCCTACTACTTCCACTGGCCGATGGAGTCGATCCTGGCGATGGAGCACCCGCTGCGGCGGACGTTCATCGAGGCGATCGACGGCATCAACCGTGAGATCAACGGTGGATGATCGATGCGCTGGCCCTTTCATCGCTCGCGGCACGAGACCGCCCCGCCGCCCAGCACGGCGCCCGAGGTGCGGCGCGACTGGGCCACGCTGCCACCGATCCAGGTTGCTGGCGCCAGCCCGATCGCGCTGACGGCGTCGCGCTCGTTCGCCGACCAGCTCGCCTCCCGCCAGGAGGTGGCCCGGACGATCCGGCCGATCCACCACAGGCGCCTGTCCGAGCCCACCGTCACCGTCGAGATCCTCGGTTCTCGGTCGGCTTCTGGTCGCTCTGGCGACCAGAAGCCGACCGAGAACGGTGGGGTGGTGGCGCATCGGCGGCCCGCGCCGGCACCGAGCGGGGCGGTCGAGGCGTTCGGCGCTGACGCGGTGTCGCAATTGCTCGCGATCGACCAACCGGCCGTTCCCGCCGACACCATCACCGAACCCGGAGCGGAGCCGGATCTCCCGCTGGAGCCCCGGCTGGTAGCTCCCGAGCGGCCCGGGCGCCCGTCGCTGGCCGACTCCCGCCGGCTCGGACTCGGGCCCGCGTACCACGGGCCGCTGCCGGAGGCGATGCGGCTGGAACGCGCTCGCGTGGAACCCGTGCCGCCCGACCTGCGGGCGGCGATGCACGATGTGCTGGGCGTCGACGTCGGTGACACGCCGGTGCACCGTGGGCCCGAGGCGGCGGAGGCCGCGGCGTCGATCGGCGCCAAGGCGTTCGCCCGGGACGGCGAAGTCCACGTCAGCGACGAGGTCGGACCGCTCGACACGTCCGAGGGCCGCGCCGTCGTCGCCCACGAGCTGACCCACGTGGCCCAGCAACGTCTCCGTCCGAACCGGCCCGTCGAGGCGACGCCCGAGGGCCAGGCGATGGAGCTGCACGCCCGCGAGGTCGAGCGCTTCGTGCGCGGCGACGCGGGCGCCCCGAAGCCGCCGCCGGTCGAGGCGCGCACCGACGACCCGGTCGCCGAGGCCCGTGACCTGATGCGTGAGCTCGTCGGCGACGGCCTCGCCCGGCCGGACGGCAACGGCGGGATCGTGTTCACGATGCCGCCGGCGTCGATGACCCACGCCGGTGAGACGCAACGGTTGACCCACCCGGCAGCTCCCGCTGCACCGGACCGCTCGTCCGCGGCGCATGGCGCGAACTGGAACGCCGGCGAGACGTTCCTCCACGGCATCGGCAGCAGCCTCGCCGGCGACATGCTGAACATCGCCGGCTCGATGATGGGGTTCAGCGACGAGTTCATGCAGGAGCAGCGCGACGAGCTCCACGAGGAGGACCTCGCGTTCGGGCAGCAGCAGACGAAGGAAGCGTTCCGGGAGATGCGCATGGAGCACCTGCGCACCCGCCGCCTGACCACCCTGCACGCCCAGGAGGACGCGGCGCACCAACAGCGCACCGATCACCTGAGCGACGCCGAGCTGCGCCAGATCGAAGAGCGGGTGAACCAGGAGGTCGAGCGGCGCACCCGCGCGCTCACCGCCGTCGCCAACGAGGCCCTCGCCGCGGTCAACACCGAGCGGGCGCGCCAGGGGCAGGCGGCTCGCGAGCATGTCGCGCCCGCCAGCTACGACGCCGCGTTCCACCTCATGTTCGACCACCCCGACGGCGACGAACCGCCAGCACGCGACGTCGTGCTGCGCGCGCTGCAGGCCGAGCTCGGCGCCGCCGCACGACATCGAGCGGCGCCGGCGTCACCCGATCACGCCACGAACGCACCGGCTCCGACCGGCGCCACGACGGCACCACCCACCTCGTCGCCGACCGCTCCGACCACTCCGACGGCGTCGGGCATCACCGCCGCGCCGATCGCGAACGCACCGACTCCGAGCGGATCGGCGGCGCCGACCACCCCGACCACCACGGCACCGTCGCCCAGTCCGACCGCCGGCCTCCCGACACCCGACCATGGGCGCGGGGCCCGCGCGCCGGCGCACCAGGACGTGGACCGCCACCGTGGCCTCCACTGGGCGGACAACGAGGACGGCGAGCGGCAGTGGGTGGCAGAGCGCAACCAGACCGTCGGCCAGAACTTCTCCTCCCTCGGCCGCCACCTCGTCGGCGACGTGTTCCACGAGCAGCTCGGCGGCATCGCATCGGTGTTCGGGTTCGACGACGCGCTCACCGAGGAGATCGAGCGCGACGCCGACCGCGACCTCGGCATCCAACAGCCGGCCAGGGACCGGGCCGCGAGCCCGGGACGCGCCGCCGCACCCCAGGGCGGCCATCGCGCCGAACGCACCGCGCCGATCACCGCGCACACGGCCCACGACACCGTCGCCTCGATTTCTCGAGATCCGTATGCACTGGACGAGCTCGCGCTGCGTCTGTACCCCAGCATCCGCACCCGGCTGCGGCAGGAACTACTCGTCGATCGTGAGCGCGCCGGGCTGCTCACCGACTTCCGTTAGGAGCACCCGATGGCCACCATGGCGTCCGACCAACCACTGGCACTGTCCAACCGGTTCTGGGTGAAGGCCGACGCGCCGAGCTCGATCGACCTCGGCAGCTGGGCCAAGGTCGACGGGCTCGACGTGACGTTCGACGTCGTCGAGTACCGCGCCGGCGACTCGTGGAACGAGCGCTGGTACAGCCCGGGGATGACGAAGTACTCCACCGTCAAGCTGACCCGCACCGTCGCCAAGGGCGACTCGGCCGAGGTCCAGAAGTGGCTGAACATCACCGCCCGCAGCCACAAGCCGGGCCTGGTGAACATCGAGCTGCGCGACGCGTCCGATGCTGCGGTCGCCGAGTGGACGCTGCGCAGCGCGATGCCGACGAAGTGGTCGGTCACGAGCTTCGACGCGAGCACCAGCAAGGTCGCCACCGAGACCCTCGAGATCGTCCACCAGGGCTTCCTGGACGACTGATCGCCATGCCCGCGCAGTTCACCGACACGACGCAGTTCGGCCTCGTGATGAGGTTCGAGGTCGACGTCGCCGGCATCGACCTCGGCTCGTGGTCGTCGTGCGACGGCCTGCGCGTCGACTTCGGTCTCAAGGAGATCAAGTCCGGCGGCAACAACGACTTCAAGGTGTACCTGCCCGACCGTGTCTTCTACCCCAAGCTCGTGCTGAAGCGGGCGATGAACCTCGCCGACTCGGCGCGGCTGATGGGGTGGCTGCGCTCGATGGTCGACTCGATGGAGGGTGACACGGCGACGATCACGCTGAAGGACAGCCACGACCAGAAGGTGGCGGAGTGGACGTTCGCCAACGTCCGCCCGTTCGCCTGGAAGGGCCCGACGCTCAACGCGACGGGCAAGGAGGTGGCGGTCGAGATGCTCGAGCTCGTCCACGAGGGGTTCCTCTGATGCAAGCGAAGCTGATCAACGAGAAGCTGCCGTTCGAGATCGTCGAGTTCGACTTCAACCCCGACACGATCAAGATCCAGCGGACCAGCAACCAGACGCACGCGCCGGGCGCCAACCCCGCCGCGCCGGGGGCCACGCCCTCGATCCTGATGAGCGCCCCGCCGAAGAAGCTGTCCGGGATCGGTTGGCTGGTCGGCGACGACGTCCAGGATCGGGCGGACCAGCTCTACGAGTGGATGACGCCAGGCGGTGGACTGATCGGTCAGGTCATCGGTGCCGCCGTCGGCGCGCTGACCGGCGGCCGGATCAACCTCGCCGCGAAGAAGCCGCCGCTGATCTTCCAGTGGGGCGCCCAGATCATGCGCTGCGTGCTCGATTCGGTGAACGTCACCTACGAGCGCTTCAGCTCGTCCGGCGACCCGACCCGTGCCAACGTGAACTTCACCGTCGTCGAGGAGGCCAACATCTTCGGCCTGCTGCCCACCAACCCGTCGTCGGGCGGGTTGCCCGGCCGGCAGCGCCGGGTCGTCAGCGCCAGCGAGAACCTGCAGTCGATCACGACCGGGGCCTACGGCTCGCCGAGGCTCTGGCGGGAAGTTGCAGATGCAAACGGTATCGATGATCCGTTTCGCGTGCGCCCAGGCGACACCGTCTACCTGCCCAACGCCAACGAGATCGTGGGTCGGTGAGCCGTGGTCGGGATGCCATCCACGGCGGCACTCATGGACGTGTCGGGCAACGTCTCGCCGACCGTGTCGATCAACTCGATGGACCTGCTGCCGCCGGCGGCGGCCAAGCTGGTTCGCACGGTCGTCGACACCCGGGTGCACCTCCCCGACATGTTCGAGCTGACGTTCGAGGACACGGAGAACTCGATCATCGGCGACCTGATGGTCCGCATCGGCAGCCTCGTCGAGGTGTACGGCGGGGCGTCCGACTCCTCCTCGGCGCCGTGCCTCATCAAGGGCGAGGTGACCTCGATCGAGGGTGAGTACCACGGCACCGTCATCCACACCGTGATCCGCGGCTACGAGAAGTCGCACCGCCTCCAGCGCACGAGCCGGACGCGCACGTTCGTCGACATGACCGACAGCGACATCGCCTCGCAGATCGCCCGCGACGCCCAGTTCACCGAGGCCGACGTCGCCAGCACCACGACGACGCATCGCCACGTGTCGCAGGTCAGCCAGACCGACTGGGACTTCCTGCGCGCCAGGGCGCAGGAGATCGGCTTCGAGACCGGCGTGGCGCAGGGCAAGTTCTTCTTCCGCCCGGCGTCCTCGGCCAAGCCGTCGGGCGGCGGCGGGCTCGGCGACATGGCCGGCGACATGGCCGGCGGGCTCGCCGGCGGTGGGCCACCGACGCTGACGTTCCAGCAGAACCTCAAGTCGTTCCGGTCCCGGCACAGCGCGGCGAACATCCCGTCCGAGGTCGAGGTGCGGGTGTACGACTACGAGGCCGCCGAGGTCGTCGTCGGCAAGGCTCCGCTCAAGACCGGCACCGCCAAGCTCGACACCGGCGACCCCGACCCGGCGCAGCTGGCCGGATCGTTCACCGGGCTGCCGTTCCCGATCCCGACGCTGCCGAACATCCCCGGCCTGCCCAACCTCGGCCTCGCGCCGAGCACCACCGCACGCGTGGTGGTCGACCGTCCGATCGACTGGGGGTCGGTCACGAGCTCGGCTGCCGACGAGATGGCCAAGGGCGTCGCCGAGCACCTGGCGAGCACGATCCTGGAGGCGGAGGGGGTCGCGTTCGGGCATCCGGGGATCCAGGCCGGCGCCAAGGTCGTCATCGCCGGGGTCGCCCCGGAGTTCGCTGGCGAGTGGATGGTGACCGCGGCCCGCCATCGCTTCGACCCGCTCGAGGGTGGCTACTCGACCACGTTCGAGGTCAGCGGCCGGCACGACCGCTCACTGCTCGGGCTGACGACGCTCGGCCGGTCCACCAGCCGGCCGCCCGTCATCCACGGTCACGTGATCGGGGTCGTGACCAACAACAACGACCCCGACACCATGGGGCGCGTCAAGCTCGGGTTCCCGTGGCTGGCCCCGTACTACGAGAGCGACTGGGCCAGAGTCGTGCAGGTCGGGATGGGCAAGGAGTGGGGCAACCTGTTCCTGCCCGAGGTCGGCGACGAGGTGCTCGTCGGGTTCGAGTTCGGCGACAGCCGCCGGCCATACGTGATCGGCGGGCTGGTCAACGGCAAGACCGAACACCCGCTCCTCGCCGACGCGATCAAGCCGGCAGGGATGTCGGCCCAGGTCGTCAAGCGGGGGATCGTCTCCCGGACCGGCAACCAGCTGACGTTCGAGGACGAGATCCCCTCGCCGCTCGCCCCCAACCCGCCGACGACGGGGACGATCACGCTCGGCGACGCCGACGGCAAGCTGCAGCTGTTCTTCGACGTCGTCAACGGCGAGCTGAAGATCACCTGCGGCGGCGGCGTGATCAACCCGATCGGCAAGATCAGCATCGAGCAGACCGCGAGCGGCGGCGAGATCAGCGTGACGAGTGCCGGCGACGTGACCGTCGAGGCGTCGGCACCAGGCAGCCTCACGCTGAAGGGCGGCGTGGGCGTCACGCTCGACGGCGGCAACGGCCAGGTGTCGATCAAGGGCACGGCCGGGGTCAAGGTCGACGGCGGCGCAGGTCTGGTCGAGCTCTCCGGCTCGATGGTGAAGTTGAACTGAGGTCGAGATGCCCGTGGACCATGACTTCGTCGGCACCGGGTGGGCCTTCCCCCCGCAGCTGAACGCCTCCGGCGGGATCGCGCTGGTGCGCCGCGAGCGAGAGCTCGAGGAGGCGATGCGGATCATCCTGCTGACCTATCCCGGCGAGCGGCCGATGCGCCCCGAGTTCGGATCGCGGGTGCGCGACTTCGTGTTCCGCAGCGTCGACGAGGAGATGACGACGGCGCTGGCCTACGAGGTGCGCACGGCGCTGCAGCGGTGGGAGCCGCGGGTGAACGTCGCCAAGGTCACGGCCACGCCCGACCCCGACGAGCCGCAGCTCGTCTACATCGACATCCAGTACGCGGTGAAGGGCACGAACGACCGGCGGAACCTGGTGTTCCCCTACTACGCGATCCCCGAGCACGAAAGCGACTACTGATGCTGCCCGCCCCGAACCTCGACGACCGCCGCTTCCAGGACCTCGTCGACGATGCCAAGCGCATGGTCATGGCGCGCTGCCCGACATGGACCGACCACAACGTGTCGGACCCCGGCGTGACCCTCATCGAGACGTTCGCCTACATGACCGACGTGCTGATGTACCGCCTCAACCGCGTGCCCGATCGCCTGTACGTGAAGTTCCTGGAGCTGATCGGGCTCCAGCTGTTCCCGGCGACGCCGGCGCGCACGGGGGTGAGCTTCTACCTGTCGTCGCCGGCGCAGGCGTCGATGACGATCCCGCGCGGCACGCGCGCCGCGACGCTGCGCACCGAGACGCAGGAGGCCGTCGTGTTCACGACCACCGACGACCTCGAGATCGTTGCCTGCACGCTCGCCACGATCATGACCTCCACCGCCGGCGACGAGGACCGCACCGAGCGGATCGAGCAGCTCCGCCTGCGGGTGCCCTTCGCTGCGTTCTCGCCGCTGCCGCAGCCTGGCGACGCGCTCGTCGTCGGGCTGAGCGAGGCCGTGCCGTGCTGCGCCGTGCGGTTGCAGTTCAAGTGCCGCATCGACGGCGTCGGTGTGGACCCGACCGATCCGCCGATCGTGTGGGAGGCGTTCGACGGCACGTCCTGGCACGAATGCGAGGTCGGCGAGGACGAGACCGGAGGACTGAACCGAGACGGCTCGATCACGCTGCACGTACCGGGGCGGCAGAGCGCGGCGGTGCTCGACGGTCAGCGCGGGGGATGGCTGCGGGCCCGCGTCGTCGACGCCGCGCCGGGCCAGCCGGCGTACAGCTCGTCGCCGATGATCCACGGGCTCGTCGCCGACACGATCGGCGGCACCGCACCGGCGGCACACGCCGACGTGATCGAGCGCGAGGCGCTCGGGGTCTCCGAAGGTGTCGGCGGCCAGCGGTTCCCGACCGCGTTCCGGCCGGTGCTCCCTGCGGAGGACGAACTGACCGTGGTCGTCACGTCGGACGAGGGCTCCACCGAGTGGACCCAGACGTCGCACTTCGCGTTCAGCGCGCCGACCGACCGGCACTTCATGGTCGACGCCGCGCACGGCGAGATCTCCTTCGGCCCCTCGATCCGCGAGGCCGACGGATCGATCCGCCAGTGCGGCGCGATCCCCCCCAAGGGTGCGATCGTCCAACTCGCTGCATATGCAACTGGCGGTGGACGTGAGGGCAACGTCGCCGCGGGAGCCATTCGCACGCTGAAGTCCTCGATCCCGTTCGTCGCCGCGGTCGAGAACCGTGCGCCGGCGATCGGCGGCGTCGACGCCGAGGAGCTCGAGCAGGCCAAGGCCCGTGGGCCGATCCTGCTGCGGACCCGCAACCGGGCGGTCACCGCCGAGGACTTCGAGCAGCTGACGCGCGAGGCTGCGCCGGAGATCGCTCGGGTCAGGTGCCTGTCGGCCGGTGCGGGCGCCGATGCCGGGAGCGTGCGGATCCTCGTCGTGCCCGCTGCACCGATCGTCGATGGTCGCCTGCGCTTCGAGGACCTCGTCCCACTGGAGTCGACGATGGAGAAGGTGCGCAACGCCCTGGACGGTCATCGTCTGGTCGGCACGCGGGTCATCATCGAGCCGCCGGTGTACCAGGGGGTGACCGTCGTCGCCCAGGTCAAGATCGCGCCGAAGGCGAGCGCCCAGCGGGTGCGCGACGACGCCAGCGAGGTGCTGCACCGCTACTTCAACCCGCTGGTCGGCGGGCCCGCCGGCAGGGGATGGCCGTGGGGCCGACCGCTGCAGTCAGGCGAGGCGTACACCGCGCTGCAGGACATCCGCGGCGTCGACTTCGTCGAGGAGATCCGCCTGTTCGGCGCCAACCCGGTCACCGGCGAGCGCGGGCCGGCGACGGCACGGCTCGAGCTCGGGTCGAGCGCGATCGCGTTCTCCTACGAGCACCAGATCCGGGTGGTCGAGCCATGAGGGGCACCGCCGACGGACTGCGTTCGCCGGTGCCGATCGTCGGCCAGCTGCCGGGCATCTACCACGACGACCAGTTCACCCAGGACTTCACCGGCGGGCTCGACGACGTCTGGGCGCCGGTGTTCGCGACGCTCGACAGCCTCGATGCCTACGTCGACCCGTGGCTCGCCCCCGACGACTTCCTGCAGTGGCTGGCGGGATGGATGGGCGTCGCGATCGACGAGGGCTGGCCACTGGATCGCAGCCGGTCGTTCATCGCCAGCATCGGCGAGCTGTACCGCTGGCGCGGCACCGTGCGCGGCTTGCGGGCCGAGCTCGCCATCTACACCGGAGGCGACGTGGAGATCAGCGACAGCGGCGGCGTCGCGTGGTCGCTCACGCCGGGCAGCCCCCTGCCGGGCGAACCCGAGCCGCGGGTGGCGGTGCGCGTGCGCGTGGACGACCCGAAGTCGGTGAACGGCCGGACCGTCGACGCGATGGTCGCCGTCGCCAAGCCAGCGCACGTGGTGCACGTGATCGAGATCGCCGGCCGCCGCGCGGTCAGCTCGGCCGAGGAGGGTGCGACGTGATCGTCTGCAAGGACTGCGGGTTCAAGAACACCGACGCCGACGCGTTCTGCGGCACGTGCGGCGGCTTCCTCGAGTGGACCGGGGAGAAGCAGGTCGCGCCCGCAGCGGCCTTTGAGCCCGAGGAGCCGGCGCGCAAGAAGAGCCTGCTGGAGCGGGTGTCGGGCGTGCTGTACGCGGACGTCGGCAGCGCCGCGCCGACCGCTCCACCAGCCGGACCGGGCGGACCAGCGGGACCGGGTGGGCCGGGGTCGGGTAGCCCCCGACCCCCCGGTCCCGCAGCGGGCCCTCCCGCCGCGGGCGGTGGTGGTCCGCCCCCCGGTCCACGTCCGCCGAGTGCCGGCTCGTCCAGCCCAGCTCGGCCCCCGGGTGCCCCGCCACCGGCCGTGGGCCGTCCCCCTGACGGCCCGGGTGGTCCACCGCCTGGTCCGCGTCCGCCCATGGTCGAGAGCGCGCCGGCGGGACCGAGCCCGGTCGAGGCCCGATCGATCGCCGCCGCGCTCGTCGCCGAGCAGCCCGCGCCATCGTCCGATGGACCGGCCCTCCCCGGCCGGGCGAGCGCCGAACTGGCCGGGCGCGCCGAGTTGAATGGCGTGCCGCCGACGGCCGGCGGTGCTGCCGGCGCGTCGCCGGTCCAGCCGCAGGCGCTCAAGCCGCAGGCGCCGCAGAAGCGGCAGCCGCCGAAGGTGGCGCCGAGCAAGCCGACGCGCACGCCGCGACAGGGCGACCTCGTCTGCGGCACCTGTGGGGAGGTCAACCCGTCCGCCCGCAAGTTCTGTAGCCGGTGCGGTACCTCGCTCGCCGCCGCGGTCGTGGTCAAGATCTCATGGATCAAGCGCGCGTTCGCACGCAAGCCCAAGGTCGCGATGGCCGGCGAGCGCCCGTGGGAGTCCGGCACGGGCGCCAAGAAGCGCAAGAAGCGCCAGGGGCTCGGCAAGCTGATCGTGCCCGCCCGCCGGATCATCAGCGTTGCCCTGGTCGCGCTCGGCCTGCTGTACGGCGTGTACTCGCCGTTCCGGAACTGGGTGAACGACAAGTACACGTCCGCCAAGGACAGCGTGTTGTCGGTCGTGCACCCCGAGTACCTACCGGTGACCGCTGGGCCCGGTACGACGTCGAACGAGCCGACCCCGCTCGACCCGGCGCACCCGGCGAGCGCGGCCACCGACGGCTTCAAGAACACGTACTGGTTGACGAACCCGCCGAGCGAGGGCTTCCGCCCCGAGCTCGACGTGCAGCTCACCGAGCAGACCGACATCGACAAGATCATCGTCCACAACGGGGCCAGCGACGACTTCCAGGGCTTCCACCGCCCCAAGACGTTGCTGTTCGTGTTCGACAACGGCAACGAGTACGAGGTCGGCCTGAAGAACACCCCGGATCCGCAGACCGTGTCGATCGAGCAGGGCGGCGGCGTGCAGCGGTTCAAGATCGCCGTCACCGACGTCTACGAGTCGATCGACGGCACCGCAGTGGCCCTCACCGAGATCGAGTTCTTCACCGAACAGTGACCGCTTCCACGAACTCGGGAGCAAATCGGGTGCTCTGGCACCCGATTTGCTCCCGAGAACGGTGGGTCAGGCGGTCTGGGTGGTGGCTTGGCCGGGGGAGGCGATCGTGATCACGCCGCCCCACGAGCACATGCACTGGCACGAGTTGGTCAGCGCGGGTGCGCTGTTGATCTGCACGGTGGTCGAGCCGGGCGTCCACGGGCTCGTCGTCACAGGGATGCACGGCTGCGGCGTCAGCACGCCGAGGGCGGCCGAGGTCGCCGCCGCCACCTGCGGGTTCGACGGCGTCGTGCACATGCCGAACGGTGCGATGTTGACGTTCGGGGCGAAGTCCTGGATCGTGGCGGCGATCTGCCCGCTGGCCTGCACCGGCCGGCCCTTGGGCACGACGGTCAACACCGATGGCGCGACCCCGAAGCTGCACATGATCTGGGCGGTCCCGACGACTTGGATGGCCATGGTCGGACGGTACGAACCCGAGTCCGGGCGCGCTCGGTCTCGGGGGCAACAGCTGGGACGACCCTCGCTGCCCGATCGGGCAGCGACCGATCAGTTGGCCGGCGGCGGGGGAGGCGGCGGCGGCGGGGTGCTGTCACCCTGGTGCGGCGGCGGCGGCGGGGGCGGCGGTGCCGCTCCGGGCTGGCCGGTACCGGGCTGGCCGCCGGGCATGGCGACGGTGTTCGCGCCGAGACCGAGGATGCCCATGATCGATCCCACGGCCATCGCGATCGAGCCCAGCAGCATGAACCACGCACCGACCTTCAGCGAGGCGTTCCCCTTGTCCGTGATCAGGTACGCCAGCATCATCACCGTGGCGACGATGCCCCAGGTCACCTTGATCTGCTTCCAGTCGAAGGTCAGCACCTGCGGCGGCAACTTGACCGTGCCGATCAGCTCGAGGATGCCGAGGACGAGCGCTGCCAGGCCGAGGATCGCTGGGATCGTTGCAACCGGGAACAACCCGAACACGTCGCTGGACCACGCGCTGCGGCTCTCCCCGCCACCGCCGACGAAACCGAAGAACGAGAAGAGGATCGTGACGAGGCCACCGATCGCGAAGATCAAGTTGGCGACCGTGATGTTCTTACCCATGGAACCTCCTGCTGGGCGGGCGGGGTCGTGGAGCACCGTACACCTGCTGCAACGTGGCGTCGCGTGACCACTGCGTCACGACCCATCCGGCGCGATCACAATGCACTCCATGTCCACCACCATCCGATGCGCCGTGGTCGGCACCTCCTTCGGGGGACGGGTCCACGTGCCCGCTCTGCAACGCGCAGGGTTCGACGTGGTCGCGCTCGTCGGCCGCGACGCTCAGCGGACGCGGGAGCGCGCTGGAGCGCTCGACGCCGGCCGACCGTGCACGACGCTCGCCGAAGCGCTCGCCGAGGGCGTCGACGCCGTCACCGTCTCGACCCCACCCGACTCGCACGTCGACCTCGTGCTGGAGGCGCTCGACGCCGGCGCGCACGTGCTGTGCGAGAAGCCGTTCGCGCTCGACGCCGACGACGGCGCTCGCATGTACCACGCCGCGGTCGCCGCCGGCGTCGTGCACTTCACGTCGTTCGAGTTCCGATGGAGCCCGCTCGACGCCGCGGTCGGGCGTGCCGTTGCGGGTGGCGTGATCGGCGACGTGCAGCTCATGACGTTCCTCCAGATCTCGTCGCTGGTGGCGAACGGTCTGCACCCGGCGTTCAACGAGGACTGGTGGTTCGACGCGTCGAAGGGTGGCGGCATCCTCAACGCGGCGGCGCCGCACAACATCGACCGCTTCCGTACGTGGATCGGCGAGATCGCTGCGGTGAGCGCCCGGCTGGACGTCGTGCGCGCCGGCAGCGGTCCGGGCAACGATGCCGAGGACACCTACTCGGCGATGTTCCGCATGCGCGGCGGCGCGACGGCGGTGATGCAGCACTGTGCCGCGGCGTGGGGCGAGCCGACGTACGTGTTCAAGGTGGTCGGCGAGCGGGGGACGATCACCGTCGGGCGCGACACCGCGACGGTCGGGCGCGGCGCCGGCGACACCTCACTGGTCAAGGTCCCCGATGACCTCGCGCTCCCCGACGTCGAGATCCCGGCCGGTGACCCGAAGCACGCGTTCACGTTCATGGAGCTCCCGCCGTTCGTCCGCCTCGCCGAGCGCTTCCGGGAGGCGATCGAGCGGGGCGACCCTTCGTGGTCGCCCGAAGGCGCGCCGGCGTCGCCGACGTTCGCCGACGCGCTCGCGACGCAGCGGGTCATCGACGCGATGCGCGCCTCGAGCACCGGCGGCGCTTCGTGGGTGCAGGTCGACCCGGTCACCAGCGAGCACCCGTGAGCCACCTACCGGCCGACGCGTCGGTCTTCTGCACCGGCACGATCCGAGGTGTCGACTACCCGACGAAGGCACGAGCGGTCGCCGCCGCGGGCTTCGACGCGATCTCGATCCGCCCGGGCGAGGTCGACGAACTGGTCCGCACGGGGATCCGGCTGTCCGACGTTCGCTCGTGGCTCGCGGACCTCGGGCTCGCAGTGGCCGAGCTCGATCCGCTGTGGCTGCCGGTCGGGCGCCCGCCCGTTCCGACGCACACGGCCGAAGCCGTGCTCGACATGGCGCAGGCTCTCCATCCCGATTGCATCAGCGTGCTCGTCCCGGTCGACCTGACGCTCGACCTCGCGCAGGCGACCGAGGTGTTTGCCGCGCTGTGCAGCCATCCGCTCGCCGACGGGCAACGGTTGGCGGTCGAGTTCTTCGCCTGGTCGGCGCTGCACACCCTCGCCGACGCCTGGACGCTGGTGCGCGACGCCGGATCCGAGCACGGGGGCGTGATCCTCGACGTCTGGCACCACTGGCGTCGCGGCGGTTCCGCCGCCGACATCGACGCCGTCGACGCCCGGCGCATCTTCGGCGTGCAGATCTCCGACGCGCCGGCCGTGCCCGAGGTCGACGACCTGGCCGCGGACTGCCGCGATCACCGTCGCTGGCCGGGCGAGGGCGACCTGCCCATCGAGGCGATGGTCGCCGCGCTGCGCGCGGGACGCTGCGCCGCGCCGCTCGGCATCGAGGTGTTCGGATCCGTCGCCGACGATGCGGGCGCCAGCGACCGCGCCGTGCGCGCGTTCGAGGCGCACCTCGCCCTGTAGCCGCAGCCGGCACACTCACTAGGGTCGCCGGACATGCCCACCGCTTTGCTGTCCGTGTACGACAAGACCGGCGTGGTCGAGCTGGCCGGCGCACTCCACGAGCTCAGGTGGCGGCTGCTGTCCAGCGGTGGCACGGCGCGAGCGATCCAGGGCGCCGGCATCGATGTCACTGACGTCGCCGACATCACGGGGTTCCCGGCGATCCTCGGCCACCGCGTCGTGACCCTCCACCCGCGGGTGCACGGCGGGCTGCTCGCCGACCCCACCAATGCCGAGCACCAGGCCGACATGGCGACCCACGGCATCGAGCCGATCGACCTGCTCGTCGTCAACCTGTACCCGTTCGGATCGGATCCGGGGATCGAGCTGATCGACGTCGGCGGCCCGGCGATGGTGCGGGCTGCGGCCAAGAACCACGCGTTCGTCGGCGTCGTGGTCGATCCCGCCGACTACGCGACGGTGATCGACGAGATCCGCGCCGAGGGCTCGCTGACGGATTCGACCAAGCGCCGCCTGGCCCGTGACGCGTTCGCCAGCACGTCGGCGTACGACGCGGCGATCGTCGAGTGGTTGGACGGTCCCGGCGAGGACCCGACCGAGCTGCCCACCACGCTCGATCTGGCGGCCGAGCTCGTCCAGCCGCTGCGGTACGGCGAGAACCCGCACCAGTCCGGCGCCCGCTACCGGTTCCGCGGCCAGGCGAGCTGGTGGGATGGCGCGACGCAGCACGGTGGCAAAGAGCTCAGCTACCTCAACGTGTTCGACACGGAGGCCGCGTGGAAGCTGGTCAACCGCTTCGACCGGCCAGCGGTCGTGATCGTCAAGCACGCCAACCCCTGCGGTGTGGCTGTCGACGATGACATCGTCACCGCCTACCGTCGCGCGCACGAGTGCGATCCCGTGAGCGCGTTCGGCGGGATCGTCGCCGTCAACCGTCCGGTGCCAGTCGAGCTCGCCGAATGGCTCGCGCCGGTGTTCACCGAGGTCGTCGTGGCACCCGGCTTCGACGAGGCGGCGCTCGCTGCACTGACCGCGAAGAAGAACCTCCGCGTGCTGTCTGCGTCGGGGAGCCCGGCCGCGGCGCTCGACATCCGCAGCGTCGACGGCGGCTTGCTCGTGCAGCAGCCCGACACCGTCGCCGGCCGCGGCGACGCCTGGCAGGTCGTGACGAAGGCACGACCGACCGACGAACAGTGGGCCGACCTCGAGTTCGCATGGCAGGTCTGCGCGGCCGTCAGCTCGAACGCGATCGTGTTCGCGAAGGGCCTCCAGGCGGTTGGCGTCGGTGCCGGCCAGCAGAACCGCGTTGACTCCGCTCGCATCGCCGCCACCCGCTCCGACGGTCGCGCGAGCGGTGGGGTGTGCGCGAGCGACGCCTTCTTCCCGTTCCGGGACAGCCTCGACGTCGCCGCCGAGGCAGGCATCCGGGCGATCATCCAGCCGGGCGGCAGCATGCGCGACGCGGAGTCGATCGAGGCCGCGGACGAGCACGGCATCGCGATGGTCATGACCGGCGAACGACACTTCCGCCACTGAGGGTGGGTAGCCTCGTGTGCTTGCATGGCACGGATCGCTGATCTCCTCGCCGCTGGGCGTACGTACTCGTTCGAGTTCTTCCCCCCCAAGACGGATGGCGCCCAGCTCACCCTCGGGCGCACGATCGCCGAGCTCGAGCCGCTCGCCCCGAGCTTCGTCAGCGTCACCTACGGGGCCGGCGGCAGCACGCGCGACCGAACCCGCGAGGTCGTGACCTGGGTGCGCAAGGAGACGTCGATCACGCCGATGGCGCACCTCACCTGCGTCGGCCACACCCGCGACCAGATCGCCCGGATCCTGGACGACTACGCCGCGGCAGGCATCGTCAACATCCTCGCCCTCGGGGGCGACCCGCCGACCGAAGCCGCCGACGTCCAGCCGAGCGACTACACGTACGCGACCGACCTGCTGCTCGACGTGGACCACGAACGGTTCTCGACCGGTGTCGCTGCCCACCCCGAGGTGCATCCTCGCTCGCCATCGCGCGAGGACGATCGGCGCGTCCTCGCCGAGAAGCTGCGCCGCGCCGACTTCGCGATCACCAACCTGTTCTTCGAGCCGGTGCACTACCTGCGGATGATGGACGAGCTGCGTGCGCTCGGTGTCGACAAGCCGGTCATCCCCGGGATCATGCCGGTCACGAACTTCAATCAGGTCGCCCGGATGATCCAGCTGTCCGGTGGCACGTTCCCGGCCGACCTCGCCGCCCGCCTCGCCGCGTCCGACGATCCCGACGAGGTGCGCCGCATCGGCGTCGACGCGGCGACCGAGCTGTGCGCGGCGCTGCTCGCCGCCGGGGCCCCCGGCCTGCACTTCTACACGATGAACCGCAGCACGGCGACCCGGGAGATCTACGCCAACCTCGGTCTTCCCGCCGCCGGCTAGCGGCAGGGACGTGACGAGGTGCTGCCCGCGAGCCCGACCGAGCGAGCAGACTTGACGCCCTGATGGCCACCACCGGCCAAACCCTGCCGCGCCCGAGTGTGCCGATCAGCCGCGTGCCCTACCTCCCGGGGCTCGACGGCATGCGCGCGCTCGCCGTCGTCGCGGTGATGATCTACCATGCCAACAGCGATTGGCTGGCGGGCGGGTTCCTCGGTGTCGAGGTGTTCTTCGTGATCAGCGGCTACCTGATCACGCTGCTCCTGATCGCCGAGCACGAGCGCACCGGCCGCGTGAACCTCGGCCAGTTCTGGTTGCGTCGCGCCCGGCGATTGCTGCCCGCGCTGTTCACGATGATGGTGCTCGTGATGGTCGGTTGCGCGCTGTTCATGCGCGACGACCTCGGGAAGCTGCGCGGCGACATCGTGGCTGGCATCGCCTACGGGTCGAACTGGTTCCAGGTCTGGACGGGCGCCGGGTACACCGCCGGCACCGAGTTCGCCCCGCTGCGTCACCTGTGGAGCCTGGGCGTCGAGGAGCAGTTCTACCTCGTGTGGCCGTTGATCATGATCGTGCTGCTGCGCGGTGGTCGCAGCCGCCTGCCCAAGATCGGCGCCGCGCTGTTCGGGCTCGCGTTCGTGATCGCGTTCGCGACCGCGGTGCTGTACCACCCCGGCGTCATCGGCTCCTGCGACACGACGCCCGAGCAGTACTTCCACGTGTTCGGGCGGTGCCTGTCACGCACCGACACGCTGTACCTCTCCACGATCACCCGTTCCGGCGGCATCCTGCTGGGAGCGGGCTTCGCCATGTGGTGGCGTCCCTACGCCGTGATGCGCAGCCCGCTGCGCAACCGCGGGCCGCTGCTCGACATCGTCGCCCTCGGCGGCCTGGTCGGCATCGCATTGTTGATGTTGCAACTGCACGTGACGTTCGAGGGGTCCGACGGTCTCGAAGGCGACCGCTGGCTGTTCCGCGGCGGTTTCTTGCTGACCGGCCTGACGACCATCGCCGTCATCGCTGCGGTGACGCACATGAAGAGCTGGTCGGGCCGTCTGCTCGGCAACCCGCTGTTCAACTGGATCGGGCTGCGCAGCTACGGCCTCTACCTGTACCACTGGCCGATCTACCAGTTCATCCGCAAGGAGGCGGGGATCAAGTTGACCTTCGCCCAGTTCGCGCTGGCGATGGTGCTCACGTTCGTGATCGCCGAGGCGTCCTACCGGTACATCGAGACGCCGATCCGAACCGGCCGCCTCCGGGCATGGATCCACACGAACCTGCGCGGCCGGCCGACGCCACAGATCGCAGTGCGGCGCCGGCGGGCGCTGGGCGTCGGCGTGCTGGCGATGGCGATCCCCGTGTTCGCGGGCATCAGCCTCGCCTTCGCGCCGCTGCGCCAGAGCGACGTCGCCCAGTCGTTGGCGGCAGGCGAGGACTCGGTCACGAACGTGCTCGACGCGGTCGAGCCGGTCGCGCTGCCCTCCACCGATGCCCCGGTGGTCACGACCCTCGCACCGGAGACGACGCTGGCAGCAACCCCGGAGACGACGCTGCCCGCCGACCCGAACGCGACGACGGTGCCGGTAGACCCCAACGCGGCCACGGTGCCGGGCGCGGTCGGCCCCACGGTCGCGGAGACCGTCGCCCCGCCCGCGGAGACGACGGCACCGCCGGCGACGAACCCGGCGGCGGTGGTCGACGTGATGGCGATCGGTGACTCGGTGATGCTCGGCGCAGCGCCGGCCTTGTCCGCGAAGGGCGCCGTCGTCGACGCGCAGGTCAACCGCCAGGGAACGACCGGCGCCGAGATGATCGAGGCGCTGCGCGACATGGGCGCGCTCCCCAACGTCCTCGTGATCCACCTGGGCACGAACGGTCCGGCGAGCCAGCAGACCTACGACCGGATCGTCACGGCCGCTTCGACCGTGCCGTACCTCCTGTTCCTCACCGTGCGCGCCGACCGCGTGTGGACCGCCGACAACAACCAGCGCATCCACGACCTCGAGGTGCGCTACCCGGGTCAGGTGCACCTCCTCGACTGGGCCGAGGTGTCGAACCAGTGCCCCGGCGACTGCTTCTACGGCGACGGCATCCACCTCCGTCCCGCCGGCCAGCAGTTCTACGCCGATCAGGTGTGGACCGCGATCGGGCGCTGAGACGCCGGTCCCGCCCGTTGGTAGGCGGTGGGTGCGCAGGTTTACCATCCTGGTCATGACCACCCCTGTGAGAGTCGCAGTGACCGGCGCCGCCGGCCAGATCGGCTACAGCCTCCTGTTCCGCATCGCCTCGGGCGCCATGCTCGGCCCGGACACCCCGGTCGCGCTGCAACTGCTCGAGATCACCCCGGCCCTGGGCGCCCTGAACGGTGTGAAGATGGAGCTCGACGACTGCGCCTTCCCGCTGCTCAGCGAGATCGTCTGCACCGACGACGCCGAGGTGGCCTTCGGAGACGCCGACGTCGCCCTGCTCGTCGGTGCGATGCCGCGCAAGGCCGGCATGGAGCGCAGCGACCTGCTCAGCGCGAACGGCGGGATCTTCAAGCCCCAGGGCCAGGCGCTGGCCAAGGCCGCCAAGAAAGACGTCAAGATCCTCGTCGTCGGCAACCCGGCGAACACCAACTCGCTGATCGCGTACTCGAACGCGGAGGGCCTCGATCCGGGCCGGTTCACGGCGATGACCCGCCTCGACCACAACCGGGCGGTCACCCAACTGGCCCAGAAGGTCGGCGAGCCCGTGTCCGCGGTCCAGAGGGTGACGATCTGGGGCAACCACTCGACGACGCAGTACCCCGACATCAAGCACGCGACCGTCAACGGCAAGAACGCGTTCGAGCTCGTGAACGACGAGGCGTGGGTCGCGGACACGTTCATCCCGACCGTCGCCAAGCGCGGTGCGGCGATCATCGA
>CAZMGD010000023.1:0-3710 GCA_964565705.1 uncultured Ilumatobacteraceae bacterium | reverse complement strand
TCGAGGCGCGCGGCGCGTCGTCGGCGGCATCGGCTGCGAACGCCGCGATCGACCACGTCCGCTCGTGGGCGCTCGGCACCCCCGAGGGTGACTGGGCGAGCTTCGCCGTCGTCAGCGACGGTAGCTACGGCGTGCCCGAAGGCCTCGTGTCCGGCTTCCCCGTCACCTGCACGGGCGGCGAGTACTCGATCGTCCAGGGCCTCGACATCGACGAGTTCAGCCGGGCCCGCATCGATGCCTCGGTGAAGGAGCTCAGCGAAGAGCGCGACGCCGTCCGCGAGCTCGGCCTCATCTGACGCGACCCATCGTTCTCGGTCGGTTTCTGGTCGCTGGAGCGACCAGAAACCGACCGAGAACTTCAAGCGTCGGGCTCGGGCTCGGGCTCGGGCTCTTGCTCGGGGCGGGGGGCCCAGGTGGGGCGTTCGCCGGTCTCGAACTCCTGGAGCTCGGCGAGGGCCGCCCGGTAGGTCTGCTCGGCCGCGGTGATCCGCTCGCGGTCGCCGCGTGAGCGGGCCGACTTGAGCTCGGCGACGGCGGCCTCCTTGGCGGCGCGCAGCTCGTCGTGACGGTTGGCGCGGCGCATCGCCTCCGCCGCCTCGGCCCGAGCGGTGCGCTCGGCCGCCTCCTGCGCCTTCACGCTGGCGGCGAAGCGGGCCAGGTCTTGCTCTTGCTTCGACTTCGGCGTCTCGCCGCCGACCTGACCGCTGCGCTTGGCCTCCTTGGCCCGGTTGCGCTTCGGCACGTCAGCTCACCGCCACGCGGCAGGCGATGCGCATCATGTCGTCGACGCCGCGACGCAGCTCGTCGTCGCTGATCCGCTGCGGTGGCGCGTCGATGCCGATCAGGTCGCTGACCGTCAAGATGGTGAGCGTCTCGACCTTGCGGACCGCGCCGACGGCGTAGAGCATCGCTGCCTCCATCTCCACGCCGAGGTGGCCGAGCGTCCGCCAGCGGGTGAACGCCGTCGTGTCCGGGTCGTAGAACAGACCTGAGGTCACGATCGAGCCAACGTGCACCGTGGCCCCAGAGTCGCGCGATGCTCGGGCGGCGGCCTCGACCAACGTGAACGTCGCGGTCGGTGCGAAGCCCTCCATCGCCGTGTAGCGCAGCGCGGTGTGGTCGTCGGCGGAGGCGCTGACACCGATCACCGTGTCGGCCATCGCCAGGTGTGGCTGGAGGCCGCCGCAGGTGCCGACGCGTATCAGGCGGGTCGACCCGAGCTGCACGAGCTCTTCGAACACGATGCCCGCACTCGGGCATCCCATCCCGGTGGACTGCACGCTGATCGGTTCACCCTCGAAGGTGCCGGTGAACCCGAGCATCCCCCGCTCTTCGTTGACCGTGCGGAAGCCGGGGTCGAAGAACGTCTCGGCGATGTAGCGGGCCCGGCGCGGATCGCCCGGGCAGAGCACCGCCGGCGCGTAGTCGCCCGGCTCGGCACGCAAGTGAATGGGCATGGGCGCCGAGCGTAGACGCGCCTACTTCAAGAACTTCGAGGTCGTGTTGTCGGCGAGCACCTTCCCGCCGGTCTGGCAGGTCGGGCAGTAGGCGACCGTGTAGCTGGAGTAGCTGACCGCGCGGATCGTGTCACCGCAGGCGGGACAGGTCTCGCCGACCCGGCCGTGCACGGCGCCGGGCCGGTCGGCCGACGAGGACATGTCCGGGCGGGTGCGCTCGTAGGCGAGGCCGTCGTCCACGGACGAGCGGATCGCGTCGACCACCAGCGTCGCGCCCTCCAGCCCCATCTTGGCAGTGTTGGCGAACGGCGAGACCTTGGCACGATGGCAGATCTCGTTGGCCAGACGCCTGCCCAACCCGGCGATGTGGTGCTGATCGCGCAAGAACCCGTGCAGCCGCATCGGATGCTCTGCGAACGCCGCGGCGAGCATCTCGGGCGTGACGTCGAGCGCCTCCGGGCCGAGCCGGTTCAGGGGTGCGCTGTCTGCCTCCGTGCCGGGCGTCAGCGCCCACACGCCGGCCCGGCGCTCCTTGCCGGCCTCGGTCAGCAGCAGTGCGGGCCCGTCGGTGAACACGAACCGGGCCTGCCCGCCGCGGGGCTTCGCCGACTGCTTGTCGTCGACGAGGAGACGGCCGCCCTGCATCAGGTGCACGGCGAACGTCACCGGCGGGAAGTGCAGCAGCAGGTACTTGCCGCGACGGCCGACATCGGTGAGCGCCGTGCCGTAGGCGTCGCTCGGGGGCGGCGTCGCGGTCTTCAGCGCGGTGAACGTGATCGGCACGAACTTCGTGAGCACCGCGCCGCCGAACTGCTCGGTCAGGCGCTCGGCGTGGGCCTGGACCTCGGGCAGCTCAGGCATCGTCGGAGTAGTCGGTGCGGGCCCGCACCGTGTTGAACACCTGGTCGAGCGCCCCGAACACCGGCTGACTCCGCAGCAACTTCTGCTGATCGCCGACGAGTCGGATCCGCCCGTTGATGAACGCCTCCTGGGCGCTGAGGTGGCCGGTGGCGACGCCGGTCGCCGTGGTCCAGTCCTGCTCGAAGCGGACATCCTCCGGCTCGGCCGGTCCGCTGCCGAACGATGCGACGCCACCGCCGACCTGGAGGTGGTAGGTCACCGTGCCACCGGGGGCGTCGGTCACCACCTGGGTCACGCCGATCGAGTGCTCGTCGACGAGGTCGGTGAGCACGCCGGTCTCGGCCAGTTCGGCCTGGACCGCGTCGATCCATTCGGGACTCAGGTAGCGCACCAGCACGGCCATAGTCTGCCTGGTCGTGGACGGTGGCCTGCTTCCGGGCGACGAGCTGCGCCATCCCGACGCAGCGGTCGAGGAGTGGTTGTTCACGTGCTGGACCGCCGACGGAACCGTCGGGATGGTCAGCGGGTTCCGGATCGTGTCCAGGTCGCGCGGCTGGTACTGGGCGGCCCTGGCGCGCACGGGTCGTCCCCTGCTGCACGTCGCCGAGTGGGACGTCCCGTTGCGGGCGGACCCGTTGCTCGTCAAGGCGCACGGGCTGTGGGCCGAGCACGTGTGCGACGACGCGTTCCGCCAGTGGACCGTCGGCAACGAGACGTTCGCGTCGGCGCTCGACGACCCGGCCGAAGGGCTCGGGCGGGGTTACGGCACGCCGGTGCCCGTGGCGTTCGACGTCGAGTGGTACGCGTCGGCGCCCGCCACCGCCGTCGTCGGTGGGTACGAGCAACCGGGTGAGGTGCACGCCGTGGTGGAGCTCAGCGGCGAGCCAGCCCTCCACCTCCAGGCGCCGGGCTGGAGGGCCCATCGGTGGGGCGCGACGCTCCATGCCTGGCAGCCACCGCCGGCGCTGGCTCACGTGGGGCTGCGGGCAGCGTTCGCCTTCCCCGACGGTGACGTCGCCGACTGGGTCCTCGCCGCCGGAGGCTGGTACCAGCGGAGACCTTGAGTTGCAAACAGTTGTGTGCGCAAGTATGCTTCAATCCAGTTCACGCACCACACGTGTGAAGGAGATGGTCGAGATGCCCGCAGTCACCGTCGAGAACCCGCTGAGCCTGCCCGTGGTCGCTGCATCCCCCGGCGCCAGGGTCCGCTCCGTGGCATCGATCACCACCGCGCCGAGCGGCTTCGAGGGGGAGGGCTTCCCCGTCCGCCGGGCGTTCGCCGGCGTATCGCACGCCGACCTCGACCCGTTCGTGCACCTCGACCAGATGGGCGAGGTCGACTACGCGCCGGGCGAGCCCAAGGGCACGCCGTGGCACCCGCACCGCGGCTTC
>CAZMGD010000022.1:0-47939 GCA_964565705.1 uncultured Ilumatobacteraceae bacterium | reverse complement strand
GCAGGTAGTCGAAGCCGAACTCGTTGTTGGTGCCGTAGGTGATGTCGCAGGCGTAGTCCTCGCGCTTCTGCGCGGCCTGCTCGCGGCGGCCGGGGATGACCAGGCCGACCTCGAGGCCGAGCCAGCGGTGGATGCGGCCCATCCACTCCGAGTGGAACCGGGCCAGGTAGTCGTTCACCGTGATCAGGTGGACGCCCTTGCCGCCCAACCCGTTGAGGTACGCAGGCAGCGTGGACACCAGGGTCTTGCCCTCGCCGGTCTTCATCTCCGCGATCCAGCCGAAGTGGAGGGCGGTGCCGCCCATCATCTGGACGTCGAAGTGGCGTTGGCCGATCACGCGGTCGGCGGCCTCGCGCACGACCGCGAACGCCTCCACCAGCAGGTCGTCGAGCGGCTCGCCGCGCTCGATGCGCTGGCGGAACTCAGGGGTCTTGGCCTGGAGCTCGGCATCGCTGAGGCGGGCCATGGCGTCAGACAGGGCGTTGATGTCGGGCACCAGGCCTTCGAGGGCCTTGAGCTTCTTGCCTTCGCCGGCGCGGAGGATGCGATCGAGGATTCCCATGCGGTCCGCAAGCCTACCTGCGCCTCCGTGGTGGGGGCCCTCGGCCTAGGCGGCGGGCACGAGCGCCGGCGGCCGGCGGCGGCTGGTGCTCGGTGCGAGCGGACGAGCGATCGACGTGGCCGACTCGCCCGGTCGTGCCGGGGTGGATGCTGCTGCCGCGAGCACGACGTGTGGACTGCCGGCCACCCGCAGCGCCCGCGCCGCGGCGCTGAGCGTCGCGCCGGTGGTGACCACGTCGTCGACCACCAGCACGCGTCGAGCGCGACGCATCGGACGGGCGACGAACACCGGGCCGGCGAGGCGCTCGGTACGGGCCGCGCCGGTCTGGTGACCGCCGTGGGTGCGGTGCAGCAGCCGGCGGCACGGCAAGCCCAGCTCGCGGGCCAGAGCGCGGGCGACCAGTTCGGCCTGGTCGTAGCCGCGGGCCCGGCGCCGCTCGGTCGAGGTCGGCGCCCACGTGACCACGTCGGCGAGCCCGCGCGCCCGCCGGTGGCGCTCGAACAGGCCGGCCGCGCCGCACGAGCCGACGAGTCGCAGCGCCAACTGCGCGGCGAGCGCCCGTGCGAGGTGGCGCTGGTTGCGGTACTTGAGCGCCGTGACGGCCTCGCGACCGACGCCGCGGTAGGTCACCGCGGCCACGATGCCGGCCGGCGGTGCAGCGCGCAGCTGACCGGAGCAGGCGGGGCACAGTGCGTGGCCGTGAGCTCCGCAACCCACGCACGTCGCCCCGAGCAGCGACTGGGTCGGCGAGCGCAGCACGCGCGAGCGGGAGTGGGCGGGGATCGAGGTGGAGCGGGTGGTGCTGGACATGTCCACACCGTGACAGAGGGGTGTACGACGGTAAGTTGCCGCTGGTGCAGCCGGACCGCGAATCACCCTGGTGGCGGCATGCGGTCGTGTACCAGGTGTACGTGCGCTCCTTCGCCGACTCCGACGGCGACGGCAGGGGCGACCTCGACGGCATCCGCCGTCATCTCGACCACCTGCAGACCCTCGGCGTGGACGCCGTCTGGCTCAACCCGTGCTATCCGTCGCCGCAGATGGACCATGGCTATGACGTGGCCGACTACTTCGCCATCGATCCGGAGTACGGCGATCTCGCCACGTTCGACGCGTTGGTGGCCGACGCAGCCGCTCGCGGCATCCGCGTGTTGATGGACATCGTGCCCAACCACTGCAGCAACGAGCACGAGTGGTTCCTGGACGCGGTGGCCGCCGGGCGCGGCAGCATCGAGCGCGACCGCTTCATCTTCGGCGACGGCCGCGGTGACGGGTCCGAGCCGCCCAACAACTGGCGCGCGGCGTTCGGTGGCCCGGCCTGGACGCGGGTCACCGAACCCGACGGCCACCCCGGGCAGTGGTACCTGCACACGTTCTCGCCGTGGCAGCCGGACTGGAACTGGAACGACGCGAGCGTGATCGATCACTTCGACCGGGCGCTGCGCTTCTGGTTCGACCGCGGGGTCGACGGCTTCCGCGTCGACGCGATCGGCTACGTGGGCAAGGAGGAGGGCCTGCCGGACGCGCCTGCGCCGCCGCCGGGCGTGGCCCCCACGGAGGTGTGGACCTTCAACCGGCACACCGTGTACCACCGCAGCGGCCACGCTGTGTGGGAGCACTGGCGGCGCGTCTGCGACGAGTACGAAACCAGCCATCCTGGCCGCTCGATCGTCACCGTCGCCGAGGCCTACACGCCGCGCCGTCCCGACCTCCTCGCCCGCTTCGTCGGGCCCGACCAGTTCCACGAGGCGTTCTCGTTCGACCTCCTGCTCAGCCCGTGGCACGGAGGTCTGATGCGCGCCGCGATCGGCGATGCGATCGACGCCCTCGGGGCGCGCGGTGTGCTGCCGACCTGGGCGCTCGAGAACCACGACGTGCGGCGGGCGGTGAGCCGCTACGGCGCCGCCGACGCCACCGATCCGGCGAGCTGGACCGGCAACAACATGCGGTACCACGACGTGCCGATCGATCTCGCCGCCGGCACGCGCCGGGCGCGTGCCGCGTTGGCCCTCGTTCTCGCTCTGCCCGGCTCGGTGTTCCTCTACCAGGGGCAGGAGCTGGGCCTGCCCGAGGTGCTCGACCTGCCCGACGGCGCCCGGCAGGATCCGGCGTTCCTCCACGGCGGCCAACTCGGCCGAGACGGCTGCCGGGTGCCGCTCCCCTGGACCCGCGCCGCGCGAGGTGCCCACGGGTTCTCGACGTCGCCCACTGCCGCGGAACCCTGGCTGCCGCAGCCCGACGGCTGGGGGGAGCTCGCCGTCGACGTCCAGGGCGACGACCCGGCGTCGATGCTCCACCTGACGACGGTGCTGCTCCACGCCCGCCGGCGCCTGAGGGGCGACACGATCGAGCTCCTGTTCACCGATCGTGACGACGTCGTGGCGTTCGAGCGCGGCGGCACGCTCGTCGTGACCAACACCTCGCCGGCGCCCGTGCACATCGACGCCGGGGTGTTGCGCGGCCGGCACCCGACGATCGCCACCGAACCCCGAGCCGGCGCGGAGGTGCCCGCCGACACCACGATCTGGTTCAGCTGACCCATTGGCGCAGGCTCGCTGTGCGGTGTCGCGCGTCACAGCTCCGAGCGCAGCCTATGGTTTGGCATGGCCAGTGTCTCGCTCGATGGTGTCAACAAGATCTACGACAACGGCTTCCAAGCGATCCATGACCTGAGCCTCGACATCGCGGACAACGAGTTCCTCGTCCTCGTCGGACCGTCCGGATGTGGGAAGTCGACCGCACTGCGGATGGTGGCCGGGCTGGAGACGATCACCAGCGGGGAGCTGAGGATCGGCGAGGTCGTGGTCAACGACGTCGAGCCAAAGGATCGGGACATCGCGATGGTGTTCCAGAACTATGCGCTGTACCCGCACATGACCGTGTTCGACAACATCGGGTTCGCGCTCAAGCTCGCCCGCGTCCCCAAGCCGGAGATCGACAGCCGGGTGCGCAAGGCGGCTGCGATCCTCGAGCTCGAGCCGTACCTCGACCGCAAGCCTGGCCAGCTCTCGGGTGGGCAGCGTCAGCGGGTGGCGATGGGGCGGGCGATCGTGCGCCAACCGAAGGCGTTCTTGATGGACGAGCCGCTGTCCAACCTCGACGCCAAGCTGCGCGTCCAGATGCGGGCCGAGATCGCCCGCCTCCAGCGCGACCTCGGCGTGACCACGATCTACGTCACCCACGACCAGGTCGAGGCGATGACCATGGGCCACCGGGTCGCGGTGCTCAAAGACGGGCACCTGCAACAGGTCGACACCCCCCAGAACCTGTACGACTCGCCGACCAACGTCTTCGTGGCCGCGTTCATCGGCTCGCCGTCGATGAACCTCTACGAGACGGTGTTACGGCTGAACGGCGACCGCCACATCCAGTTCGGCGATCAACGCCTCGATCTGCCACCCGAGGTGCTGGCCAAGCGGCCGGTGTTGCAGCAGTACGACGGTCGGCGGGTCGTCGTCGGCATCCGCCCGGAGGACTTCGAGGACGCGGCCATCGTCCCCGACGCGCCCGCCGACCGCCGCTTGCGGGCCAAGGTGCGGCTGGTGGAGGCGCTCGGCTCGGAGTTGATGGTGCACTTCTCGATCGACGCCGAGCGAGTCAAGTCCGGCGACCCGGACGCGCCCGAGGACTTCGGCGACGCCGACGCCAACGCCGTGGGGCGGTTCAGCCCGCGGTCGCACGTTCGCGTCGACGAGGAGATCGAGATCACCGTCGCCACGGAGAACCTCCACTTCTTCGACGCCGACACCCGCAACGCCATCCCGACGTAACGTCAGCCCTTCACCGAGCCGGCGAGGATGCCGCGGACGAAGAACCGCTGCAGCAGGAAGAATACCGCGAGGGGCACGGCGGCTTGGAGGAACGCGCCGGCGGTGAGCAGGTGCTCGGACTGCCCGAACTGGCCGGTCTGGGCGGCGATCACGACCGTCGACGGCGCCGCGCTCTGGTTGGCGCCGATCATCGTGACGGCGATCAGGTAGTCGTTCCAGGTCCAGAGGAACTGGAAGATCGCGAACGCGGCGAGCACCGGCACGGACAGGGGCAGCACCAGCTTGTAGAAGATCTTGAAGTGGTTGGCGCCGTCGATGCGGGCCGACTCGAAGATGTCCTTCGGCAGCGACGAGATGTAGTTGTGGATCAGGAAGATCGCGAACGGCATCGCGAACGCGGTGTGGGTGAGCCACACGGCGGTGGTCGTGCCGGCGAGGTTGAGGTCGGGGAAGACCGTGATCGTCTTGTCGAACCACGGGATCGTCCAGTGGGCCCCGTTGACGTACATCAGGAGCAACGGGATGAGCGCGACCTGGAGCGGTACGGCCAGCAGCGCGACCGTGCCGATGAACAGCCCCTGGCGGTGCTTGAAGTCGATCCACGCGAACGCATAGGCGGCGAACGCGGCGAACGCGATCGGGATGATCGTGGCCGGCAGCGCGATCGCGATCGAGTTGGTCAGCCCTTGCTTCATGCCGCCAGCGGCGGTCGTGCCGAGCACCTCGCGGTAGTTTCCGAGCGTCAGCCCGTCGAGGTTGCCCGTGAACACGGTCCACCAGCCGGTGCTGCGCTGCTGGTCGCGGGACCGCACCGAGTTGACCAACAGGCCGAACGTCGGGATGCTCCAGATGATGACGAGCAGCCACAGCACCCACGTCGGGATCGTGCGCAAGAAGCGGTAGACGGCGCCGGTCGCGCCGGCAACGGGGCGGGTCGGGTCGACGATCGGCGCGTTCACTGGTGCTCGCACCGCTCTGCGCCAGTGACCGGCTCGCTTCGCTCGCCGACCGTGTCGATGGTTCGCTCACTGCGTTCGCTCACTTGGACCCCCTCACGCCTGCGAGCTCTGCATGCGACGGATGTTGATCCACATCACGGGTATGACGGAGACGAACAGCACGACAGCGAGGGCCGATCCGAGGCCCAGGTCCGAGAAGCCGAACGCTCGCTGGAACATCTCGTTGGCGATGACCTGGGTGCCGAAGCTGCCGTTCGTCATCGCGTACACGATGTCGAAGACCTTCATCACGGTGACGAACAAGGCGAGGACGACGACGCTGACGGTCGGCGCGATCTGCGGCAGCGTGATCCGCCAGAACACCTGCGACTCGGTGGCACCATCGACCTTGGCCGCCTCGATCAGCTCGGTCGGCACCGCCTTGATCGCCGCCGAGAGGATGACCATCGCGAAGCCAACCTGCACCCAGATCAGCACGACCATCAGCCACATGTTGTTGAACGGTGGCTCCTGGACGAACAGCACGGGCTTGGCCCGGGTCACCCCGTCGACGGTGGTGAAGCCGCCGAGCCCCGGTCCGAGGAAGCGGTAGATGAGGTAGAGCACGACGAGGAGGAGCCCCGCCGAGAACATCGCGCTCGTCGTCGACTTGGCGTCGAGCCCCCGTTTGATCAGGTAGGCGAGGCCGAGTGCGATCAGGCCGAGCACGGCGACGGCGATCACTTTCGACGTCGTCGAGGTGCTGATCTCACCCAGCCAGACCCAGAGCGCGTTCAGCACGCCGGTCTGGTTCTGGGAGACGTCGCGGGCCTGGTACATGAAGCGCCAGATGATGCCGGCGCCGATGAACGAGATCGCCATCGGCAGGAAGATCAACGACTTGGCGGCGTTCTCGCCCTTGGAGCGGTCGGCGAGCACGGCGACGGCGAGGCCGAGCGCGGTGGCCAGCGACACGACGACGATCACCCACCAGATGTTGTTGAAGATCGTGCCCCGGATCGTCGACAGCACGGCGCAGGAGAGCACGAAGAACCCCACCAGGACCAGACCGAACGACGCCGGCCCGCGTTCGAAGCGTTGGCTGGTGCGGCGGCCAGCGACGATCCCGGCGATCACGCCGATCGCGATCAGCACGATCGCGATCCACCAGAGCCGGCTGGTGAACATGTTCTGCCAGTTGGAGAGGTCGACCGACTTCTTGTTCCTGAAGATCCCGTCCGTGTAGTTCTTCCAACCGACGTACTCGGATCCGTTGCGGTTGTGGAACGACAGGTAGATCGTGCGCACCAGCGGGACCAGCAGTCCGACGGCGATGAAGAGCAGCGCCGGCGTGACGAAGATCCACGCCCGCGACCGCTGGTCGATCCGCCGTCGCTTGGGCGCGTTCGGTTCGGTGGCGAGCCCGAAGCGGACGCCGAAGATCGCGGCGGGGACCACGGTGGCCAGGAACACCTCGGAGCGGTTGCCGGCGCCGATGTCGGCGCCGCCCCATGCGCCGAGGAACCAACCAGCGGCGGCGCCGGTCAGCACCGACAGCGGCGCCGCGGCGGCGCCGTGGCGCCACAGCCCGATCAGGCCGAACAGCACCGCGCCGACGGCGACGGAGATCAGCAGCTTGCCCCAGTCGAGCGCCGGCCACGCCGACTCGTCGAGCGCCAGCGCGGTCAGCACCCCGAACGCGGTCCACCCGACGACGGCGAGCGGCAGCCGGGCCAGCCGCGCTCGCGGCGCGCTGAGGAGGAACATCACCAGGCCGAGGGCCGCGCCGCCGATCAGCCCCCACAGCAGCCCGTTGACGTCGAACGGCCGCGTCGACCAGCCCGTGATGTCGTCGAACACTCCCTGCCCGGGAGGGTTGAACCGGTGGTCGACCAGCGTGTCGAACGCGCCGGTGGCCTCGGCGATGAAGAAGCCGAGGAAGCCGAGGGCGGCGCCGAGGATGGCGTTGAAGCGCGTCCAGTGGTCATAGGCCTGGTCGAAGAGCAGGTTGGCGCCGACCCAGAGGGCCGCCGTCAGGGCGACGGCGAAGATCACCTTGAGCGTCGTCTCGGCGATGTCGCGCGGACCGACGTAGTAGAGCAAGAAGGTGGCGAGCGCGAGGAGCACGACCGCCCGGAGCACGTTGCTGAGCGTGAAGATCGAACCTCGCGGTTCCAACAGCTGTGGCGTGGGTGTCGCGACCGGCTGGTCCGGGACCGTCTCGACCGCTATGCCTTCGATGGCCACCCTGCACCCCCACGTGCCGATCGGTTCCCGAAACCGAGGTTACGCCAACGGCAGGAGGTGCCGGTGACCCCCGTGTGGGGGATCACCGGCACCACCGTCTGCGTGCGCCCGGTGGCGACTCTCACCTCACCGGGTCAGCTCGGCCACGATGCTTCGATGTTCTCGGCGGCCGTCGCCGCGTCCTCGTCGCCGTTCACGAACGATGTTCCCTCGGTCCAGAACGAACCCGAGCCGACGTCGGCGGGCATCTGGTCGGACGCGTCGAACGCGGCTGGGCTGGCGGTCGCCAGCGTGTCGAGGAAGCCCTGCTCGAGCTCGCTCCAGTTGCTCTTGTCGGCGTTCTTGTTGCCGGTGAGGAACCCGGAGCTGCCGCCGCCCACCCGTGCGGACTGCGCGGCCTGACGGTCGTTGGCGAAGTCGGGCGAGCCGAGGTACTCCATGACCTGCCACACCTCCGGCGCGTCGCGGAACGCTCCGACGTTGATGCCGCCAACCAGGACCGGGTGGCCCTCGTCGGACGGGAAGTAGAACGTGCTGACCTGCCCTGGGCCTTCTCCGTACTCGGTGCCGTCGGGGAAGAACGCGGAGAAGAAGTTCGCCTGGCGGTGCATCATGCACTTGCCCTCGACGAGCGGCTCGCCGTTGTCACCGAAGGCGGTGGCAGCGATCGATCCGCCGGCGGCGTACACGGCGCCCTCCTTCGTCCACATGCCGTCGGGCCCGGCGACCTCGTTGAACGCGGCCACGATCGGCTCGTCGTCGAACGGCACGTCGTGGGCGACCCACTGGTTGTAGTAGTCGATGCCCTGCTGGCGCAGGACCAGCTCCTCGACCCAGTCGGTGAACGGCCACCCGGTCGCGGCCCCGGACTCGATGCCGACGCACAGCGGGGTGTCGCCAGCAGCGATCATCTCGTCCATGAGGTCCTTGAACTCGGTCAGCGTCGTGGGCACCTCGTAGCTCTTCTCCTCCCAGACGCTCGGGACGTACCAGACCAGCGACTTCAGATCGTTCTTGATCGGCACGCCGTACTGCTCACCGTCGACGTTGGAGAACGCGAGGAAGCTCTCGTCCCAGTTCTCCGCCACCGCGGTCTCGACCTCGTCGGGCAGGGCGAGCAGGTCGCCGTCCTGGGCGAACTGGGCGAGCTTGCCCGGCTGGGGGAACGCCGCGATGTCGGGCGGGTTGCCGCCGAGCACCTGGCTGTTGATCTGCTGCTCGAAGTCACGGCGGCCGACGTAGGTGATCGTGATGCCGTTCGCATCACCGAACTTGGTGAGCGCGTCCTGCATCGCACCGGCCTCGTTCTCCGAATCCTCCACCCCGAACACGGTGACCGATCCCGCGCTGCCCGGCCCCGGGGTCTCGGGCAGCGTCGTGTCGGCAGCGGCGGTGGTGTCGGACGCCGCGGTCGTGTCGGACGCCGCGGTCGTCTCGGCCGAGACGGTGGTCTCGGTCGTGTCGTTGTCGTCCGAACCACAGGCCGCCGCAACGAACGTGACTGCGATCGGTAGCGCGACGAGCTTGAGCCAGCGCTTTCTCATCGATTCCCCCTTGATGGCTCCGGGCTCCTCCCGGATTCCTCCGAACGCTACCTCACGACAACTTCGTCGGGCGCCGTGCCGACGGGCACGGGCTATGTTCCAGTTCCTGTGGGGGCGGAACGGCAACCAGACCGGCTCCGGTTCCCCGACGGCTTCGTGTGGGGAGCGGCGACGTCGGCCTACCAGATCGAGGGTGCCGCCGCGGAGGGCGGTCGCTCACCATCGGTCTGGGACACGTTCAGCACGACCCCGGCCCACATCGCGGACGGCACGACCGGGGCGGTCGCGTGCGACCACGTGCACCGGATGCCGGCCGACGTGGCGCTGATGACCGAGCTCGGGCTGCTGGCGTACCGGTTCAGCGTGTCCTGGCCGCGCGTGCTCCCGGGTGGCACCGGGGCGGTGTCGGCGGAGGGCCTCGGCTTCTACGACCGCCTGGTGGACGAGCTGCTGGCGGCCGGCATCCAGCCGTTCCTGACGCTGTTCCACTGGGACCTGCCCCAGGCGCTGGAGGACCGCGGCGGGTGGCGTCAGCGTGACTGCGCCGACTGGTTCGCCGACTACGCCTCGGTGATGATGCGGACGCTCGGCGACCGGGTCGCCACCTGGGCGACGCACAACGAACCGTGGTGCTACTCGTTCCTCGGCCACCAGTCCGGCGTCCATGCGCCCGGCATCACCGACTCGGCTGCGGCGGTGGCGGTGTCGCACCACCTGCTGCTCGGCCATGGGCGGGCGACCGCGGCGATGCGCGCCCTCGCCCCTGGTGCCCGACTCGGCATCGTGATCAACCCGGCACCGGTGGTCGGCAGCGGCGGGATGGACGTACCCGACGACCTGCTGCGCCGGGTCGACGGGCTCCGCAACCGGTGGTGGCTCGACGCGCTGCTCGCCGGGCGATACCCGGCCGACGTGCTCGACGACCTCGGCGCGTGGACGAACTGCATCGGCGACGGCGACGATGCCGAGATCGCTGCACCGATCGACTGGCTGGGCGTCAACTACTACAACGACGAGATCGTGCGCGCCGCCCGGCCCGGCGAGCACGTCCCGGCCAGCCCCTACCCGGGCGCACCCGAGTACGTGCCTGCTGATCCGCCGCCCGACGCCACCGACATCGGCTGGCCGATCACGCCGGACGGGCTGCGGGCGTTCCTGCGCTGGCTGCACGACCGGTACCCGACGCTGCCGCCGTTGTACATCACCGAGAACGGTGCGGCCTACGACGACCCGGTGGCCGGCGGCACCTGCCACGATCAGCGCCGCATCGAGTACCACGATGGGCACCTGCGCGCCCTGCACTCGGCGATCGCCGACGGCGTCGACGTCCGCGGCTACTTCGCGTGGTCGCTGCTCGACAACTTCGAGTGGGCCTGGGGCTACAGCCAGCGGTTCGGACTCGTGCACGTCGACTACGACACGCAGGCGCGCACCGTGCGCGACAGCGGCCACTGGTACGCCAGGGTGTGCCGCTCCAACGAGCTCGAACCGGCGCGACCGTCGTGACGCGGCGTCGCGATCAGGCCGGAACGGCTCGGGCTCGCTCCATCAGCCGGCGCACCTCGTCGACGGCGCGCCGCAAGGCGTCCGGCTCGCGCTCGACCCCGTCGGCGAGGTCGGCCGCGCCGCAGTGGCGCAACATGTCGCCGAGGTGCTCGGACACGCACCGCAGCGTGAACTCGATCGGGTCGCCGACGGCCAGCTCGTCGATGCGCACGACCGTGTTCGCCTGCGCCGCCTGCTCGATGTAGTGGTAGTGCGGCTCGTTCTCGAAGCAGTCGAACCGGAGGTGCTCCCGACCGTCGGGGCCGCAGACGTGCAGGCTGGCGCCGAAGTCGTCGAACTCCACGTGGTCGTCGAGCTCGGCGTCGTCGGCATAGGTGTCGGTCAGGATCTGGTTGGTGAGCTGGCGCGACTCGACGACCAGCTGCACCGCCCCGGCGTCCACGGGATGGCAGTGGCCCAGCACCATCGGGATCGGCATCAGCTCATAGCGGGTACCACGTCGATACGGAGAGTCCTGGCGGTCGATCGCCATCTCGTCACCCCCAAGGTTTCGGCTCTGCCCGCACGCTACCCGCGACCGCTCACGGGTTGTCGCCCCAGCCGATCGGCATCGCGTCGCCGAAGTTGATGCCCATGTCGCGCGCGGTGAGCATCGTGTCGCAGTCGAGCGGCACCGTCTTTTGTCGGCTGACCGCAGCGCTGAGGGGCACGTAGTCCACCGTCGGTGGGTTGAGCGACACCATCACGCCGTCCCGGCCGTCTTCGAGCGCCCGCACAGCGGCAGCTCCGAACCGGAGGCCGAGCAGCCGGTCGAACGAGGTCGGGGTGCCGCCGCGCAGCAGGTGGCCGAGCACCACCGTGCGCGCCTCCTTCCCGGTCAGGCGCTCCAGCTCGTGAGCCACCTTCTCGCCGATGCCGCCGAGCCGCTCCGCCTGCCCGATCGACTTGCCGAGCACGCTCGAGTGCCCGCCGAGCGGGGCGGCGCCCTCGGCGACGACGACGATCGAGAACATCGCGCCGCGCTCCTCGCGCTGGGCGATCGTGGCCGCGACGGGCTCCAGCGCGAACGGCACCTCCGGGATCAGGATCGCGTGCGCGCCCGCCGCGGTGCCGGCCTCCAGCGCGATCCATCCGGCATATCGGCCCATCACCTCGACGACGATGACGCGGCCGTGCGACGTCGCGGTCGAGAACAGGCGGTCGATGCACTGCGTGGCGAACGCCACGGCGGTGTCGAAGCCGAACGTCGACGTCGTCTCCTCGAGGTCGTTGTCGATCGTCTTGGGCACCCCGATGACGCGCAACCCGGCTTGGTGGAGGTGGTTGCCGATCGTCAGCGACCCGTCGCCGCCGATCGTGATCAGCGCGTCGATGCCGTGGTGACGGAACCGGTCGAGCAGGAACGGTGTGCGGTCTTCCTCGATCCACGTGCCGTCGGGCAGCTGCACGGGGAAGCACGTCGGGTTGCCGCGGTTGGTCGTCCCGATGATCGTGCCGCCGAGGTGCACGATGCCGCGCACCGTCTCGCGGGTGAGGTGCACGAGCCCACCGTCGCGGTACTGCTCGGGGGACATCAACCCGTTGAAGCCGTCGCGGATGCCGACCACGTCCCAGCCGCGGTTGCGGGCCGCGAGCGTCGCCGCGCGGATCACAGCGTTCAGGCCGGGCGCGTCGCCGCCGCCGGTGCTCACAGCGATACGGGAGATGGTCGCGCTCACGCGGGCGACACTAGAAGAGTGCCCCCTCGGCCCGAAATGGCCGGATCACGAACGGCGCGTGACCATCGCGTGACGGATCATGCAGCCGTGAGAGCGACCACGGGCAGGCGGATGCCGACGCCTGTGAACTGGATGTGCCCACCGAGCTGTGGCGTGGCGAACTCGACGGCGGTGGGCGTCAACTGCAGCTGCAAGGTCTCCCCCGCCGCCATGGACTGGGCCACCATCTCCAGCTCGATGTCGACGATGTGGTTCGCGCCGTCGAGCACGACGTCGATCGGCGTGACCTGGTTGCCGACGACGACACCGCGCGCCACATCGACGAGCTGGGCGAAGACGCGCGTCGGCGAGTCACCGGTGCCGGCCGTGCCGAAGTACTCCAGGTGCAGCAACGGCGCGCCGAGCACGAGCGAGTCGGTCGACGCCGGCACGTCCACCGTGACCGCGTTCGTGGCCGGAGCTCCCGTGATGCCGGCGACGACCGTGCCGAGTTGACCGGCGTTGGCCGTGCTGAGCGTCGTCGGCCCCGACCCACCGTCGGCGGTCAGGTCCATGCCACCCTCGTCGGCCTGCTCGAGGTACGCCCCTGGCGCCGGCACGTCGTCGCCGACCCAGACCTCCCCCTCGTCGTCGACGGTGTCGAAGACCGCGCCGGTGTCGACCGATTCGTCGCCCTGCACGTAGCGGGCGAGCCAGTCCATCGTCGCGTCGAGCACGCGGCTGGAGTCGTCCGTGTTCGTCAGGCAGAGGCCGTGACCGCCGCAGAACCACAGCATCTTCGCCGGCACGCCGCGGGCCTGCAACGAACGGAAGTTGGCGACGGCCTCGTCGAGCGGGAAGAGGGTGTCGACCGTGCCCTGCAGGAACATCGCCGGCGTCTCGACGCGGTCGATGTCGTCGCCGATGCCTCGGCTGGCGAACCAGTCGACCGTGGCGGGGTCGATCACCCCGGTCGCCGCACCCGCCATCGCCGCGTCGATGCGCGGATCGCGATCGGCACCCGCCGAGGCGAAGTCGAGCAACCCGGTCCAGCCGGTCTTGACGGTCTCGCTGGGATACAGCGATGTGACCAGCGAGTGCCAGGCGATGCCGGGCGCGATCGCCTCCACGCGGCAGTCGATGCTCGCCAAGGTCAGCTGGATGCCGCCGCCGTACGACCCGCCGACCATCCCGGCGCGGGGATCGCCCGGCCCGTCGAGCTGCGCCTCCGGCTGCTCGGCCACCCAGTCGAGCAGTGCCTGCACGTCGCGCCCCTCGTAGTCGGGCCCGTCCAGCGACACCACGCCACCCGACTCGCCGATGCCTCGCGGATCCCACGTCATCACGTTGTACCCGGCGGCGTTGAGCGTGACGATCGCCGGCGTGCCGTCGTCGGTGCCCTGCGGCTCCAGGGAGACGTCCCCGGATGAGCCGAAGCCGGGCCCCTTCAGGACCGTCGGCGACGGCTCGCTCCCGGACACCGGGAACCAGTGGACGCGGATCAGCGTGCCGTCGAACGACGTCACGTCGTAGTCCTGCCCGCCGTCACCCACGGCCTCGGCGCTGACGTCCGGCAGCGACGCGCCCTGCGAGCAGGTGGTCGCCGGCGCCTCGCTCGTCGTGCTCGGCGCTTCCGTCGTCGCACCCGTCGTGGTCGTCGCAGCGGTCGTGGTCGGCGCATCGGTGCTCGTCGAGGGCGACGGCGCCTCGGTCGTGGACGCTGCCGTCGCGGTCGACGCGCTGGCCGCCGTCTCGTCGCCAGCGGCATCGTCGCCGGAACACGCAGCCAGCACGAGCAACCCCGCCGCTGCGAACGCGGCGATCCTTCGTGAGCTCCGCTGCTTGCCCATCTGCCCCGCTCCTCGCTCGTGCGCTCGATCCCAGGCTGCCACGTCGCCTGCTCCCCGGGCTCAGGCGAGGGCGGCGACGAGCGCGTCGGGATCCACGACCGAGACCCGAACGGCCCGGACGTGGATCGGCACGAACGCCGTGCGACCCGGCACCTTGGCGGCGAAGTCGATGCGCACGATGCCCGACGACGATCCGTTGACGAGCCACACGTTGCGCCATCCGTGCGCCCCCCAGCCGTACACCGGCGCATCATCGATCGCGACCGAGGTGATCGCCGACGGAGACGCCTCCAGGTGGAAGGCCCAGCCGAGGCGAACGCGGATCGTCTCGCTCTCCACGTCCACCCCGGAGTGCTCGGGCCCGAGGCCGAGGTAGCGCAGCGCCGTGTTGAAGCCGGTGTACCGGATCGGGAAGGTCGTCACGTCACGAGTCTCACACGGCGCTCGTGGGCTAGACAGGCGGCATGCGGATCGTGCCGATCACCCCGGCGCTGCTCGACCTGGCCGGCGCGCTGCGCCACGGCGACCTCGACGTCTGCGTGGCCGCGCTGGACAGCGACCCCTCGTTGGCGAGCTCCTACTTCGGCGACGACCGCGAGGCCCGCACCGCGCTCCACGTGATCACCGACTTCCCGGGCCACGTGCCGAACGCCCCGCACCTGATCGGCCTCCTCGCCGCCGCCGGCGCAGACGTCGACGCCCCGTTCATCGGTTCGCACGCCGAGACGCCGTTGCACTGGGCGGCGAGCTGCGACGACATCGACGCGATCGAGGCGCTGCTCGACGCCGGCGCGGACATCGAGGCGCAGGGCGGCGTGCTCACCGGCGGCCCACCGCTCGACGACGCGGTGATCTTCGGGCAGTGGGCGGCGGCCCGGGCCCTGGTCGGCCGCGGTGCCACCGTGCAGCTCTTCCACGCCGCTGCGCTGGGACTCACCGCGTCGGTGGAGGAAGCGGTGGCGCTCGACCCGCCGGCGGCGACGATCACCAACGCCCTGTGGCATGCCTGCCGGGGTGGGTCGGCCGCCGCCGTCGAACTGCTGCTCGATGCCGGAGGCGATCCTGACTGGGTCGGCTACGACGAGATGACACCGCGCGACGCGGCCGCCGATTCCGGGGACGAAGCGGTCATCGCGCTGCTGGCATCTCGAGCACCGCAGCGCCGGTGAGCCGGTCGCCGGCCACGTCGGCGAGCGCACGTTGCGCGTGCTCGAGCGGGTAGCGCGTCACGGTCGGACGGATGGGGATGTCGGCGGCGAGCGCGAGCAGCTCGCGGCCGTCCGTGCGCGTGTTCGCCGTGACGCTGCGCAGCTGCCGCTCCTCGAACAGCTCGCGGTCGTAGTTCATCGCCGGGATGTCCGAGAGGTGGATGCCGGCGATCGCCAGCGTGCCACCGCGGTCGAGGGCCCGCATGGCCACCGGCACGAGATCGCCGACCGGCGCGAACAGCACGGCGGCGTCGAGCGGCTCGGGCGGCTCGTCGCCGAGGCCGCCGGCGGAGTGGCAACCGAGGTCGAGGGCGAGCCGCTGTGCCGGCTCGGATCGCGTGAGCACGTGGACGGTCGCGCCCTCGTGCAGCGCGACCTGGGCGGTGATGTGCGCCGACGCCCCGAAGCCGTAGATGCCGAGGCGACCCCCCGGCGGCAGGCGGGCTCGGCGCAGCGATCGGTAGCCGATGATGCCCGAGCACAGCAGCGGGGCGGCCGTACAGGCGTCGAACACATCCGGGATCTCGTACACGAACGCGGCGGGCGCGACGACGAGCTCGGCGTACCCCCCATCGTGGTCCCAGCCGGTGAACGACGCTCGCTCGCACAGGTTCTCGTCGCCCCGCAGGCAGTACCGGCAGGTGCCACACGTGCTGCGCAACCAGGCCACGCCGACCCGCGTTCCGATCGCGACATCGGTGACGGTCTCGCCACGCTCGACGACGATGCCGACCGCCTCGTGGCCGGGCACGACCCCGTGGCGCCTCGGTTGGAGGTCGCCTTCGGCCAGGTGAAGGTCGGTGCGGCACACGCCGCATGCCTCGACCTGCACGAGGATGTCCGCGGGACCGGGTTCGGGCCGGTCACGTTCGCCGAAGCGGAGCGGCGATCCGTCGATCGGGCCGGGACGATCCACCCACCAGGCGAGCACGCGCCCAGTCTGTCAAGCGGCGAGGTCGTGGTTGGCCAGACAGGTCAGCGCCAGGTCGGCCACCTCGGACCAACCGCTGTCGCTCACCAACGAGTGCGTTCGCCCCTTGACCTCGACGATCTCGGTGAGTGCCGCGCACGCCCGGTGCTTCTTGTAGGCGGCGTTCACCAACGTCCAGGGGACGGTGCGGTCCTGCTCCCCCCGAGATCCGGGAGATTTCCGATCAGCGCAGCGCCGAGGCGAACGCAGCGAGGTCCAATCCGATCCGCCGGCATTCCTCGATCACCTCGGCGGTCGCGTGCTCGGGTACCGAGATCTCCGAGCTGTCCATCGCCTCGCCGAAGCGGGCGAGCGCGTCGTCGACCGACTCGATGCCGATCAGGCCGGGCACGGTGCCGAGCACGACGCGGGCGGCCCGGCCGCCGCCGACGACGAACGTCTCCCCGGTGACGGGCACGTCGGCCGACGCGAGCGCACCCACGAACGGCGACACCTTCTCCGGGGGGAACCCCGCCTGCATGATCGCCGCGTACTCCTCGCTCTGCGCGGTGAGGCGGGAGTAGGCGCTCGGCATGATCGCGTTGACCTTGATGTCATGGTCGCGACCTTCGTAGGCGATCGCGCGGGTGAGCCCGAAGATGGCGGCCTTCGCCGTGATGTAGGCGCTCGTGTAGGGGATGCCGAACACCGATGCCGACGACGTGTTCACGACGCGGCCATAGCCCTGCTCGCGCAGGAGGGGCCACGCCGCGCGGATCACCGCGAGCGTGCCGCCGAGGTGGATCGCGAGCATCCGGTCGAAGTCGGCCGGCGGGATCGCGTCGATCGCTCCCCCGCCGGCGATCCCCGCGTTGTTGACGACCACGTGGACCGCGCCGAAGGCCTCGATCGCGGTCTGGACGACCGCTGCGCCTTCGATCGCGACGTCGTGTGCATCTGCAACCGCTTCACCACCGGCGGCGCGGATCTCCTCGACGACGGCGTCGGCCATCGCGCTCGTGCCCGGCGTGCCGTGGCTGTCGCCGCCGTAGTCGTTCACCACCACGCGGGCACCCTCGGCGGCGAGCAGCAGGGCGTGCGTGCGCCCCAGCCCTCCACCCGCCCCGGTCACCACCGCGACCTGACCGTCGAAACGTCCCATGTGTACCCCCGTGCCGTCGTGGACGACCGCACGATACGTGGGTCAGATCCCTTCGGCGGCGTTGAGCCCGGCTTCGTCCACGCCCGTCTCCGCCTGGTGGCTGGCGAAGAACGGTGGCGGATCGCGCCACGGGTCGGGCAGGGTGCCGGCCTCGGCGGCCTGGATGGTGCGCCACACCGCCTCGCTGGTGCAGGGCAGGTCGATGTGGCGCACGCCGAGGTGGCTCACTGCATCGATGACCGCGTTCTGCACCGCCGGGGTGCTGCCGATCGTGCTCGCCTCGCCGATGCCCTTCGCACCGAGCGGGTTGAGCGGTGACGGTGTCTCGGTGCCGCCCACCTCGAACATCGGGAACTCGGCGGCGGTCGGCACGGCATAGTCCGCGAGGTTGGACGTGCGCGGGTTGCCGTCCTCGTCGAATTGGACGTGCTCGTAGAGCGCCTGGCTGATCCCGGCGGCCACGCCGCCGTGCTGCTGGCCCTCGACGAGAACGGGGTTCAGCACGGTGCCGCAGTCGTCGACGGCGACGTGACGCAGCGGTGTGACGTGCCCGGTGTCGAGGTCGACCTCGACGACGGCGATGTGGGCACCGAACGGGAACGTCGCGTCGGCCTGCTGGAAGTCGAGTTGCGCGGCCAGACCCAGCGTGCCATCGGCGCGGTCGACGACGCTGTCATCGGCGTCCGCCGCCGCAGCCGCCAGCTCGCCCCACGAGAACGCGCGGGCCGGGACCCCCGCCACGCCGACAGTGCCCGCATCGATGTCGACGACGATGTCACCGCGGTCGGCTTCCAGCAGGTGGGCGGCCAAGGCCTTGGCCTTGTCGACCATCGACTCGGTGGCGCGCATGACAGCGGACCCGCCGATCTGCAGCGACCGCGAGCCGCCGGTGCCGCTGCCGGTGCGGACCTCGTCGGTGTCGACGGCGCGCAAGGTGATGCGGTCCACCGGGATGCCGGTCTGGTCGCTGACGATCATCGCGAACGCGGTCTGGTGACCCTGGCCGTGGGCAGAGGTGCCGGCGAGGATCGTGGCCGTGCCGTCGTCGTGCACCTCGACCTTCGAGTACTCGCTCGTGCCGCCGCCGGCGGTGATCTCGACGTACGCGGCCACGCCGATGCCGAGCTGTCTGCGGTCGCCGCGGGCGCGGCGCTCCGCCTGCACGCGGCGGAGGTCGTCGTAGCCGACCAGCCGGGCCGCCTCATCGAGCGGCGCGGTGTAGCGGCCGCTGTCGTAGGTCACCCCGGTGAGCGTGAGGAACGGGAACACGTCGTCGGCCAGCAGGTTGCGCCGGCGGATCTCGATCGGGTCGATGCCGAGCTCGAGCGCGGCGTGATCGACAGCGCGCTCCAAGAGGGCCGTGGCCTCCGGCCGGCCGGCTCCCCGATAGGCACCCATCGGGGTGGTGTTCGTGATCGCGACGGCGACGTCGAACTGGATCGCCGGGAACCGGTATGTGCCGTTGGACATCCGTCGGGTGCCCGGCGGGAGGTAGGCGCCGAGGGATGGATAGGCGCCGGCGTCGCCGACGAGGTGCACCCGCAGCCCGGTGAACGTGCCGTCGCGTCTGCAGCCGAGCTCTACGTACTGCACCTGCCCGCGGCTCTGACAGAGGCTGACGAGATCCTCCGAGCGCGTCGCCGTCCACGTGACCGCGCGACCGAGCGTGAGCGCCGCCTTGGCGACGACGGTCTGCTCGGCGTACAGGCCCGACTTCCCGCCGAAGCCGCCTCCGACGAGCGGCGTCACGACCCGGATGCGATCGGGCGGGATCTCCAGCGCGCCGGCCATCAGGTTCTTCAGCAGGTGCGGCATCTGGGTGGAGCCGTACACGATCAAGCGTCCGTCGGGGGCGGGCTCCGCGGCTGCGGCCATCGGCTCGATCGCGACGACCGCCATCCGCTGGTTCACGTAGCGGCCGCGCACGACGAGGTCGGCGTCGTCGAACAGCCCAGGTTGGACGGGATCGGTGGACGCCAGCGCGATGTTGTCAGGGTGCTGCTCGAACACCCCAGGCGCGCCGGCGGCGAGCGCGGCCTCCGGATCGACGACCGCCGGCAGCGGGTCGTAGTCGACGACGACCTGCTCGGCCGCATCACGAGCGGCGGCCGCGGTGTCCGCGAACACCACCGCGACGGCCTCACCGACGAAGCGCACCTCGTCACGGGCCAGTGGCGGGCGGGCGAAGTCGTCGTGCACCTTCACGAATGCGTGGTGGGGCGCGACGCCGAGCTCGTCGGCTGTCCACACCGCGACGACACCAGGCATCGCCGCCGCGTCGGCCACGTCGATCGCCACGATCCGGGCGTGGGCCATCTCCGAGCGCACGAACGCAGCGTGCAGCACGCCCTGCAGGCCGAGGTCCGACAGGTACCGCCCCGCGCCGACCAGCAGCTGTGGGTCCTCCGTGCGCAGCACCCGTGTGCCGAGGATCGATCCAGCAGTCATCGCTTCCGCCCTCTCAGTGCGCGCCCAGTCGCATCACGTCCCGGAACCCTGCCCTGGTGCCGGCGATGACGTCGACCTCGACCCCGAGTCGAGCCGCGGCTCCGAGGGCCTCGTCGAGGTCCTTCTCGCCCAACCGGCACGTGTGGTCGAGGAAGCCGCGCACCTCGTCGGTGGTGCCGTCGGGCAGCGGGTGCGGGCCACCGAAATCGATCGGCGCCAGCATCTGCGGGCCGTGATCGACGGTGGCCAGCACGTGACGCAACACCGACGGGTCGATCCCTTGGGCGTCGGTCAGCAGCAGGGCCTCGTGCACCGCTCGCATCATGACGTAGCCGACGGCGTTGCGGGCCAGCTTGAGCGTCATCCCTGCGCCAAGGGGCCCGGCGTGGACGATGTCGGCGCTGAACGTCTCCAGCACGGGCTGCGCGGCCGCGACGGCTTCGTCGCTGCCGCCGACCAGCGTCGTCAGCGTGCCGGCCCGCGCGCCGGGCTCACCGCCGGTCACGCCGGCGTCGATCACCTCGACGTCGCGCTCGGCGGCCGCCGCGGCCAGCTCGTCGATGACCTCGACCGACAGCGTCGTGTGGATCGCGATCACCGCGCCTGGACGGGCCGTCTCCAGCACGCCGCCCGGCCCGGTGACGACGGCACGGGTCTGGTCGCCGTCGAACACCACGATGCAGATCACGTCGGAACCGTCGGCCGCCTCCGCCGGTGAACGGGCGGGAACACCCCCACGCTCGACGCGTGCGGCGACCGCCGCCGGGACCGGGTCGTACACGCGAACGGCGTGGCCGGCGGCGATCGCGTTGTCGGCCATCGGGCCACCCATCCGTCCCAGCCCGATGAACGCGACCTGGCTCACTGGGGGACCGCGGCGATCGCCGCCTCGGACACGGCGAACAGCTGCCCGCTCGACGGGTAGCCGACGTAGGGGATGAGGTGGATCACGGCCTCGCGCACCTGCTCGACGGTCAGCTCGCCGGTGCGCAGGGCCCGCTCGAACTGCAAGCCGAGCACGTCGAAGCGGTGCTGGGCGGCGAGCACGCCCATGCTGAGCAGGCGGCGGGTCGGGATGTCGAGGCCGGGGCGGGTCCACACCTCGGCGAAGAGCTGCTCGATCATCACGTCGAAGAACGGCGTAGCACCGCGCTCGAAGACCACGGCGTCGTCCCCGTACACCCGCCGATACATCGCCATGCCGGCTTCCCAGCGGTCGTCGTCGCCGTCGTCCATCAACACCCCAGTCCTCGGTCTGCGCGTCAGTCGATCACGTCGCGGCAGGTGAGGGAGAATGGAGCATCCAGATCACCCTGTTCTCCAGCAAGCGCTACGACCGCGACACCTTCGTTGCCGCCAACACCAGCGGGCACGACCTGCTGTTCCTCGAACCGCGGCTGCAGCCGGCGACGCTCGACTTGGCCCGACCGGGATCGGCCGTGTGCGCGTTCGTCAACGACGACCTCGGCGCCGAGACGTTGGGCGGGCTGGCCGGGCGCGACGTCCGCCTCGTCGCGCTGCGCTGCGCCGGCTTCAACCACGTCGACCTGGACGCAGCGTGGGAGCGCGGCATCACGGTCGTCCGAGTTCCCGCGTACTCCCCCAACGCCGTGGCCGAGCACACGCTGGCGATGATCCTCGCCCTCAACCGCCACATCCCCCGGGCGTACAACCGCGTCCGCGACGGCAACTTCGCGCTCGACGGTCTGCTCGGCTTCGACCTCGCCGGCAAGACAGTGGGCGTCATCGGCACCGGCAAGATCGGGGCCCTCGTCGCTCGCCTGCTGTGGCACTTCCGGTGCGAGGTGCTCGCGTTCGACCCGTTCCCCGACCCACGACTGGAGGAGCTCGGCGTGCGCTACGCACCGTTGGAGGAGATCATCGCCACCGCCGACGTGCTGACGCTGAACTGCCCGCTCACCGAAGCGACGCACCACCTGATCGACGAGGAGTCGATCGCGACGATGAAGCCCGGCACGATGGTCGTCAACACGGGCCGCGGCGCGCTGATCGACACACTCGCGGCGATCGACGGGCTGAAATCGGGTCGGATCGGGTCGCTGGCGCTCGACGTGTACGAGGAGGAGGGACCACTGTTCTTCGAGGATCGCAGCGAGGAGATCATCCACGACGACGTGTTCGCCCGGCTGCTGGTGTTCCCCAACGTGCTGATCACCGCCCACCAGGCCTTCTTCACGCAGGAAGCGCTCGCCGCGATCGCGACGACCACCCTCGCCAACGTCGACGACGTCGCCGCCGGGAGGCGCTGCCCGAACGAGGTCGTGCGCGGCGGGTCCTGACGGCTCGCCGCCGGCTCGCCGGCGCGGGCACGATGGCGGGATGAGCCGCGAAGACGTCGTCGTCACCACACCCGACGGGGAATGCACCGCCGTGGTCGTGACCCCGGAGGGCACCGGTCCGTGGCCGGCGGTGATCGTGTTCATGGACGCCGGTGGGTTGCGGCCGGCGATCGTCGCCATCGCCGAGCGGATCGCGGCGATGGGCTACGTCGCGTTCGCGCCGGAGATGTACTACCGGACCGGACCCTATGAGCCGTTCGACATGGCGTCCGCGCTCGGCGACGACGCCGAGCGGGCGCGGCTGATGGGGATGATCACGGCACTGACCAAGGCCAAGGCGGCGAGCGACACCGGTGCGTTCCTCGAGTACCTGGCGGCGCGACCCGACGTGGCCGGCACGCAGGTCGGCACCACCGGATACTGCATGGGCGGCGGGCTGTCACTGAACGCTGCCGCCCGCTACCCCGACCGCGTCGCCGCCGCGGCGTCGTTCCATGGCGGCAACCTCGCCGGTGACGCTCCCGACAGCCCACACCTGATCGCCGGCGACATCCAAGGCCGCGTGTACGTGGCCGCGGCGTCGGACGACCGGTCCTTCCCGCCAGAGCAGGAAGCACGCCTGGTCACCGCCCTGATGGACGGCGGCGTGGATTTCACGCTCGAGATCTACCCGGCCCTGCACGGCTTCGCCGTGACCGACTCCCGCGCCTACGACCCAGCCGCCGAAGAACGCCACTACGCCGCGCTCGAGTCGCTCTACGCCTCGACCCTCGGCAGACTGGGGGCATGACGCAGCACGGTCACGAGTTCGACGAAGCGACGCCCGAGGAGCACGAGGCCTCGGTCGAGGCCCAGGACCTGAACGACGACGGCAAGGTCTCCATCGTCGAGGAGTTGCGGTCCGAGGCCGGCGTCATCGACGCCCGCCTGGAGGACATCGCCGAGGAGGGCGGCATCAAAGGCACCCTGGCCAAGGCCGCCCACGAGATCCTCGACCGCCTCGACAACGACTGAGTGATGCCGTTCTGAAAGAACGGATTCCTCACAGCCTCAGGCCAAGCTGTTCTGGGTCTTTCAGACCGACCCTTTCTCTCAGTCGTCGACAGGTTCTCCGAGCATCTGGTCCATGATCTCGGCCATGCGGGTGGTCTCGCCGTCGCGGGTTTGGCCGCCGGCGGCGAGGTAGCGGCGCATCGGCGACTGGTGGGCGCCGGTCGACATGAGGCGGGCGAGCGCGTCGGATTCGGCGACGAGGCCAGCGGCGATCCCGGCGGTGAGGGACGCGTCCATCACCTGCTTCACCGCGGCAACCGAGGCCTGGGGCATCTTCGCGATCCGCGCGGCCAGCCGCCCGACTGTTGCGGTGAGCTCGGCTGGCTCGACGACGACGTCGAGCCAGCCGATCGACAGCGCCTCCTGCGCGGTGGCGTCACGACCGGTGAGCACGACCGCCAGCGCTCTGCCACGACCGAGCAGGTGCGGGAGGCGGGCCGTCCCGCCGGCGCCGGGAAGGATGCCCATCGCCACCTCCGGCTGGCCGAGCACGGCGCGGCTCGAGCCGATGCGGAGGTCGAGCGCGGCGAGAAGCTCGGCGCCGCCGCCACGAGCGGCACCGTCGAGCACACCGATCGAGAGGAACGGCGCGGTCCGGAGCCGATCGAACGTGGCCGCGGCAAGGTTCGCCGTCGTCGACGGCGCGTACGCCGACGGACCGATGCCGGCGAGCAGCGCGACGTCGCCGTGCATCAGGAAGAAGTCGGGGTCGGCGCTCGTGAACACGACGACGTTCGGCGGATCGGTCTCGAGGTCGTCGAGCAGCGATCGCAACCCCATCAGCAACGCGCCGTCGACGATGTTCAGCGGCGGGTGGTCGATCACGACCCGTGCCGAGCGTCCTTCCCGCCGCAGATGCCACGGTCCGTGATCTGTCATGGCCGGACGGTACCGCTCGCATCGAGCCACCCCGGCAGCCGGGCGTACCCTTCGTCCATGGCAGCTGACCTTCGTTCGGTGACCGACTGCGCGATCCCGCAACCGCTCCTCACGCCGAAGACCGACTTCGACCCGCAGACCGCGGAGATGCTCGACCGCACGGGCATGCGCACGTTCTACGGGCAGTTCGGACACGCGCCCGGCCTGATCGACAAGTGGTTCGCGTTCTACCAGCCGGTGGTCCGCGACTCGTCGAACCTGGCGCTGCGCACCAAGGAGCTGTGCCGGCTGCGCATCGCCGCCCGCAACGGATGCATGTTCTGCCTCGGCGGGCGCTTCCGCGACGACGACGGCGTGCCGGTGGTGGACGACGATGACGTCGACGCCGTGCTGGCGGGCCGCTTCGACGACCCCCGGTTCACGCCCGAGGAGACTGCCGCGCTGCGCTTCACCGAGGTGTACCGGCTGGATCACACGGCGGTCGACAAGGTGCTGGTGGACGAGACGCTGGAGCACCTGAGCGAAGCCCAGTTCATCGAGCTCGGTCTCTGCATCGCCCAGTTCACCGGGATGGGCCAGCTGTTCTCGATGCTCGGCCTGCCGAGCATGACCGCCTGAATCAGCCGACCGCGGCGACGACCGGGGCGAACGCGGCCAGCGTGTCCGGGGCGGCGAAGTCGGTGAACCAGGCGTAGATCCGCTCGACGCCGCGATCCGCATATCCCTGGAACGTGGCGGCCACCTCCTCGACCCCCCCGATCACCATCGAACCGTTCTGCGCGGAGTGGGCGAAGCGACGGCGCGACGCGGCATGCATCGCTTCGGCGTCCGAGCCCTGCGGGGCGAACGAGACCATGACCTGCACCGAGACCCGGGCATCGCCGGCCTGCTCGCGCATCGTGTCGAGGGCGCCGAGGCGGTGCACCGGGATGTTCCACCAGTCGGCGTGCTCGGCGACGAGCGACAGCGTGCGCGGGCCGACACCACCGATCAGGATCGGGATCCGGTCGAGCGGCGTCGGGTTGGCGCAGGCGTCGACCAGGCGGTGACAGCTGCCGTCGTAGGACACGGTTTCGCCCGACCAGAGCAGACGGAGCACGTCGAGCGTCTCGCCGAGCCGGTCGACGCGGGCGCGCGGCGCAGTCTCGCCGACGCCGAACGTGTCGAACTCCGTCGGCACCGATCCCCACCCGATCCCGAGGTCGAACCGACCTCCGCTGGCGTGGTCGAGGCTGACCGCCTGGCGGGCCAGCACCGCCGGGTGGCGGAACGCGTCGCAGAGCACCAGGTGGCCGATACGGATGGTCGAGGTGTGTGCCGCCACCCAGGCTGCCGTCACGATCGCGTCGTGCATGTCGTGACGCTCGGCCATCGGCGGGGCGAGGTGGTCCATGAACGCGATGCCGGTGAAGCCAGCGGCCTCGGCCGCTTGGGCGCGTTCGACGACAGCATCGAGCGACAGCCGCATCTGCGGCAGGAAGAGGCAGACCTCCATCAGGCCCACGGGCCGATCGTGCGGAACGCGAAGCTGCTCGCGCCGGCGGGGACGGCGTCGAGCGGCTCGCTGACCTCCTCGAACGTCGGCGCGCCGATCTCCCTCGCCACGGCGGCGAGGTCGTCGAGATCGAGCCCGTAGACGTGGGCTGCCGTCTCACCGAGGATCGCCCGCACCGTCGGTTCGTCGAGCCCGGCGAGCGCGAAGCGCAGCGAGAGACGCGTGTACGACGGGTGTCCGGCGAGCTCATCGGTGCCCGGGTACTGGAACGTGCCCTCCATGTGCGGGTAGTCCGCCCCCCACATCAACCGGTCGACGTAGCCGTGGGCGATCGCGTCCAGCGCCTCGGCCCGCGACAGGAAGCTCGCACCGATGAAGACCTGGGACGCGAGGTACTCGCTCGGGCGGCGAGGCACCTGCTCCATCAGCCACGGGTTGGCGCTGTTGGAGACGTGCACCGAGTCGAGCTCGGTGCGGGTGTAGTCCCACCAGGTGCCCGGCTGCTCGGTCAGCACCAGGCGCAGGTCCGGATGGCGCTCGAACACGCCGGCGAAGATCAGCAGGTGAGCGGCGCGCCGGCTGAACCACCCGCCGCTCTCGATCGACATCAGCGCCGTCAGCTCGGGCCCGTTGAACACGTTCGGGTCGCCGGCGCCGGAGTGCGTGGTGAGCGGCAGGTGGCTCGCCGCGGCCTCCGCCCAGAACGGCTCCCAGGCACGGTCGTTGTACGGCATCAGCCAGGGGCGAGGTGCGGGGAAGTTCAGGCCCCGCAACCCCGACTCGGCGGCGAACTGCACCTCGGCCACCGCGAGGTCGACGTCCCACATGGGAACGTGGGCCAGCCCGACGCGCCGGTTCGGCGACTCGGCGCAGTAGTCCGCCAGCCAGCGGTTGTAGATCCGGATGCCCGCGGCAGCGAGCTCGGGATCTGCCGGCGCTCCGAGCATCGACGACTGGAACGGCACCGGCTCGTCGTTCTGGCTGCCATGGAAGATCACCTCGGCGACGATGCCGTCGAACTCCAGGTCGCGCTGACGCGCGGCGGGGTCGTGATGGCCGGCGGTCCAGCGGTTTCGCCACAGGGCGTGCGTGCCCGCGTCCGAATCGGTGGGCGGCGGTGGAACGAACCGACCTGTGGACCGATTCGGATCGGCCACGTAGTCGTCGAACGCCTGCAGGAGCCGGTCGGGGCAGAGCGGGCGCAGATCCTCGACGAGGCGCGGGCCGACGTGGCCGTCGGCGGAGACGATGACGAGGGGTTCGTCGTGCATGCACCGATCGTCGCACAGCACGGTCATCCGGCGCTCGGTGCAGCAGGATGTGCGCCGGGATGATGCAGATGGACGACGACACGACGAATGAGCTTCCGCTTGCCGGGGTGCGGGTGATCGACCTCACCGGGCCGTACGGGGCGTTCGGCCCGCGCCTGTTGGCGGACCTCGGGGCCGAGGCGGTGCGAATCGAGGGCTCGGGCATCCCTTCGGGCAAGGCGCGGTTCCCGCGCACCGACGACGGTCTCGGCCTGTGGCACCTGCACCGCAACCTGAACAAGGACCGGATCCAGCTCGACGTCACGTCGCCGGACGGGCGCGACGCCCTGGATGGCTTGCTCGCCGGTGCGGACGTTGCGTTCCTGTCGTCCGTTGCGGTCACCACGCTCGATCCTGCCGACGTGTCGAGCCGCCACCCGCACCTCGTCGTCACCGTCGTGACGCCGTTCGGGTTGGACGGTCCCGCCGCATCCTGGAAGGCACCCGAGTTGGTGGCCCAGTGCATGGGTGGCTCGGTGTACCGCTCGGGCGTGCCCGAGCTGCCACCGGTCTCCGCGCCCGGCTCGTACTGCGAGGACGTCGGCGCTGCGGTGTCGGCGGTCGCCTCGCTGATGGCCCTGTGGCAGGTGCGCGACGGGGGCCACGGCCAGGTGCTCGACGTGTCCGCGATCCTCGCGCTCGGTCAGTGCATGGACATGTCGCTGCCGTTGTGGAGCCTGCTGCGGTTCGATCCCGCACGCGCCGGCGCCGGCCTGTACCCGCTGTTCGACTGCAAGGACGGGCTCGCCCGACTCGTGCTCCCGATGGCACCCCAGGACTGGCGCAGCCTGATCGCCTGGCTCGGCTCGCCGCCGGAGTGGACCGGCCCGGAGTGGGACCAGCCGATGCTCGGTCCGGACGAGCGAGCCGCGATCGTCGAGCGGCTGCCCGCCAAGTTCGCCGCCGCAACCCGGGCGGAGATCTCGGCGAGCGGCGACGCTGCCGGCGTGCGGGTCACCCCGGTGCTGTCGCCGGCCGAGTTGCTGACCCATGAGCACGTGGTCGGTCGTGGCACGTTCGCCACGATCGACGTCGACGGTGCGGGCCGCCAGGGTGCCGTCACCCGCAGCCTGTTCGGCATCGGCGGCCGGCGTGATCGCGCGCCGGCGGCGCTCCGCGACGTCGCGCGGCCGGCTTGGAGCACTCGGCCGGTGCCGACGGGATCGCCGACGGAGCGGCTGCCACTCGCCGGCATCCGCGTGCTGGAGGTCGGCAGCGGTGTCGCCGCGCCCGAGGCTGGTCGGGTGCTGGCCGAGTGGGGCGCCGATGTGATCAAGGTCGAGACCCGGCGGCGGGTCGATTTCCAGCGGCGGGTGATGGGCAGCGACATGAACCCGGCGTTCTCGACGCCGAATCGCTGCAAGCGCGACGTGTCGATCGACCTCGGCACCGACGCCGGACGCGCGCTGATCCACCGGATGCTGCCCCAGATCGACGTGATCGTGGAGAACAACGCAACCGGCGTGATCGATCGGCTCGGCCTCGGCTGGGACACGGCGTCGGCGATCAACCCTCGCCTGGTGGCGGTCGGCACCCAGCTGTACGGCGATCGTGGCCCGTGGGCGGAGCGCAAGGGCTACGGGCCGAGCGCCCGCTCGATCGGCGGCGTGACCTGGCTGTGGGCGCACGGCCCCGATCAGCCGCGGGGGGTGATGACGATCCACCCCGATCACCTCTGTGGGCGCCTGGTCGCCCTCGCTTCATTGGCCGGGTTGTTGCAACGCGAACGAACTGGGCGAGGTGCCCGCTTCGACATCGCCCAGTTCGAGGCGGTCTCGACGCTGATCGGCGACCTCGTGTTGCACGAGAGCCTCTCTCCCGGTGCCGCCCAGCCCACCGGCAACCGCTCACCGGTTCACGCGCCGTGGGGCGTCTACCGCTGCGCCGATGACCGCGACGAGAGCTGGTTGGCCCTGTGCGTGCCCGACGACGACACGTGGCGAGCCCTCGTCGCGGTCGCCCCCGCGCTGGATCGGCCGGGGTGGGCCACGCAGGCCGACCGCTGGGCCGACCGCGACGCCGTCGACGCCGCGGTCGGCGAGTGGCTGCGTCCGCTCGACGCCGCGGCGCTGGAGTCCGACCTCCAGGGCGTCGGCGTGCCGGCCGGACGGGCGATGCACCCCCGGCTCCAGGCCGAGCACCCGCACTTCGTGGCCCGCGGCTTCCCTGTCGAGATCGATCAACCCGGCTGCGGAGCGCTCATCCTCGAGGGCCCAGCCTGGACCGGCACGCGGATGGGTTCCCCGCGCTGCACCCCGGCCCCGATGCTCGGCGAGCACACCGCCGAGGTCTTGGCCGAGCTCCTCGACGTCGACGACACCGAACTGGCCCAACTCATCGAGTCAGGAGCCATCGAGCCCCCGCCTGCATGATTGGGCGCGGCGCGCACGCCACCACGAGCCGGCGCCGACGCGAGCCGTCAGGCGAGCTGATATTTGGGCATCGAGCCGCTGAAGGCGTGCTCGTAGAGGCCGTAGCCGGTGTGGCCGTCGTACTCGAACTTTCCGGCCTGGTCGACCACCGCGTACGCGCCGAGCTGGCGGATCTCGGGCACCTGGTAGACGACGCCCTGCACCACGGTGTCGGGGCCCTGGTACATGCCGTGGCGCCAGTCCGCCTCCAGCCCGTACCCGGTGCCCACGGCCAGGAAGTTGGCCAGCAGCGGGGTGCAACGGATCTCGAACCCGGCGTCCTCGAACTGGATCGTGGAGCCCGACAGCAGGCGGATGCCGTCCTCGAACTCGTGCTGGTGGTCGGTGCGGCCGAGCGGTTCGATCGTGCCGTCGAGCCAGACCCGGTCGGCCTGCTCCAGCGTGCGCACGCCGTCGGCCCGCTCGGAGCAGATGTAGTAGATGCAGTGGTCCTCGAACCGCATCGGGAAGTAGCTCCACATGCCGCCGCCCATCGCGTGGACGCCCGCCCGGATGCCCTCCGGCTCCTTCTCCCCGACCGGTCGCACGCCCCATGAGCGATCTCGCGATCCCCACACCGTGCCCGGGTCGACCGCGAGGTCGCGCCCGGCGACCGACAAGGTGCCGCTCCACGAACCCATCTGGGCCAAGCGCTGGGTGTCGAACGTGACGCGGCCCAGGCTGCGGATGAACTGCGCCGGCTCGGGGATCGCCGCCCCGAACCCGTCCCACACCAGGTCGCACGCCACCGAGTGCTCCGTCGGTTCGGCCACGAAGCGGAGGCGCTTCAACGGCTCGAGCACCTCGACCCGCAACGGGCCGACCGAGATGTCGGCGCGGTCGACGAGCGGCTTGGACGTGCGCACGACGTGCTGCTCGTCGCCGAGGCGGACGGTGATGAACGCGTCCGTCGTCCCCAGGTTGGGGTACTGGCCGAGGCCCATGATCGCCATCCACTCGCCCCCCTGGTCGAAGGCGTTGAAGTAGTAGCGGTCGTAGAAGTTGCGGTCGCTGGTCGCCGTGTGGGCGATCCACTGCGACGTCTGGTGGACGGGGAAGTCGTCCCACGAGGTCACGGTCATGCTCGGCACCGTAGGAGCCGCTGCCGGCCAGGACCGACCCGGAGGCTCAGGGGATCAGCAGCACCTTGCCGGTGGTGCCACGGCCCTCCAGGGCCCGGTGCGCCTCGGCGGCGTCCTGCAGCGGCCAGGTGGCACCGATGCGGACGTCGAGCGCGCCGTCGGCGATCCATCCGAACAGGTCGGTGGCGCGCCGCTCGACCTCATCGCGCGTCGCCGCGTAGTGGTTCAGCGTCGGCCGGGTGAGATACAGCGACCCGTTCGCCATCAGCTCCAGCGGTGCGACCGGCTCCACCGGGCCCGAGGCGTTCCCGTACGACACCATCAGGCCCCGCGGCCGCAGCACTTGCAGGCTCTGCTGGAACGTGGTCTTGCCGACGCTGTCGTACACGACGTCGAGCGGCCGGGGGCCGGCGATCCGGGCGATCTCGGCGGCGAAGTCGACGTCTCGGTACAGGATCACGTGGTCGGCGCCGGCACCCGCCGCGAGCGACGCCTTCTCGGCCGTGCCGACCGTCGTGAACACCTCGGCGCCGAGCATCTTCGCCATCTGGATCAGCAACAGCCCGACCCCACCGGCGCCTGCGTGCACGAGGCAGCGGCTGCCGACGCGCAGCGGAAACGTGTCGTGGCTGAGATAGTGCGCCGTCATCCCCTGCAGGGCGACGGCGGCCGCGACGTCGAGGCCGACCTCGTCGGGCACGCGCAGCAGCGCGTGCTCGGCGACCACGGCGAGCTGCGCGTACGAGCCCGAACCGTGGGCCCACGCGACACGGTCACCGACCGCCACCGACGCGACGCCGTCCCCCAGTGCCACGACGGTGCCCGCGCCCTCCATGCCGAGCGTGAAGGGCAGCGCTACCTGGTAGAGGCCCGATCGATGGTACGTGTCGATGTAGTTGAGGCCCGCCGCGGCGACCTCGACCAGCACCTGACCGGGGCCGGGAACGGGATCAGCGACCTCGCGCCACACCATCGCCTCGGGCCCGCCGGGTGCGTCGATCTGCATCGCCCGCATGAGGAGCCTCCGATCAACCGCCGAGGCGGCGGGTGAAGCCGTCGGGCACCGCGACGTCGGCCGGCGACAGGTCCGTCACCGACGCCAGGCCGAGACCGAGCAGCGTCGAGTCGAGTCCGCCGCGCAGGATGTCGAGCACGTTCTCGACGCCCGCCTGGCCGTTGGCGGCGAGGCCCCACAGGTAGGCGCGTCCGATCAGCACGGCCCGGGCGCCGAGCGCGACTGCCTTGGCGACGTCGCTGCCGCGGCGCACCCCGCCGTCCAGCAGCACCTCGATCTGGTCGCCGACCTCGGCGGCGATGCCCGGCAGGAGGCGGATCGTGGCCGGGGTGCTGTCGAGGTTGTTGCCGCCGTGGTTCGACACCGAGATCGCCGTGACCCCGGCATCGACCGCGCGCTTGGCGTCGTCGATGCGGGTGACGCCCTTGAGCATGAACTCGCCGCCCCAGTGCTCGCGCATCCATGCCACGTCGTCCCACGTCGGCAGCGGGGTTTGCATCCACTCGTAGTAGGCGCCGAAGAACGTCGGCGCCTCGCCACCAGGGGGCGTCAGGTTGGGCGTGGTGAGGTCGGGCAGCTTGCCGCTGCGGGCGAACTCCCACAGCCACTTCGGCTTCGGCAGGACGTGCGGCGAGAACCTCGCCATCGTCTTCAGATCCATCTTGTCGGGGATCGACGGGCTGCCCCAGTCGCGGCCGTTGGAGAACGACCAGTCGAGCGTGACGATCAGGCCGACCGCACCGGCGGCGCGGGCCCGCTCCATCCGCTGGATCATCACGTCCTTCGTCCCCATCCAGTACATCTGGAAGAACGTCTGCGGGTTGGCCGCGACGACCTCCTCGATCGGCTTGCTGGCGAAGGAGCTGAGACCCATCGCGATGCCCCGGTTGGTCGCGGCGCGGGCGACGGCGACCTCGCCGTCGGGGTGCACCGCCTGCACGCCGGTCGGCGAGATGACGACCGGCATCGAGATCTTCTGGCCCATCACGGAGGTGGTGAGGTCGCGCTCGGTCGACAGGCCGGCGACGTGGGGCGCCAGGCCGACCTCACCGAACGCCGCCATGTTGTCCTGGTAGGTCACGCCCTTCTCGGAGCCGGCCAGCAGGGCGCCGTAGACCGACTTCGGCAGCCGCTTCTTCGCCCGCCGCTCGGCCTCGGCGACGGTCTCGAACCACGAGTTGCCCATCAGTACCCCGTGTTGCCGGCGTCGACGGTCATCGTCAACCCGGTGACGTAGCGGGACTCGTCCGAGGCAAGGAACAGCACCGCGTTGCTGATGTCGGAGGGCTGGGTGATCTCGATCGGCAGCGCGTTGACGAGGATGGCGCCCAGCTTGGGGCGTTCGGCCAGCCACGTGCCGACATCCTTCATCCCCTGCCCGTTGCCCATCGCCGTGTCGACGCCGGTCGGGTGGATCGAGTTGACCCGGATGCTGTACTCGGCCAGCTCCTGGGCGTAGGCCCGCATCAGGCCGACCATGCCGTGCTTCGACACGACGTACGGGGACAGGAACGGCAGGCCCTTCAGGCCGGCGGCCGAGCTGATCAGGATGATCGAGCCACCACCGGCGGTGACGAGGTGCCGTGCGGCGAGCTGCGCCGTGTTCCACGCACCGGTGAGGTTGATGTCGAGGGTGTCGCGCCACACCTCGGGGGTGACCCGATCCCACGGGCTGGCGATGCAGATGCCGGCGTTGGCGACGACGATGTCGAGCCGCCCGAGCTCGGTGACGCCGCGCTCGATCGCCGCCTGGAGCGCGTCCCGGTCGCGCACGTCGGCGGTGGCGGAAACGACGCGCCGGCCCGTGGCCTCGACCTCCTTGACGGTCTGGGCGAGGTCGGCCTCGGTGGCGCCGCCGTACTCGACGTTGGGCACCGAGTCGCAGAGGTCGACAGCGATGATGTCCGCGCCCTCCTCGGCGAGCTTCACCGCGTGGCTGCGGCCCTGCCCACGCGCGGCGCCGGTGATGAAGGCGACCTTCCCCTCGACACGTCCCATCAACAGCTCCTCTTCATCGACGACGCCGATCGACCGCTCACACTACGCAGCGGTTCGCGTTTCTCAGCCCTCTACGCGCACCCAATACGTGCCGTCGAGCATCTGCTCCAGGGTGCGGCGGTGCATGATCAGGTCGTCGACGTCGTCGGGCATCGGCTGCTGGGCGAACTGCACCTGGCGCAGCCCGGTGCGCAGCGACACCACGCCGTGGCGGGTGGCGGCGAGCATCCCGTACCAGTCCATGTCGCGAGCCAGGTGGCCGGTCACCTGTCGGTAGGCCGCCACGACGTCGGATCGGTCGAGGAAGCCGGGCAGCCCCGGCATGCCGTAGCCCTCGGCGAGGTCCTGGAAGAAGCGGTGGAGGTACTGGAACCAGGCGAGGTCGATCTCGCGCGGGCCGACCGAGGCCATCTCCCAGTCGAGGATCGCCACAGGATCGAAGTCGCGGTAGAGGATGTTGCCGATGCGGGCGTCGCCCCAGGAGAGCACGGCCTCGCCCTCCTCCTCCGGCCAGTTCGCCTCGAGCCACTCGAAGGCCCGCTCGATCAGCGGAGACCGCGTCTCCGTCGCCGCCCAGGCGTAGTAGTCGTACAGCTCCTTCTGGACGTGGCGGCGCAGCGGCGTGTCGCCCTCGATGCCCTCGTGCAGCCAACCGAACCGGGCCTGCGCGTCGTGGATCGCGTGGAGGTCGGCGATCGCCCGGATCGTGTTCCGGGCGAGGTCACCACGCTGCTCGTCCGTCGCCTCCGCCAGCCAATTGCCGCCGAACGTGTACGGCATCACGTCGGGCGGCACCACGCCCTCGACACGGCGCATGATCATGAACGGCTGGCCGAGCACGGACGGATCGGGCTCGTGCCACAGCGGCTCGGGCACCGGCACGTCGGTCGCCGCCCTGACCTCCTGCATCACCCGGAACTGGGCGGCGATGTCGTACACCGGGAACACCGGGGCGTTGGCCGGGTCGGGGGCGATGCGGCCGACCAGGCCGTGCACCTCGCCGTCCCAGGTCGCCTCGAACAGGATCGTCTCGCTGGACATCCCGTTGGTCGGCGGCGCGCTCAGCGCCGAGACCTTCGGCGACGGCACCCGCCCGGCGAGCCACGCCTCGAGCGCCTCGCGCGTGCTGTCGAGGTCGCGCGTGCCGACGGCGGGACGTTCGACCGGTTCGGTCACCGGCCCAGCTCCTGCTGCAGGGCGGGCACGGTGTCGAGGGCCACGAGAGCAGCCATCGACCGCTCGCGGAACGCGGTCGCGAACGGGCGGACCTGCGGGGTGTCGTACGGTGGGACGAGGCCGAGGAACGTGGCGATCACGGTGTAGCCACCGAGCAGTCGGTGCTGGTACCAGGCGTCGTCGAAGCCGAGCTCCGCACCGCCGAGCGACCGCCGGACGTCGAGGTAGCGCTGCAGCAGCTCGCGCTGCACGTCGGCGCCGCCGGTCTCGACGCCGACGGTCATGAAGTAGCTGACGTCGCGCATCGCTGCGCCGACCGTGGCCATCCCCCAGTCGAGGAACCCGACCCTGTCGTCGTCGATGAACAGGTTGCCGGCGTGCGGGTCGCCGTGCAGGAACGTCCGAGGGCCCCGGTCCCACAGTCGCTCCAGGTCGTGGGCGTGGGTGATGTAGAGCTCGCCGACGGCCCGGTACTCCGGCGAGAGGATGTCGGGGTACGTGTCGAGCACGTAGCGCATCGCCGGCACGGTGAACGGCGTCGCGTCCGGACGCTGGTCGGACGCCCAGGGCACGAGGCGCTCGCGCAGTGCCGCGTCCTCGAACCGCACGTGCATCTCGGCCAGCTCGTCGATCGCCGGGCCGGCCAGCTCCGCCGGCACGACCGAGCTCATGTCCGGCATCACCGCGCCCGCCGCGCTCAGGTCCTCGAGCAGCAGCAGGAACGAGCCGTCGGGGGCAGCCTGCGCGAACGCACACGCCGGCACGCGCATGGACAGCGTCGGGGCGACGTCGTTGTAGAAGTGGACCTCGCGCCGGCCCATCGTGTCGGCGCCGATCGACGCCCGGTGGCCGGCGTCGGCTGGCGGCAGCTTGGCGAACACCGAGTCCGGGGCGCCGGCCTGCTCGTCGTAGGTGATGGCCAGCTTCAGGTGGAGGTTCGTCACCGACGCCCGCCCGATCGCGTCGACGGCCGAGACCGCCACCCCCGGGTACCTCGGCGCGAGCGCGTCCGTCATCCATGCCGCGGTGAAGTCGGCGAGGTCGGCGGGCAACGGCGATGTCATGGATCCTCCTCGTCCGGGTGTCCCCACACCCGGGTCCGCCAGGATCGCACCTCGGTGACGACTGCTCGAAGTCCGGGCGGTAGACAGTGCTCGATGACCGATGTGAACGCCAACAAGGAGATCGTCAACCGGTACTGGGACGCGCTCGCGGCCCGCGACTGGGACGGCATGAAGGCCCTGCTGACCGACGACGCCCACTACACCGACGTCGGCACGGTGGGCGCCGGCGGCACCGGCCCCGACGGCGTCGTGCGCCGCGTCCAGATCGGCCTCGAGCCGCTGTCGGGGTACTCCCACCTGCCGGGCACGAACATGATCGGCGAGGGCGACCTGGTGATGACCGAGCACACCGAGCGCTGGGAGTTCCACACCGGCGAGGTGATCGAGCACTCCTTCGTCTCGGTGACCCAACTCCGCGACGGGAAGATCTGCCGCTGGCACGACTACTCCAACATCCCGAACATCACCGACAACGCCCCGAAGTGGTGGCTCGAGCACATCGTCACCGAGTCCCAGAAGGACGCCGCCGGCTGAGCGGAGCGACAGGCTGACATCGATGCAACGACAGCCCGAGCCGGCCGACGTGCTGATCGTCGGCGCCGGGGCGTCGGGGGGTGTGGCGGCGCTGGAGTTGGTGCGTGCCGGGGTGTCGGTGGTGTGCCTGGAGCGCGGGGGCTGGCCATCGGCCGACGACTACCCGGGGCGGGGGGCCGACGCCGAGCTGCAGGCGGCCCGGCGCTGGGCGGGCGACCCGAACGTGCGGGCCGGGCCGGGCGACTACCCGATCGACGTGTCGGACAGCGACTACGGCGTCTCCAACTTCAACGGCGTCGGGGGCGGCACGATCCTGTACAACGGGCAGTGGCCGCGGATGCTGCCGGACGACTTCCGCGTCCGCAGCATGGACGGCGTCGCCGACGACTGGCCGATCTCCTACGCCGACCTGCAGCCGTACTACGAGAAGACGGACCGCCAGTTCGGCGTGTCGGGGATGGCCGGCAACCCGAAGTACCCCGCCGGCGGCGAGCTCCCGCTTCCACCGATGCCGATCGGGGAGATGGGGATGCGCGTCGCTCGCGCCCACGCCCAGCTCGGCTGGCACTGGTGGCCGGCGACGAACGCGATCGCGTCGGTCGCCTACGAGGGCCGGCGCCCGTGCGTGCAGCGAGGCACCTGCGGCACGGGGTGCAACGAGGGCGCCAAGGGTTCCGCCGACGTGACCCACTGGCGGCTCGCCGCGCAGCTCGGCGCGCGGGTCGTGACCGGGGCGGCGGCGGTCCGCGTCACGACGGATCGGCGAGGCCTGGCCAACGGCGCCGAGTACGTCGGCGGCGACGGTGTGCTGCGACACCAGCCGGCGAACGTCGTCGTGCTCGCCGCCAACGCGATCGGCACCACCCGGCTGCTGCTGGCGTCCGAGTTGGCGAACTCGTCCGGGCTCGTCGGCCGGCGCCTGATGCTGCACCCGCTGGTCAGCGTCGGCGGCGTGTTCGACGGTGCGGGGAGCGCGTGGCGGGCGCACAACGGCGCGCTGATCCACAGTCTCGAGTTCGCGTCCAGCGACGCGTCACGGGGGTTCGTGCGCGGAGCCACCTGGGCGCTCGGCAGCGCCAGCGGGCCGCTGCGCCACGCGCTCGCCGGCGGCGGTCGATGGGGTGCGGAGCACCACGAGCACGTGCGGCGGCGGTTCGGGCACACCGCGTCGTGGGTGGCGATCTGCGAGGACCTGCCCGACGAGTCCAACCGAGTCGAGCTGTCGGGCACCGACGTGGACGACGTCGGACTGCCCGTACCACAGCTGCACTACCGGCGCGACGCCAACACCACCCGGCTCATGGAATGGCAGGTCGAGCACGCCCGCCGATCGCTGGAGACGGCGGGAGCGTCGGAGATCGAGGTGACGTGGCACGGCGCGAACGGCCACCTGCTCGGCACGGCCCGGATGGGCCTCGACCCGGCCACCTCGGTGGTCGACGAGTGGTGCGTCAGTCACGACGTACGCAACCTGCTGATCGTCGACGGCAGCGTGTTCGTCACCGCCGGCTCGGCGAACCCGACGAGCACGATCGCCGCGATCGCGTTGCGCGCGACCGCGCGGCTGCTCGACCACCGCCGTGAGATCCCGCAGCCCGAGCACACCCATGTCCTCGGCCCGTTCGAGGCACGACCGCGACCGGCAACGGTCGAGGTCGCCCCAACTCCTCCCTCCGATGCCGAGCGCGCCGCGTTCGCGGTCTATGCAAATGCACAGATCCCTGCCGACGATGCGATGCCGGGCGCGTCCGCCGTCGGCGTGCACGAGGGACTGCTGGACGCGGTGCTCACCGCGCGGCCGGAGCTGCTCGGGCCGTGGCGCAGCGCGCTCGCCGAGCTCGGATCGGGCGCGCTGAGCGAGCGTGGCCAGCACCGCCTCCGTCAGGTGGCGGCATCGGCGTACTACCTGTCGGGCGACGTTCGCGATGCCCTGGGGATCCCTTCCGACGGTGGCGACCCGGTGCGGCCCGACCTGTATCCGGCATACGTCGTGGACGGCCTGCTCGACCACGTGGTCAGCGACAACTGACCCGGTCCAACCCCGCCAGCCCGGACTGCAGCGCCTTGGGCATGATCCAGTGGGCCAGCAACCGCATCAGCCACGCCGACCATGGCCGCGGGTCGAACCCCTGGTGGTAGGTCACCCGGCACCGATCGTCGCCGAGGTTCTCCAAGGTCACCAGTTCGTTCAGCGAACGCAACATGCGAGGTCGCATCGCGACCACTGTGAACCCGAACGCCTCGCCGGGCTGCCACGTCACGAACTCCTCGTCGAAGCGGATGCCGCCGCGCAGCGTGACCCGACGCCGGGCACCGACACCAGCCCCGTCGCCGCCGGTCACCTCGACGCGCTTCACCCCGGGGAACCAGTGCGGCCACGCCTCGTGATCGGCCAGCACGCCGAACACCGCCGTCGTCGAAGCCGCGATCTCGCGGCTGGCCCGGGCGACGACGGGTGCCTGGAGCGTCCAGACGGATGGCCGTCGCGTGATCAGCTTCACGATGCGGCCTGCTCGGCCGTCCTGCTGGCGGCGAGTCGAGCGTGCAGCTTGTCGCGCAGCTCCTCGGTGGAGAGGTCGGTCCAGTGACGCGCCCGGTGCCGATTGACGACCACCGCGCCGGCTGCCGCAGCCCCCAGCAATCCGGCGAGCCCCAACCACTTCCACCACCGCATGCGCCGTACAGTACGCGGCCGTGCCGACGACGACGGTCTCGCTGGAGGAAGCCGCCTCGATCACCCGCAGTGGCGACGTCTGGCTGTTCACGGGCAAGAAGCTCGCCGACCGGGCGATCCGCGCCGCGACCAACAGCCCGGTCAACCACGTGGCGATGGTGCTCGCGCTCGACGACCTGCCTCCGCTGCTCTGGCACGCCGAGCTCGGCAGGTCGATCCCCGACGTGTGGACCGGCACCTTGCAGCGCGGGGCCCAGCTGCACCGCCTGGTCGACGCCGCCTCGACATGGGTGAACCGCTACGGCCAGAAGGCCTACTTCCGCCAGATCGATCCGGTGGCGACGGCGGCGATGGAGGACCGGGCGCTCGCCGTGGTGGAGGAGATGACCGCACGCCGGTTCCCCACCACCGGCAAGCTCGTGTCGCGCTGGCTGAAGGGACGGGCCCGCCGGGCGGCGTCGTTGGAGGACATCTACTGCGCCGAGCTGGTCGCGCTGACGTTCGAGCGGATGGGCCTGCTCGACGAGGGGCGACCAGTCAACTGGTACGACCCCGGCAAGTTCTGGAGCGGCGATCGCCTCCGCCTGTCGGACGGCGTGATGCTCGGCCCGGAGATCGCCGTCGACGTACCCCAGCTCGAATTTCAGAACGACCAGATCAGCGGCACGTAGCCGACGGCGATCACGAACCACCACAGCAGCAACGGCCAGCCGAACTTGGCGTAGTCGCCGAAGCGGTAGCCGCCGGGACCCGCGATCATCGTGTTCGCCGCGGTGGCGACCGGTGTCAGCAGGGCGGCGACGGTGACGACGTTCAACGACATCAAGACGGGGCGCACCGACACGTCCAGGTCGTGCGCCGCTGCCACGGCAACAGGGATCACGACGAGCGCGGTCGCGGTGTTGCTCATCAGCTGTCCGAGCACGGCGACGACGGCGAACAGCACCGCCAGCAAGAGGTACGGGCTGCCGTCGCCGACCACCTCGGTGATCGCGTGGGCGATGTCGTCGGCTGCGCCCGAGCTGCTCATCGCCGTCGACATCGGGATCATGCCGGCGATCAGCAGGATCGTGGTCCAGTTGATCCCACCGATTGCCGCCTCGGGGGTCAGCACACGGGCGAGCAGCAGCGCGACGACCGCCATCAGCCCGGCGGCGGCCGGGGCGACGACGCCGGTGGCCAGGAGCACGACCATCGCGCCGGTGATCATCACCGCGCGCCACCAACCCGGGCTGGGCAGGTGGACGGCCATCACCTCGGACGTCACCTCGGACGTCACCTCGGACGCCACCTGGGCGTCGGCCGCCGGCTCGGCGACGCCTCGATCGGGCAGGAGCCGGCGCGTGCCCAACACGACGATGGCAATCGTGCCGAGCACCAGGGGGATGCCGACGAGCGCGTACTCGAAGAACTCGAAGTAGCCCGCGCCGGCGTCTCGCGACGCCTCCGAGAACAAGATGTTGACCTGCGAGCCAGCGAGGGTGAGCTGCGTGCCGGCGTGCGCCGCCACGGCGAGCGGGAGCAGCAGCTGGGAGGCCGGCATCCGCACCCGTGCCGCCGATGCGACGGCGAGGGGGATCAGGGCAGCGACCGCGCCGTGCACGGTGATCAACGAGGTCAGCGCCGCGGCGAGCACCATCGTCCACACCGTCAGGCGGCGAGCGTCGCCGTCGGCGTGGGTGACCAGGTGGTGTCCTGCCCAGGCCGTGATCCCCGTCGACTCCAGCGCGGTCGCGACGATCAGCAGCGAGGCGACGAACACGACCGTCGGGTGCCAGAAGCCTGCCAGCGCCTCCGCCGGCCCGAGCACGCCAGTGGCCCACAGCACGACCGCACTCCCGATCGCGACCATCTCCGCCGGCAACCGGTCGACGAGGAACAGCACGACGAGAGCCGCGAGCACGACGTAGACGATGGTGCTGTCGGCCAACGCCAGCACTCGTCGACCGTCAGAAGTTCCAGATCAGCGGTACGAGGAACACGCTGACGACGAAGTACCAGGCGAGGACGGGCAGCCCGATCTTCCAGTAGTCGTTGAACCGGTAGTCGCCCGGTTCCATCACCATCAGGTTGGCGGGCGTGGCCACCGGGGTCATCAGCGCGGCGGCGCACGCCACGTTGATGCTCATCAGGACCGGCGGTGCGGCGACGTCGAGCTCCGCCGCGGCCGACAGTGCGATCGGGATCACGATCAGCGCGGTCGCCATGTTGCTGATCAGCTGGCCGAGCACCGCGGTCAGCACGAACAGGGCGATGAGCAGCGGGTACGGGCCGTGGTCGCCGACGAGGTCGACGATGTGCCCGGCCAGCGTCTCGGCGGCGCCGGTGACGCGCATCGCCGTGGAGAGGGGGATCATGCCGGCGACGAGGACGACGGTCGTCCACCCGACCGACGCGAACGCGCGGTCCACGCTCAGCACGCCGAGCAGCACGAGCGCGCACGCCGCGCTGATGCCCGCCACCGCGGGCGGGACCGCGTTCGTCGCAAGCAGCACGACCATGACCACGAGGACGACGATCGAGGGGATCGCACCCGTGCTGAGCGGCACGGCCTGGCGGCGGACCACGTCCGGTGGATCGACGGCGAGCACGGCGTCGTCGGCCTCGATCTGGCGGCTGAGCGCCTGCCAGGTGCCGCGAACGAGCAGCGTGTCGCCCGCCTGCAGCACGGCGTCCTCCTCGCCCAGCCGCTTGTTGCCGCGCATCACCGCCAGCACGACGAGCTCGCCGCTCTCGGTGACCATGCCGGGGTACGCCCGCTTCCCGATCGCCGGCGAGCGCGGCGGGATCACGACCTCGGCGGACCCGTACCGGCGGCTGAACAACCGCGTGGCGTCTTCCCCGTCGACGCGGTAGTGCTTGGCCAGGGTCTGGCTGTGCTCGCTCAGGTCGCGCGTCAGCGTCGACGAGCTGCGGTGCGGCAGCAGCGTCTTGCCCAGCAACAACACGATGGCGACCGTGCCGATCAGCAGCGGGATGCCCGTCAGGGCGAACTCGAAGAACCCGAAGCGCCCTGCGCCGGCGTCGTCGGCAGCCTCGGAGATCACGACGCTGACCGGGCTGCCCGTCAGTGCCAGGAGCGCGCCCGCGTGCGCGGCATAGGCGAGCGGGATCATCAGCTGCGACGTCTCCTGGCCGACTCGGAGGGCGACGATCACCGTGACCGGTACCAGTGCCGCCACGGAGGCGTTCGGTGTGATCAGCGCCGTCACCAGCGCGCACAGCACCATGATCGCCATGAGGATCCGCGTCCGGTCGGTGCCGGCGCGCTCGATCAGCAGCTGCCCGATCCACGCCGTGACACCGGTCGCGTCGAGGGCCTCGCTGACGACGAACAGCGAGGCGATGAACAGCACGGTCGGGTCGCCGAACCCGGCCGTCGCCTGCTCGAGCTCGAGGACACCGGTCGCCCACAGGGACAGCGCCGTCCCGAGGGCGATGATCGCGACCGGGACGCGGTTGCTCACGAAGAGCACGACCACCGCTGCGAGCACGACGAACGTGATCGTGCTGTCGCTCATCGGTCACCTCCGTCGTCGATCTGGTCCGGCCGCGGGGTCAGCTCCACCGTCAGCCAGATCTCGTACGGCAAGCGGTCGAGCTCGGCGTGGAGCTCCTCGAACACCTGCTGCTGCTGTGCCACGGTCGTGTCCGGATCGACCTCTCCCACCAGTTCCACGTAGAGCTTCGGCCCGAGCTTGGTGGCACGGACCTCGGGCGCATCGAACCGAAAGCGCTCGGTGAGGGCTCCGACGGCGACACCGACCGCCTGGGCGACCGGCGCGTCGGGCGCCTTCTCGAGCAACTCGAGAAACGTACCGCGCACCATGCGCATCGGTGGAGGCAGGAACACGACACAGGTGATCAGCACCATGACCGGATCGACGTACGGCGCGGCGCCGCTCCAATTCGATCCGTCGAGCACGGCGAGCACCACGAAGCCGCCGAACACCGCCGCGCCACGCAGCGCCGCGATCCGCCAGCCAGTCGCCTCCGCCACGAGCAGGTCGGAGGCACCGGCGCGCGCACGCAGCCACCACCACACGACGAGCGAGGTGACGGACGCGATCACGCCGTACACGATGGCCGCCCCCGCGCTCACCTCGCTGCCCCCCGCGCGGATGACCAGGAGTGCCTCGACCGCGGCGTACGCGATCGTCGCCAGCAACACGAACCCCTGGAGTCCGACGACCATCGGGACCACCGCGTAGCGACCGAACGGGTACCGCCGGCTCGGCTTCCGGCTGGCCAGCGCCGACGCACGGAGCAGAAGCCACGAGACGCCGACACCGATGATCGAGTACACGCCGTCGAGGAGGATCATCTGCGAGCCGGAGAGGATCCCCCACAGGATGCCGAGCCCGGCGAGCGCGGCACCGACGCCGATCGAGAGGAGCAGTGCGCGGCGCTCGGCCGCGATGTCGGGAGCCGCCACGTCAGGCGGTCGTCCGCGATGCCGGAGCGGTGAGGTCGAGATCGAACTGGATCAGCAGTCGGTTGCCCCAACCCGTGCACCCCAGCTGATGCCAGGTGCGATCGACCATCTCGTCCACGATCGCCTCCCTCAGCTCGTCCCCAGGCGCGCCATGACCTGCCGGGGCCGCCTTCGATCGTCGCGCACCGCCACCGGCCTGACCAGACCCGATGCGGGTGAAGCTCGGCCGCGCCGATCGACGTTCGGCACTCGAGCCCGGTAGGTGTCAGAACCGTGGGGGTTCCGACCTGGATCACAGCGCAGCGGGCTTCTGACACCCCGCTGCCGCGGCGAGGGCATCCGTCTCGGTCACATCCCGACTCGGGCGATGACGTCCGCGTACTTGGCCAGCGCTCGTTCTCGCGCGGCGGGGATGTGCCCGCTCGGGAACAGTCCGTCCGCCGGTGTCGCGTCGGCGAACAGCGTGCGCGCCAGCGTCACCTTGTGCACCTCGGTCGGTCCGTCGGCGAGGCCGAGGTGGTAGGCGTTGGAGATCATGTCCATGAACGGCATCTCTTCGGTGATGCCGAGCGATCCGTGCACCTGCAGTGCTCGGGAGGCGATGCGATGCAGCACGCCGGGCATCGCCACCTTCACCGCCGAGATGTCGCCGCGCACCCGCTTGTAGTCCTGGTAGCGGTCGATCTTCCAGGCCGTGCGCAGCACGAGCAGGCGGAACTGCTCGAGATCGATCCACGACTCGGCCACCATCTCCTGCACCAGCTGCTTCTTCGACAGCAGCTCGCCCTGCGTGCGGCGTGACACCGCCCGCTCCAGCATCATGTCCAGTGCCCGCTGGGCCATGCCGACGGTGCGCATCGCATGGTGGATGCGTCCGCCGCCGAGCCGTGTCTGCGACACGACGAACGCGTTGCCGCGGCCGCCGAGCAGATTGTCCTTCGGCACGCGCACGTCCTCGTAACGGATGTAGGCATGCGTGCCCCGACCCGGTTCACCGTTGAAGGAGTGGCCGAGGTTGCGGACGATGTTCACGCCCGGCGTGTCGGTCGGGACGATGATCATCGACTGACGCTGATATGGCGGGTTGTCCGGTTCGGTCACGACCATGACGATGAGGAACGAGGCGTACTTGGCGTTCGAGGAGAACCACTTCTCGCCGTTGATCACCCACTCGTCGCCGTCGAGCACAGCCGAGCAGGTGAACTCCTTCGGGTCGGATCCGCCCTGCGGTTCGGTCATCGAGAACGAGGAGAAGATCTCGCCGTTCAGCAACGGGCGCAGGTACGTGTCCTTCAGCTCGTCGGTGCCGTAGTGGGCGATGATCTCGGCGTTGCCGCTGTCGGGCGCCTGGCAGCCGAACACGATCGGCGCCATCGGCACCCGACCGAGGATCTGGTTGAGCAACGCCAGCTTCACCTGCCCGTGGCCCGGGCCGCCGAGCTCCGGCCCGAGGTGTGTGGCCCACAGACCGCGGTCGCGCACCTGCTGCTGCAGCGGCGGCACGAGCGCCTCCCAGAGCGGGTGGTCGCGCTCCAGCGGGTGGGGCAGCACGAACTGCAACGGCTCGATCTCCTCGCCCACGAACCGGTCGACCCAGTCGAGGTCGTGCTGGTACTCGGGGTCGGTCTCGAAGTCCCACATGGTCGTGTCCTCTCGTCAGCGTCCGGTCCAGCGAGGTTCGCGCTTCTCGAGGAACGCCTGCACACCCTCCAACACGTCCTGGCTGCCGCGGATGGAGCTCGCGGCCACGTCGTTGGCCGCCCAGGTGTCGGCATCGTTGGTCCCGACGAACCCGTTGACCGCCCGCAGGCACGCCTGCACGGCGAGCGGCCCGTTGGCTGCGATCCGCTCCCCCATCGCCACCGCCGCGTCGACGGCACCACCGGGTTCGGTCAGCACGTTGACCACGCCGGCCGCGTACAGGCGCTCGGCGGACATCGGCTCGCCGGTCAGCAGCATCTCGCGGGCGAGGTTGACCGGCAGCGTCTGCGGCGTACGGAACAGCCCACCGCAGGTCGGTACGAGGCTGCGACACACCTCCGGCAACCCGAAGCGGGCGTCGCGCGCGGCCACCACGAGGTCACAGGTCAGCACGATCTCCATCCCACCGCCGAGCGCCAGGCCCTCGACGGCGGCGATCAGCGGCTTGCGCCGGTCGCGGCGGATCACGCCGTACTCCCCGCCGCGCTCGGTCACGTAGTCGCCTCGGCTGGTCAGGTCGCTGCCAGCGCAGAACACCGAGGCCGTGCCGGTCAGCACGCCGATCCGGATCGCGTCGTCGTCCTCGACCTCGTTCAGCGCGGCATCGATCGCATCGGCGAGGGCGCGGTCGATGGCGTTGCGCTTCACGTCGCGGCGCATCGACACGACGAGCACCTGGCCCCGGCGGGTCGTCTCGACCAGTTCACCCATGGCTGCCTCCCGGGGTCGCGTACTCCTGGCGCAGGGCCCGCTTGAGCATCTTGCCGGTGTCGCCGCGCGGGAACGGCTCGGTGCGCAGCCAGACGTGCGCCGGCACCTTGAACGCGGCGAGCCGGTCAGCGGCGTGCGCACGGAGCTGATCGGCGGTCGCGACCTCGCCCGGACGTAGGCGGACCACGGCGCCAACCTCTTCACCGAGGGAGGGATGCGGCACGGGGAACACCGCTGCTTCGAGCACGGCCGGGTGGTCGTAGAGCACCGCCTCGACCTCGAGGCTGGCGATGTTCTCGCCGCCGCGGATCACCATGTCCTTGGCCCGGTCGACGATGTAGACGAAGCCTTCCTCGTCGATGCGGCCGAGGTCGCCGGAGTGCAGCCATCCGTCGGTGAACGTGGCCGCGGTCGCGTCGGGGCGGCGCCAGTAGCCGGGCACGATCGTCGATCCACGCATCCAGATCTCGCCGGTCTCGCCGGTGGGCAGTTCGTTGCCGCCGTCGTCGAAGATGCCGACGTCGACGATCGGCACGGGCACTCCCACGCTCGTCGGGCGCTCCGCGTAGTCGGCACCGCCGATCGAGGTGACCAGCGCCGACGACTCGGTCATCCCGTACCCGGTGCCGGCGCCGCGGCCGGGCAGCACGCGCTGGATGCGGCGCAGCAGCTCGGGCGGCGATGCCGCTCCGCCGCCACCGACGCTGCGCAGGGAGCTGAGATCCCGGCCCTCGATCGACGGATCGTTGACCAGATCCCACACCATCGTCGGCACGCCCGACACCCCGGTGACCTGCTCGCGCTCGATGATGTCGAGCGCGAGCGATGGATCCCACTTGCGCATCAGCACGATCGTGCCGGCTGACCAGGCGTGGCCGACCAGCGCCGAGTGGCAGCCGCTGCCGTGGAACAGCGGCACCGGCAGGAGCACGACCGGTGCCTGGCGCTGCACCGCCGCCGGGTCGATGCCGGCGCGCGCCATGCCCCGGGCGGCGACGAACTGCAGGCCGACGACGATGTTGCAGATGTTGCGGTGGGTGCCGAGCACACCCTTTGGACGGTCCATCGTGCCTGACGTGTAGAAGATCGTGGCGAGATCGTCCGGGTGCACCGCCACGTCCGGAGCCGGCGATCCGTCGAGCAGCGCGTCGAACTCGACGATGCCGGGCGACAGCAGGGCGTCGGTCTTGCGATCGTCGAGGCGCGTGCCGATCAGGGCGACGCCGGCGATCGCGTCGTGCTGATCGGCCAGCCGTTCGAGGCGTTCGCCATCGGCGATCAGCACCTCGGCCTCGCTGTCCTCCAGCGCGAACGCGAGCTCGGCACCGTTCCAGAACGCGTTGAGCGGCACGGCGATCGCGCCGAGGAGCGTCGTCGCGAAGAACGCGACCGACCACTCGGGCAGGTTGCGCATCGCGATCGCCACCCGGTCGCCTGGGCCGACCCCGAATCGGTGGACGAGCGCCGAGGCCAACGCGGCGACCCGGTTCGAGTGCTCGGCGTGGGTCATCCGCTCGTCACCCAGGATCAGGAACGGGCGGTCGGGGCTCAGCTCCCGGCCCCGCGCGAGCAGGTCGCCGATCGTGCGCGGTGCACGGGCCCAGACGCGCACCGGGCGGCCGTCCACCTCGACCTGTTCGATCTCGAACGGTCCTCCCGGCGCGGTCAGCTGCGCGTCGACGTCACGAACGCTCTGGCGTTGCCCCATGGGAGCAACCTCAGCACACGACCGACGCCGGTGACGAACTGGACGGTAACGGGTTATTGGCCGCGAAGCAGCACGTGTACCGCCGCCTCGATCTCGCGCTTGGCCCAGGCCGCGTCATGTCGACCGCTCATCCAGTTGATCACCACGCTGTCGATCACGTGGCCCAGCGTCGCGATCATGGCCACGCGGTCGGGCACCTCGGCATCCCCGATCGCCAGGTCGACGAGGCTGTTGTAGGTGGTCGTCACCGCAGCGGTGCTCTCGGCGGCGTGCGCGCCCGGCGCATACATCGCCCGCATCAGCGTGCGGGTCAGTTGGTCGTCGTCCTCCAGCGCGCGCACGTAGCCGCGCATGACGCGCAGCACCCGCGCCTCCGCCGTGGCGCCCGCCGGTGGTCGAGCGAGCAGCCGCTCGCGCATCGCGTCGAGGTTGTCGATGTGGGCCTCGGCGATCAGCTGATCCTTCGATCGGCAGAACTGGTAGATCGTCGTCATCGACATCCGGCAGGTCTCGGCCAGGTCGCGCATCGACACCGCGTCGTAGCCGTTGCG
>CAZMGD010000021.1:38769-48797 GCA_964565705.1 uncultured Ilumatobacteraceae bacterium | reverse complement strand
CACGGCGAACACGCCAGGCCTGCGGGAGTGTCCGTTCCATGACTCGATTGTCGAGGTATCGGGGCCCCGTCGGCCAGGGTCCTTCGACCCAACCCGTGTGGGTATGGTGGCCGCAGTGGCTGCCCCCATCCCGGTCGACCTGCGCGACTTCGTCGGCGCCGAGGTGCGCGCCCGCCGCGTGGCCGCCGGGCTGTCGATCGCCGAGGTGGCCCGCCGCGCCGACGTGTCGGCGCCGTTCATCAGCCAGCTCGAGACGGGCCGGACCTCGATGAGCATCCCGACGCTGTACCGCGTCGCCGCCGCGCTCGACTGCACGCCGAACGCGCTGCTCGGTGGCGAGACCGACGCGCGCGCCCACGTCACCCGCGCCGGCGCTGGCATCCGTCTGTCGGCGAGCGACGGCGAGCACTCGCAGCAGCCGCGCCTCCTCTCGCGCACCGGCGACCACGTGCTGCTCCAGGCATACCACTACACGATCCACCCGGAGGACGACGAGCAGGAGTGGTTCGAGCACCCGGGCGAGGACGTCGTGTACGTCGTGCGGGGCTCGATCATGATCGAGTTCGGTGACGGCAGTTCGGTCGGCCTCGAACCGGGCGACTCCCTCCACCACGACGGTTCGGTGGCCCACCGCTGGGTGCTGCGCGGTGACGGGCCGGCGGAGGTGGTGATCGTCGTCGGCGATCCGACGTCCACGCCGGATCACTGACGACAGGGCCGCTCGCACCCGCGATCGCGGAGCGTTCACAGAGCGGTAACCCATCGACCCGTAAGTAGCACTTACGATGTCGGAGGTGGCCGAGATGTTCCGCAACACCGATCCGTCGCTGCGCCGCTGCTGGCTCCCGGTCGCGCTGGAGGCCGACGTGCCCGAGGCCAGCCCGCTCGGCGTCCGGCTGCTCGGCGAGCGTTGGCTGGTGGCCCGCCTCGGCGGTGAGCTGGTTGCGATGCGCGACCGCTGCCCGCACCGGCTGGTACCGCTGAGCGCCGGCCGGATCGTCGACGACGAGCTGGAGTGCGCGTACCACGGCTACCGCTTCGATTCGACCGGCCGCACGACGACGATCCCGGCGTTGTCGTCCGAGGTGCCCATCCCGCCCAAGGCGTGCGTCGACACGGCACGGGTCTCGGTCAAGTTCGGCCTGGTCTGGATCTGCCTCGCCGACGAACCGCTCGACGACATCATCGACGACGCGGGCTACCTCGACCCGGTCAACGACCTCTTCGTCGCCGGGCCGTTCACGACGCGGGTCAGCGCGGCGATCCTGACCGACAACTTCCTCGACGCGGCGCACTTCCCGTTCCTGCACGCGAAGACGTTCGGCGGCCAGGACGACGGGCGCCCGACCTTGAGCGTGGAGCGCTCCGGCTGGCGCCTCCAGCAGCTCGATCGCCAGATCGTCGACGGCGCCCACCTCGCCGAGGCCGTCGACAGCGTCGCCGTCTACCAGGTCGGCCTGCCTTTCAGCGTCGAGCTGCGCATCGACCGCCCCGACGGCTCGGACTTCATCTGGTCGTTCGTGTGCCCGGTCGACGACGACACGTCGATCTGGTGGATGGTCCACGCCTACCCGCTCGGCGGCGACGAGCAGCAGATCGCCGCCGCGCGCGACCTCCAGGTCGCGGTCGGTGTCGAGGACCTGTGGATCCTCGAACAGATGGAGGAGCCGAACATCCCGCTCGACATCCGCGTCGAGGTGCACACCAAGGCCGACCTCGGCTGCCTGGAGTACCGGCGGATGCTCGGCGAGCTGGCGGCGACGGCGTGACAGGCACGCACGCGCCGTCGACGGCCGCCGCGCTGGCCCGCCGTCTCCCGAAGGTCGAACTGCACTGCCACCTCGAAGGCGCCGTGCGCCCCCAGACCCTCGCCGAGCTGGCGCGGGCCAACGGCGTGCGGTTGCCGGTCGACGATCCGACCGAGCTGTACCGGTTCACCAACCTCACCGAGTTCCTCGAGGTGTACACGGTCATCTGCGCCAGCTTGCAGACCGCCGACGACCTCGCCCGCGTCACCTACGAAGCGCTCGAGGACGCCAGCGCGGCCGGGGTGCGCTACCGCGAGATGTTCTTCTCGCCCGGGTTCCTCCTGCCCTACGGCATCGCGCTCGAAACGATCTGGACCGGCATCCGTGACGGCCTGGCCGCGGCCCATCGCGACCTCGACATCCGCTGCCGGATGATCCTCGACGTCGACAAGGGCGCCGACGGTCACGCCGCCGTCGAGCTGGTCGAGTTCGCCGCCGCCCAAGATCGCGACGAGCTGATCGGCATCGGCGGCGACAACACCGAGCGCGGTGTCGACCACCACATCTTCGAACCTGCGTACGCGCTCGCCGCCCGCCACGGGCTGCGCCGGACGATGCACTGCGGCGAGGACGGCCCGGCGGAGAACATCCGCGTCTCGATCGACGTGCTCGGCTGCGAACGGGTCGACCATGGGGTCGCGCTGCTGGACGACGCCGAGCTGACCGAGCAGGTGGTCGACCAGCGCATCCCCCTGACCGTCTGCCCGATCTCGAACGTCGTCCTCAGCGGTACGGTGCCGAGCGTCGCCGCCCACCCCTTCGCCGCCCAGCGCGCCACCGGCGTGCTCGTGACGATCAACTCCGACGATCCCGGCATGTCAGCGACGACGATCGCCGACGACTTCGAGCAGGTCGCCGACGCGTTCGCCTACGACCTGGCCACCATGTCCCAGATCGCGCGCGACGCGATCGAGGCATGCTGGGCGCCCGACGACGAGAAGCGGGCCCTCGATGCGCGCTTCCGAACGGAGATCGACTCGCTGCTCGCGGAGGCCGAAGCGTGAGCGACAGCGCGCCGTACGTGCCGGTCATCGACATCGGTGGATGGGCAGGCGACGACGACGCCCGCTCGTCGATCGCGGCGTCGGTCGACGACGCATGCCGCCGCGTCGGGTTCATGCAGATCGTCGGCCATGGCATCCCGGACGGCACGATCGGCCAGCTCCAGCGGGCGATCGACTGGTTCTTCGGCCTCCCGATCGAGATCAAGACGCGCTCGACGGCGCCGCGCCCGTCGATCAACCGCGGCTACACCCCGCCACGATCGGAGCGCCTCAGCTACAGCCTCGGCGTCGTGTCGCCCGACGACCTGTTCGAGGCGTTCAACGTCGGCGCCGCCCGATCGGACTTCCCGGGCCTCGACCTCGACGCCGAGATCTACGCCGAGAGCATCTGGCCCGAGCTCGCCGGCGCCGATGCGTTCCGCGAGGAGGTCGGCGCGTGGTTCCAGGCTGCCGGTGCCGTCGCCCGCCGGATGACGGAGATCTTCGCTGTCGCCCTCGGCCTGCCGCCCGAGCACTTCGCCTCCTTCACGGATCACTCGATCGACGTGCTGCGAATGAACCACTACGAGGTGCCGGAGGGCGTCGTCGTCGGCGACAGCCAGATGGGGATGGGCGCGCACACCGACTACGGCATCGTCACCGTGCTGTGGGCCGACCCGGTGCCCGGCCTCGAGATCCTCCGCCCGGACGGCGCGTGGTGCCCCGTCGTGCCCGCGCCGGGTGCGCTGCTGATCAACCTCGGCGATCTGCTGGCCCGGTGGTCCAACGACCGATGGCTCTCGACGATGCACCGCGTCGTGCCGCCCCGCGACGCCGACGGCACGCTGCAGCGTCGCCGGTCGGCGGCGTACTTCCACGACGGCAACGCCGACGCGGTCGTCTCCACCCTCCCGCCGTGCCGGGCCGCGGACGGGACGAGCAGCTACGACGACGTCACCGTCGCCGAGCACCTGGCCCAGAAGCTCGGCGGATCGCGCGGCCTCGAACTGAACCGCCACGCCGACCGCGAGGCGTCGCGCATCGGCGTCGCGGCGGGCGAGCGACCATGACCGAGATCCCGCTCATCGACCTCGACCAGTGGTTCCACGGTGACGAGGTGCAGCGCGCCGGGTTGGCGTCCGAGGTCGACGCCCACCTGCGCCGCCTCGGCTTCCTGCTCGTCGTCAACCACCGGGTGCCGGCGGGCGTGATCGCCGAGTGCCGCGAGCAGTGCCGCCGGTTCTTCCACCTGGCGGCCGGGCAGAAGGCAGCGGTCGCCGTCGACGGCGCGGCCTATCGAGGCTGGGTCGGCCCCGGCCTGGAGTCGAACGCGGCCACCTACGGCATCGACACCCCGCCGGACCTGAAGGAGACCTATGCCTTCGGGCCCGTCGATGTGCCCGACGAGTCGCTGCGGGTCACCAGCCCGATCACCTATGCGGCCAACCGCTGGCCGTCCGTTCCGCCCGGGTTCCGGGAGGCCGCCGAGGCGTGGTGGCGCGCCGGCAAGGTGCTCGCCGACGAACTGCTCGATCTCTGCTCGATGGCCCTCGGCCTGCCGCAGCCGATGTTGCGCGACCAGTGCCGGGCCACCACCGCGCAGGTCTCGCTGAACTGGTACGGACCCCGCGGCGACACCGACCCGGAGCCGAACCAGTTCCGTGTGGGCCCGCACACCGACTTCGGCACCCTCACGATCCTCGACCGCGAGCCCGGCGCCGGTGGCCTCCAGGTCCGCGACGAGAACGGTGACTGGATCGACGCGCCGTACCTTCCGGGCAGCCTGCTGATCAACACCGGCGACCTGATCCGCCGCTGGACGAACGACCGGTGGTGCTCGAACCAGCACCGCGTGCTGCCCCCGCCCGCGGCGGTGCCCACCGAGGAGCTGATCAGCCTCGTGTTCTTCCACGAACCGGACGACGATGCGCTCATCGAGGCGCTGGAGACGTGCGTCGACGCCGAGCACCCGGCGCTGCACCTGCCCGTGATCGCCCACGACTACCTCGCCGAGAAGATGGCCGCCCTGGAGGTCCGATGACATCGATCAGCCCGTTCACCGTCAGCGCGTGATGCCCGCCTTCGCCCGCCCATCCACGATTCCCCGCCTCTTCATCACACCGAAACGGATCCTTCATGCGTCCTGACTTGCATCCGCCCATGACCTCACCCTCCCCCCGTCGCCGCCGTGTCCCGGTCGGCGCTCGCCTCGCTGGCCTGTTCCTCGCCGGTTCCCTCGTCGCCGCGGCGTGTGGCGGCGACGATTCGTCGGACTCGACCGAAGCGCCGGCCGCGACGACCGCCGCTGCCGACACGACCGCGCCCGGCGCGGCCACGACGGCGCCGGGTGGCGCAGCGGGGGAGGTCACCCCACGGGACGGCGACTTCAGCGACTGGAAGATCGTGATGATCATGGACGGCTCGATCGACGACGGTGGGTGGAACACGACCCATGCCCGCGGCGGCGCCAAGATCGAGGAGACGTTCCCCGGCATCGAGGTCGTCTACGTGGAGTCGATCGCCCCAGGTCAGACCGCGACGAACGCGTTCGAGGACGCTGTCGCGTCCGGCGCCGACATGGTGATCGGCACGACGTTCTACCAGGACGACATGATGGACGTCGCCGCCGAGAACCCTGACGTGCTGTTCCTGACGTGGTCCGGCTACGAGATCGCCGACAACGTCGGCCACTTCGACGGCGCATCGGAGGACGGCCGCTACCTCGACGGGATGATCGCCGGGATGCTGACCGAGAGCAACATCATCGGCTACCCGGTCGGCTTCCCGTACAACGAGGTGAACCGCGCGGTGAACGCTTTCACGATGGGCGCCCGCGAGGTCAACCCCGAGGCCGAGGTGCAGGTCGTGTACGTCAATACGTGGTTCGACCCGGCCCTCGAGCAGCAGGCCGCCGAGGCGCTCGTCAACGCCGGCGCAGATGTGCTCGCCCACGAGGTCGGCGCCCAGGTGTACGCGACCGTCGCCGCCCAGAACGACGGCCACGTCATCGGCTACACGAACGACTGGTCGCAGATCGAGCCCGAGGCATGGGCATCGTCGTTCCTCTACGACTGGGGCACGTACTACGCCAGCCAGGTCGGCGACATGATCGACGGCACGTGGAAGCCGGCGATCACCTTCGGTGGCCTGAAGGACGGCTTCATCACGTTCGCCCCGTACGGACCCGACGTCACCGACGAGATGCTGGCCACGGTCGAGGAGCGCAAGCAGAGCATCATCGACGGCAGCTTCGACATGTTCGCCGGCCCGATCACCGACAATCAGGGCAACGTCGTCATCGCCGAGGGGGAGACGATCCCGTTCGCCGAGCGCATCGACTGCTGCCAGTGGCTCGTGGAGGGCGTCGTCGGGCAGATTCCTGGCTGACCGATCCGTGCCCGGCACCGCCTTCTCCTCGCTCGAGGTCCGAGGTCTCACCAAGACCTTCTTCGACGTCGCCGCGATCGACGCGGTCGACTTCGAGGTCGTCAGTGGCGAGATCCACGGGCTGCTCGGCGAGAACGGCGCCGGCAAGTCGACGCTGTGCTCCGTGCTGGCCGGGCTGTACCGGCCCGATGCCGGCGAGATCACGATCGACGGGGAACCGGTGCACCTGCGCTCGCCGCACGACGCCGCGGCCCACGGGATCGGGATGGTGTACCAGCACTTCCGCCTCGTCGACACGTTCACGGTGGCCGAGAACATCGTGCTCGGCATGGGGAAGTCGCTGGGCCGCAAGGCGCTGCGCCAGCTGGAGCAGCAAGTCGGCGAGCTCGTCGACGAGTTCGGCCTCGACATCCATCCGTCGGCGTCGGTCTGGCAGTTGTCGGTCGGTGAGCAGCAGCGGGTCGAGATCGTGAAGCAGCTCTACCGCGGCGCGCGCATCCTGATTCTCGACGAGCCGACGGCGGTGCTCGCGCCGCACGAGGCGGAGCGGCTGTTCGGCGTCGTGCGCCACATGGTCGAGACCGGGCACGGTGTGGTGCTGGTGTCGCACAAGATGCAGGAGGTGCTCGACCACACCGATCGCGTGACCGTGCTGCGTGCCGGACGCAACGCCGGGCACGGCGCGACCTCGGAGCTGAGCCGCGAGCAGCTGAACCGGATGGTGTTCGGTGACCGTCGCGTCGGCGCCGCCCACGCTGCCGCCGCACCGGCGACGCCGGGCGACACGGTGCTCGCCGTGGACGGCCTCGTCGTGGACGGCGACCGTGGTGTCGTCGCCGTCGACGGCGCGACCCTGCGGGTTCGGCGCGGCGAGGTGGTCGGCGTCGCCGGTGTGGCCGGCAACGGGCAGCGCGAGCTCCAGGAGGCGATCGGTGGGCTGCGCGCGGCGAGCGCCGGCACGGTGTCGATCGCGGGGACGGACTGCTCGGGGAAGGGCGCGAAGGCGCGGGCGCACGCCGGCCTCGCCTACGTGCCCGAGGATCGTCTCGGCACCGGCTTGGCGCCCGGCCTGACGCTCGAGGAGAACCTCGTGCTGAAGCGCTTCGGCAAACCGCCGTACTCGCGCCACGGCCTGCTCGACCGGGCGGCGATGAAGGCCAGGTCCGAGCGCCTCGTCGCCGACTTCGACGTGCGTGGGAACCGCCGTGGCATGCCGGTCAGCACGATGTCGGGCGGCAATCTGCAGAAGGCGATCCTCGCTCGCGAGCTCAGCGAGCACCACGACGTGCTGCTCGCTGCCGCGCTGACACGCGGGCTCGACCTCGGCGCCGCCGAGTCGGTCCGCGAGCACGTGCGACACGAGCGCGACGCCGGCCGAGGCGTGCTGCTGTTCTCCGAGGATCTCAGCGAGGTGCTCGACCTGTCCGACGTGGTGCTCGTCATGTACCGCGGCCGCATCGTCGGCTCCTTCGCCCGCGACGAGGTCGACGTCGAGCAGATCGGCCTGCTGATGACCGGAGCCGACGCGGCGTGAGCGAGCGCAGCGAGCGAACCATCAGCACGGCGCCCAGCGAACGCAGCGAGCACCGATGAGCGTCTTGTCTGCCAACCCGTTCGTGGTGGCGCCGAGGGCACGGCCGTCCACGGCCGTTCGCCTCGGGGTGCCGTTGATCGCGCTCGCTTTCGCGCTCGCCCTCGGCGCACTGGTGCTGCTCGCGTTCGGGGACGACCCGATCGATGCCTACCGCACGATGTTCGAGGCCAGCCTCCGAGGATGGCGCCCGTTCACGCGGACGCTGACGTACGCCACGCCGCTGATCCTCACCGGCCTCGCCGCCGCCGTGGCGTTCCGGATGAAGGTGTACAACATCGGCGCCGAGGGCCAGCTGTTCGCCGGGGCGATCGCCGCCTCGGGGCTGGCGTTGGCCCTGCCCGGCGGCCTGCCGAGGGTGGTCATGGTCACGATCGTCGTCGCCGGTGGCGCGCTCGCCGGCGCCCTCTGGGCGCAGCTCGCGGCCATCCCCAAGGCGGTGTTCGGCACTGACGAGATCATCACGACTCTGATGCTGAACTTCGTGGCGCTCGGGCTGATGAACTACCTCATCCAGGGGTCCAGATCGTTCTGGCGCAACCCGACACATCCCGTGCCGCAGGGCAAGAAGATCCCGGAGTCGGCACAGCTGCCGGTCGTCTTCGAGCGGCTGCACGCCGGGTTCTTCGTCGCTGTTGCCGCCGCGATCGTCGTGTGGGTGCTCGTCCGGGCGACCCCGTGGGGCCTGCGGGTGAAGATGATCGGCGACTCGCCGCGCGCTGCGCGCTACGCCGGCGTCGGCGTCGGCGCGATGACGATCGGCGTGATGGCGATCTCGGGTGGCATCGCCGGGCTGGCCGGTGCGATCGAGGTCGGCGCCGTCACCAAGGGTCTCGAACCGAAGGCGCTGGCGATCCAGCTCGGCTACACCGGCATCATCATCGCCGCCGTCGCCCGGCTGAACGCGCTCGGGGTCGTGCCGGTCGCGATCTTCCTGGCCGCGATCACCGTGTCGGGCAGCAGCCTGCAATCCATCGGTGTGCCGGTTGAGCTGGTCGTCTTGTTGCAGGGCCTGATCTTCCTGTCGGTCACGGCCGGGGAGTTCTTCGTGACCAACCGCGTCCGCCTCGCGTCTCGCCACCACGCGGCGAACGCCGAGCCGGGCCCCGCGGCCGACCCGGCGTTGGCTGCGGCGACGACGGAGCAGGTTCCGTGAACGACACCGTGCTGGTGCTGTCGGCGGCGAGCGCGATCGTTGCCGGGACGCCGATCCTGCTCGCCGCGCTCGGTGAGATCGTCGCCGAGCGATCTGGTGTGATGAACCTCGGGGTCGAAGGGATGATGCTGCTCGGCGGGGTGGTCGGGTTCTGGGTCGGCGTGCAGACCGGCAGCCTCACGCTCGCGCTCCTCGGCGGCGGGCTCGCCGGCGCGCTGCTCGCCGGCGTGCACGCGGTGCTCGCCGTGTCGCTGCGCGTCAACCAGACGGTGTCGGGCCTGTCGTTGGTGATCGTCGGCAGCGGCCTGTCGGCGTTCCTCGGCAGCTCCGGCGACAAGCCGCTGCTCGTGACGCAGAGCGGTGTGCGCGTCCGCGACGTGTTCCCTGAGGCCCTCCGCGACCTCCCCGTGGTCGGGCCCGTCCTGCTCGGCCACGACGTCGTCGTGTACGCGTCCTGGGTGATCGTCGCCGTCGCCGCCTACGTGCTGTACCGCACGTCGGCGGGGCTGTCGCTGCGGTCGATCGGCGAGGACCCCGCCGCCGCCGACGCCGCCGGTCTCAACGTCGTGCGCACCCGCTACCTCGCCACGGCGATCGGCGGGTTCGGTGCCGGCGTCGGCGGCGCCTACCTGACGCTGGCGGTGCTCGGCACGTGGCAGACCGGACTGACCGCCGGGGTCGGATGGATCGCCGTCGCGCTGGTCATCCTCGCCGGCTGGCGCCCGTGGCTGGCACTGATCGGCGCGTACGCGTTCGGCGCGCTCCGCGGCCTGGGCTTCACCCTGCAGATCGCGCAGGTGTCGGTACCCGCCGACTTCCTGAACATGATCCCGTTCGTCGCCGCCTACGTCGTCGTGATCGTGATCTCGGCCAGCCCGGCGCGCAAGCGCCGCGTCGCCGCCCCGGCCGCGCTCGGCCAGCCCTACTCCCGCGAGTCCAGGTGACCGGCCTGGCGACGGATCGGAGGCCGGACATGACACGCCACCTGCCGCTGCTCGACCTCAAGGAGTCGTTCACGATCGGCCACGAGCCCGACGGCGTCGACGGGCGCTACCGCCCAGCTCAACCTCAACTGGTACCCGGCGCTCGGCGTGCTCGGCGCG
>CAZMGD010000021.1:8753-38669 GCA_964565705.1 uncultured Ilumatobacteraceae bacterium | reverse complement strand
GATCAACGTCGGCGATCTGCTGGCCCGGATGATCGGCGAGCGGTGGAGGTCCACGCTCCACCGGGTGCTGCCTCCCTCCCCGGAAGCGCCGACGGAGGAACTGCTGTCGCTCGTGTTCTTCCACGAGTTCGACGCGGACGCGCTGATCGAGACGTTGACGCCGCCGATCGGCGGTGGCGCGGCGTTCGAGCCGGTCGTTGCCGACGAGTACATCGCCGGCAAGTACGCAGAGGTGACGCTGTAGCGGGCGCCGGAGCTCAGTCCGGCTCGCCGATGTCCTCGTTCCACAGCGATGGGTGCTCGGCGATGAACTCGGCCATCAGGTCGGCGCACGCCTGGGAATCTGCGACGATCACCTCGACGCCGTGCTCGCGCAGGAGGTCCTCGGCGCCCATGAACGTGCGGTGCTCACCGATCACGATCCGCTTGATGCCGTAGAGCAGGATCGCTCCGGTGCACATGTGGCACGGCGACAGCGTCGTGTACATCGTCGCCTTGGCGTAGGTCGTCGCGGGCAGCCGCCCGGCGTGCTCGAGCGCGTCGGTCTCGCCGTGGCGGATCGCCGAGCCGAGCTGCACGCGCCGGTTGTGCCCGGCACCGAGCACCTCACCGTCGACGGCGAGCACGGCACCGATCGGGATCCCGCCCTCGCTGCGCCCGATGCGCGCCTGCTCGATCGCCAGTTCCAGCAGCTCGTCGTCGGTCATCGCCTCGCCCTCCGGTCGCTCCACACAGCGCTCCATCTTCGCAGGCATCACTGTGCGGCGAGCGCCCGGGAAGCGGCGGGCTACCGTGACGTCGTGGAGATCGACGAGCACATCGGGGTGCTGGAGGTCGAGGGGAGGCGCTTCGTCGGCGCCGCGACGTCCGCTGGGTTCACCGCCCCGGTGCCGACCTGTCCGGACTGGACGGTGCGCGACCTGACCGTGCACCAGGGTTCGGTGCACCGCTGGGCGGCGAAGGTCGTCGCCGACCGCTTGCAGTCGGGGGCGGATGCTCCGATCGGCGAGTTCATCGCCTCCGCGCCCGACGACGCCGAGCTCGCCGAGTGGTTCGCCGAGGGCCACGCCACACTCCTCGACGCGCTCCGCGGCGGCTCGCCCGACGACGACTTCTGGCGGTTCATGCGCAACGCCCCCAGCTCGCTCGCGTTCTGGGCCCGCCGCCAGGCGCACGAGACGTCGATCCACCGCGTCGACGCCGACCTGTCGGGTCCCGATGGGTCACCGGTGTTCGAGCCGGGCTTCGCCGCGGACGGTGTCGACGAGCTGCTCCTCGGGTTCGCGCCGCGCAAGAAGCTCGCGATCTCACCGGCCTGCACGTTGCTGCTCGTCGCAACCGACGCCGACCGGCAGTGGTTCACGACCCTCGGCGACGGTGTGGTCGCGCGCACCGAGGGCATCGATCCAGACGCGGCAGAGGCGAGCGTCAGCGGCCCGGCCGACGCGATCTACCGGTTCGTCTGGAACCGGCTCGACGAGTCGTCACCCGAGTTGGCCGTCCTCGGTGACGCGGCAGTGCTCGACACCTGGCGATCCGTGATGGCCGTGATCTGACAGGCGATCAGCCAGCGGTGCTCAGAGGTTCATGAACCGGCCGCCGTCGACGACGAGCGTCTGGCCGGTGATGTAGGTGGCCTGGTCGCTGGCGAGGAACACAGCGGCCGAGCCGATGTCGGCCGCCGAGTCGCCGAGTCGGCCGAGGGGGATCTTCGACAGGATCCGCTCCCGGCTGGGGGGATCGACCTCGAACAGGTTGTCCATCGCCGGCGTCGCAGCCAGGGGCGAGATCGAGTTGACCCGGATGCCGAGCGGCGCCCACTCACGAGCGAGCGACTTGGCGAAACCGCGCTGCGCGCCTTTCACCGTGCCGTAGAACGGCAGACCGACGCTGCCCTCCATGCCGGCGGGCGAGGTCATCACGAGGAACAGTCCATGGGTCGCGGCGAGCGCGTCTCGGGTCGCGAGCGCGCACCAGAACGAACCGCGCAGCGACACGGCCGCGTGATCCTCCCATTGCTCGTCGCCGACGTCCTCCAACCGGTGGGGCACGCTCGACAGGCGGCTGACGGCGTTGTGGACGAACGCGTGCAGGCCCCCGCCGGCGACGGCCGCGCCGACCGCCGACTCGATCGACGCCCGCGACGACACGTCGCACGCCATCCACTCGGCCGAGCCTCCGCCGGCGGTGATCGCGTCCGCGACCTCTTGGCCGTTGTGCCCGCGCGAGGTCACGATCACGTGTGCGCCGGCCCCGGCGCAGGCCTCCACGAGCCCTTCACCCACCCCGGCACCCGCGCCGGTGACGAACACCCGCTTGCCGTCGAGCGGGCCCATTGGTGCTCGCTGGGCTGGCGAGGCGCCGTGCTGTCGAGTTCGCTCACTGCGTTCGCTCATCAGACCATCACCGTCCCGCGGTCGGCGATCAGCGTCTGACCGTTGAGGGCCGCACCCGCTGGGCCGAGCAGCGCGACCACGGCGTCGGCGACGTCCGCGATCGGGTCGTCCACGGGTGGCAGCGATGGCACCGACACCGTCGGGCTGGTCGGGGCCCCCTCCCCGAGGATCTCCAGCGGCACCGCGACCGAGTTCGCGGTGATCCCGTGCAGGCCCCACTGGCGGCCGGTCGAACGCACCAGCGAACGGATCCCCTCCGCCGTCGTCGCCGCGGGGACGAGCGATGCGGCACCGAGGATCGCGATGTTCGCGACGACCGCGATCAGGCGCCTCGTGGCCGCGCCGTCGCCGAGCGGACCGAACACGTCGAACGCGGCCTGGAACACGTGGACGGCGTGGAGCAGCGGTCGCTCGCAGCGGTCCATCCACTCCGCGTCGCCGAGGTCGGTGAGCGGTGCCTCGACGAGGGAGGAGGGTTCGACGTGGGCGTGCACCACCGCGCCCAGCGCGCGGCCCGGTGTCGCGAGCGAGAACAGCGCGGCGAGGTCAGGCCGGCTGTCGGACGTCGAGGTCTCGACGCCGACGGCATCGATGCCTCGGGTCTGCAGCGCGTCGACGAGGGCGGCGCCGACGCCAGCGGCGCCGGTCGTGACGATGACGGCGCCGCCGTCGACTTGGTCCACTGGCACGAGGCGAGCGTAATGATGGTCGGGTTCGCGGAACCGAATCAGGAACACGCCGGGGGACTGGATGAGCACAGGGTTGGAAGGTCGCACCGTCGTCGTCGCCGGTGCCGGCGGTGGTGGCATCGGCACCGCGGTGTGCCGGGCGCTGGCGGAGGGTGGGGCCGTGGTCGCCGGGCTCGACATCGACGCCGGGCAGCTCGCGCTCAGCGAGCAGGCGATCGCCGACGCCGGCGGTGTCTGTCACTCGTTCATCGCCGATCTCCGCGACGCCGGTCAGGTCGACGCTGCCGTGGAGCAGGCGGTGCAGGCGACCGGCGACCTCCACGGGTTGGTCGTCGTCGCCGGCGGGCTGCTGCGCGAGTACTGGCGGCCGTTCGTCGACGTGCCACCGGAGGAGTTCGACGCGGTCGTGCGGCTCAACCTGAGCGCAGCGTTCTTCGCCACCCAGTCCGTCGGCCGCCGCCTTCGCGATCGCGGCGCCGGCGGCTCGATCGTGCACATCGAGTCGATCGCCGGCCTCCAGGCGATGCCCTACGGCGTGGCCTACTCCGCCGCCAAGGCTGGGCTCACCGCGGTGACCCGCACGGCGGCGTTGGAGCTCGGTCCCGCCGATGTGCGCGTCAACGCGATCGCCTGTGGTTCGGTGCGCACGCCGCGAGCCGCCCGCGATGCCCCGCCGGAGGATCCGCCGGGCGACCGGGCGGTGATCCCCCTGCGCCGTCGCGGCCGGCCGTCCGACGTCGCCGACTCGGTCGTGTTCCTGCTCTCCGATCGGTCGACGTGGATCACCGGCCACGTGCTGGTGGTGGACGGCGGGTCGTCCGCACTCCCGTCCTACCTCGATGAGGATCTGCTGCCCGTCTTCGTCCACGACCAGAACTTCCGCGACCGTCTCCTCCAGTGATCTCGGTCGGTTTCTGGTCGCCAGAGCGACCAGAAACCGACCGAGAACTTGGACGCGGGCGCGGTCGAGCCGTCGGTAGCGTCGCCGCATGAGCCCTCGCATCGGCGCGCTCGTGACGTGCAACTCGTACCGCAACCCCAACCTGCTGGCGGACATGGCGCGCACGATCGACCACATCTCGGGTGGCCGGTTCGTCCTCGGCATCGGCTCTGGTTGGTTCGAGCGCGACTACTCCGAGTACGGCTACGACTTCGGCACCGCGCCGAGTCGGCTGCGCGACCTCGACGCGGCGTTGCCGATCATCAAGGATCGGCTCGGCAAGCTGAACCCAGGGCCGGTCAACGGCAAGCTGCCGATCCTGATCGGCGGCTCCGGCGAGCAGGTCACGCTGCGCCTCGTCGCCCAGCATGCGGACGCGTGGAACACGTTCGGACCGGTCGAGAACTTCGTGCACAAGTCCGAGGTGCTTGACCGTCATTGCGCTCGCATCGGGCGCGATCCGGGCGATATCGAGCGAACGGTCGCGATCGGCGCCCACGAGGTCGCCGACGTTCCGCGCTACGTCGAGGCCGGCGCCGACGTCGTCATCGTGATGCTCGGCGACCCGTTCGACCTGTCCGCCGTCGAGGCCGCGCTCGCCTGATCGACGTCAGCTCGGGATCTGGGCGTCGATCGCGGCGACGAGGTCCGGGTCGTCCGGTGCGACCGTCGGGTTGTAGCGGCCGACGACCTCGCCACTCGGTGAGATGAGGAACTTCTCGAAGTTCCAGCGCACGTCGCCGCTGTGGCCGTCGGCGTCGGGCGTGTCGACGAGCTGCTGGTAGATCGGGTGGCGGTTGGCGCCGTTGACGTCGATCTTCTCGTAGATCGGGAACGTGACGCCGTAGGTCGAGCTGCAGAACTCGGCGATCTCGAGGGCGGTGCCCGGCTCCTGCCCGGCGAACTGGTTGCAGGGGAAGCCGAGCACGGTGAAGCCGTCGCCGCCCTTCTCCTTCTGCAGGGTCTCGAGCGCCGTGTACTGCGGCGTGAGGCCGCACTTCGACGCGACGTTGACGACCAGGATCGCCTTGCCCTCGTGCTCGGCCAGCGTGGTCGGTTCACCGGACAGCGTGTGCAGCGGAATGTCGTACAGAGCCATGCGCACTGTCTATCGGAACGTCACGCGCCCAGTCGGACGAAGCTCCACCCGGCCGGCCGCCCGCCCTCGTAGGGCATCACGCCGTGGAAGGCCCGCGGGTCGCCGTCGAACACCAGTGGCAGGAAGTGGCGGTCGCCCTCCCACATCGGGATCGAGTCGTCGAGAAGCCTCCCCAGCGGCACCCACTCGAGGTCGCCCTCGACGTTGCGCGCCGGCGGAACACCTTCCCAGCCGTCGACGAGGAACACGAAGCCGAGCCAGTCCTCGCCGTTCGGGCCGAAGCCCGGCCACGAGATCGTGCCCCGCAGCGTCATCGCGGTCACCTCGATCTCGGCCTCTTCGGCGAGCTCGCGGCGGATTCCGGTGACGACGTCTTCGTCGCGCTCCAGCTTGCCACCGAGGCCGTTGTACTTGCCGAGGTGCTCGTCGTCGGGCCGGGCGTTGCGATGGACCATCAGCACGAGGTCGCGCCGGCGGTCGAGGACGTAGGCCAGGGTGCCGACGATGAAGGCCATGCCCCGATCATGCAACGATCGGAGCGTGCGGAGCTTGCACCTCGACCGAACCGTGCCGTCGTCCACCATCGACGTGTACGCCGCGGACGGTGCCGTCGTGCTACGCGGGCTGCTCGACGAAGCGGAGGTCGCGCGGCTGGCGAGCGGCATCGAGGCCAACCTCGCCGCGCCGAGCGAGCGGGCGCTCGTCGCCAGCGCCGCCGACGACCCCGGCTGCTTCATCGAGGACTTCTGCACGTGGTCGACGAACCCCGCCTACGAGCAGGTGATCCGCGACTCGGCGATCGGGACGATCGGCGCACAGCTGATGCGGTCGCGCACGGCGCGGCTGTACCACGACCACCTGCTCGTGAAGGAGGCCGGCACCCGCCAGGCCACGCCATGGCACCAGGACCAGCCGTACTACAACGTGGCGGGCCACCAGAACGTCAGCTTCTGGATCCCCGTCGACCCCGTCCCCGCCGACGCGACGCTGGAGATCGTCGCCGGCTCGCACCTCGGCCCGTGGCTGATGCCGCGCACGTTCCTCGACGCCCAAGCCAAGTGGTTCCCCGAGGGCAGCCTGGAGGAGATGCCCTCGATCGACCCAACCGTCGATCGGATCCTCGGCTGGGCCCTCGAACCGGGCGACGCGGTGGCGTTCCACATGCTGGCGCTGCACCGCTCGGCCGGTTCATCGGGTCGACGGCGCGTGTTCTCGGTCCGCCTCCTCGGCGACGACATGGTGCACGCGCCCCGGCCGTGGAAGACGTCACCCGAGTTCCCGGGGCTCGCCGACGAGCTCGCGGGGGGAATGCCCCTCGATCGCCCGTTGTTCCCCCTGCTGTACGAAGAGATGACAAGGAGTCTCCAACGATGAGTCTCGACACTTCCGCGCAGAGCATCGACATCGGCATCAACGAGCCCGACCGGGCCGCGATCGTCGACGGTCTGAACCGGCTGCTCGCCGACAGCTACACGCTGTACCTGAAGACGCACAACTTCCACTGGAACGTCACCGGGCCGATGTTCTCCACGCTGCACCTCATGTTCGAGGGGCAGTACAACGAGCTGGCGCTCGCGGTCGACCTGATCGCCGAGCGGATCCGGGCCCTCGGCTTCTTCGCCCCCGGTTCGTATGCCGCCTACGGCGAGCTGACCTCGATCCCGGAGTCGAAGGACGTGCCCAGCGCGGAAGAGATGATCCGCGAGCTCGTCGCCGGCCACGAGCAGGTGGCTCGAACCGCACGCGCGGTGTTCCCGATCGCCGACTCGGCCGACGACCAGCCGACCGCCGACCTCCTCACCCAGCGCCTCCAAGTCCACGAGAAGACGGCTTGGATGCTGCGCTCCCTCTTGGACGGCTGATCCCCCGACGTGGCGGTGAACCGCTACCTGGAGGGCCCCTACGCCCCGGTCACCGAGGAGGTGACCGCCGTCGACCTCCCGGTGCGCGGCTCGCTGCCCGACGAGCTCGACGGGCTGTACGTCCGCAACGGGCCCAACCCGTTCCGGGAGACCGATCCCGGCACCGCCCATTGGTTCACCGGCGACGGCATGGTGCACGGCACCCGCCTCGCCGGTGGGCGCGCGCAGTGGTACCGCAACCGATGGGTGGGCGGTGCCGAGATCAACACCGCGCGCGGGCTACCCGACCTGCCCGGGCCCAACTGGAACGGGCGCGGCAGCGGGCCCAACACCCACGTGGTCGGTTTCGCCGGCCGGATCCTCGCCACGGTCGAAGCCGGCGCCTGTCCCGTCGAGCTCGACGGCGAGATGAACAGCATGTGCCGCAACGACTTCTCCGGCACCCTGCCCAACGGGTTCAGCGCCCACGCCAAGTTCCACCCAGGGCGACGCGAGCTGCACGCGGTGGCCTACGCCTATCCCGACCTCGCCGACCACGTGCAGTACATCGTCGTCGGCGATGACGGGATGGTGCGCCGCATCGTCGACGTGCCGCTCGCCGACATGCCGATGGTGCACGACATGGCGCTGACGGAGCACTACGGCGTCGTGTTCGACCAGGCGTGCACCGTCAGCATCGACGCCGTCGTGGCGGGCGCCCGGTTCCCCTTCCGCTGGAACCCGGACCATGGCTGCCGGCTCGGCTTCCTGCCGCTCGACGGCGACGCCGCCGACATCGTGTGGGTGGACGCGCCGCTCGGCTATGTGTTCCATCCGTTGAACGCCTACGAGTCCGCGCCCGGCCGGGTCGTCATCGACGTCTGCTCGTACGAGCGGGTCTTCGATACCGACGTGCTCGGGCCGTTCGAGGGCGACTCGCGCTTCGAGCGCTGGGAGATCGACCTCGACCGCCCGACGTTGTCGGCGACGACGATCGACGACCGCCCGTTCGAGTTCCCCCGTCACCATCCCGGCGTCGGCACCCTGGAGCACCGCTTCGCCTACGGCGTTCGCGCGCACGTGGACGACCCGGCGTGGCGCACGGTGAAGTACGACCTCGCGACCGGCGAGTGCTGGGAGTTCGAGCACGGTCCGGGACGGGGCTCGGGCGAGGCGGTGTTCGTGCCCCGCGACGGCGCCACGGCCGAGGACGACGGCTGGCTCGTGACGTACGTGCACGACGTCGCCAGCGGGCCCAGCGACCTCGTCGTGCTCGACGCCCAGGACCTGACCCGCCCGGCGGTCGCGACGGTGACCCTGCCCCAGCGCGTCCCGATCGGCTTCCACGGCAGCTGGATCCCCGCCCACTCCCTCCCCTGACAGGGCCCCCCAGGGCCCCCATGGATCATGGGGACAACGTGCACACGCCTACGCTGCAGGAGTGGGAGTCACCGGCAAGCGACCGTTCTGGCTGCACCAGCTCGCTGAGTACGTGCTCGCCGCCGGCCTCGTCATGAGCGGCCTGCGCGGCGACTCACCGACCGTACCGGTCGCGCTCGGCCTGGCGATGGCGATCAACGCGGCGTGCGTCGACGGTCCGATCGCCGCGTTCCGGGGGCTCAGCCGGCCGGCTCACCGAGTGGTCGACATCTTGATCTTCCTGGCCATGGTCGTCGCCCTGTTCGTGCCGGGCGTCGGCAGCAAGTGGATGATCGCCGGTGTCGCGCTCGTCCAGGGCTTCATCATCCTCAACACTCGCTACACGAAGCGCACCAAGCGGGCGCCGGTCGCGGTCGCCGACGGCGGGGGGCGCTCGGAGGAGGTCGGACGGATGGCCGGGCGCGCCGCGGGACTCGGCATCCAGGCCTACCGCAAGCGCCGCCCGCCGGGAGACCAACCGTAGGCTCGGGGCCATGTCGACGTTCGAACGTCCCGCGCCCGACCTCGCCAAGCTGATCACGGCGTGGGAGGAGTGGGAACGCGGCGAGCAGACGCCCGGACGGGTGCTCGCCAACCTCAAGACCGCCGGTCTTGGCGACGTGCTCGCCGAGCTGGCCGAGTCGGGTTGGGCGCCGGGGTGAACCGGCGCCCGGGGGGCGCGCAGTTCATCCCCCGACCCTCGGCCTGGCTGGCGGGCGACGCCCCGCCGTGGGCCGGTCGCGAGGCCGAGCTGTCCGTCGACGAGGTCATCGCTCGGTTGCCCGGCGGACCACCCCGCGCTGTCGAACCGAGGTCGGCCGAGATTCGGATGTCGGCGGTGCTGGTCGCGCTCGCCGACGGCGACCGTGGCGCCGAGGTCCTCTTGACCAAGCGCAGCGCCGAGCTGCGCAACCATCGCGGCGAGATCTCCTTCCCCGGCGGCCGGATGGAGCCCGGGGAGACGCCGGTCGATGCGGCAGTTCGCGAGGCGTACGAGGAGGTGCTGCTCGAGCCGTCGCTGGTGGTGCCCCACGCAGAGCTCGGCCACGTGCAGACCGTGGTGAGCGACAGCTACATCGTTCCCGTGGTCGGCAGCGTGACCGCGCGACCGGAGGTCGGTCCGAGCCCGACCGGCGAGGTCGACCGGGTGCTGTGGGTGCCGCTCGTCGAGCTGGCCGAGCCGGCGACGTTCCACGCCGAGCGCTGGGGCCGCGACCCGGGCTACGACATGTACTTCTACGACCTCGACGACGAGACCGTGTGGGGCGCGACGGGGCGGATGCTGTTCGACCTCCTGCGGCTCGCGTTCGCCTGAGCTACGCGTCGCCGGCGAGGCGCTGCAGCAGTGCCCAGGATGCGGCGACGTGCCCGTGCATCGTCCGCTTGCCGCCGACGGAGAACCGCAGCACCGTCCGCCGGTCCAGCACGGTGCGCGTGAACAGCGCCTCGCCCGACGCGTTCGCGGCGTCGATCAGTGCCTCGGTGCGGGCGCTGGCACGGTCCGGATCATCGTCGCGCAGTGCGATGCAGAGCAGGTTCAGCGAGTGCGGAGCCACCACCTCGAAGCGCTCGTCGTCGTGCACCCATCCGGCCAGGGTCTGGGTCAGGCCGATGTGATGGCGGATCATCTCCTGGATCGCGGCGATCCCCTCCAGCCGGAGCACGAACCACAGCTTGAGCGCCCGGAAGCGCCGTCCCAGCGGGATCTGCCAGTCGCGGTAGTCGATCGCGCCCGAGTCCGCCGCCTTCGAACGCAGGTACTCGGGAAGGATGCTCAGCGCGCCGAGCAGCGATCCCCGGTCGGCGGTCCAGTAGAGGCTGGCATCGAAGCCGACACCCATCCACTTGTGGGCGTCCGTCACGTAGCTGTCGGCGCGGTCGAGGCCGGCGTTCACCCAGCGGTGCTCGGGGCACAGCGCGGCGATGCCGCTCATCGCCGCGTCGACGTGCAGCCAGACGCCTGCGGGCCCGCACACGTCGGCGATCGCCGGCGTCGGGTCGAACGCCAGCGAGCTCGTCGTGCCGTGGGTCGTGCACACGAACGACGGCGTGAGCCCCGCGGCGCGGTCGGCGGCGATCATCTCCGCGAGCGCCGGAGCGCGCATCGCGTACGACGAGTCGTGGGGCACGGTGCGCAGGTGGCCGAGCGCGGCGATGCGCACGTCCTTGTCGATGCTGGAGTGCGCCTGGGCCGACGCATAGGCGACCTGTTGGGCGGCCGCCACCCCGGCCCGGTGACGGGCCGACAGCACGGCGACGAGCGTCGCCTCGCTGGCCGAGCCCTGGATCACGCCGCCACCCGTCGGGCTGGTGCTCGAGAACCGGTCGGGCAGGCCGAGCAGCTCGACCATCCAGTCCATCATCAGCGTCTCGACCTCCGTCGCCGCCGGGGAGGTCACCCAGCTCATCCCGTTCACGCCGAGGCCGGCCGCGAGCAGGTCGCCGAGGATCGAGGGGTAGGACGTGTTGGCCGGGAAGTACCCGTAGAACGCGGGGTGCTGCCATTGGGCGATGCCGGGCAGGATCACCCGCTGGACGTCGTCGAGGACCGCGTGGATCGACTCGGGTGCGGTCGGTGGGTGGGCAGGCAGCTGGGCGCGGACGTCGCCGGGTTCGATGTGGCCGAGGACCGGACGGGCCTCGATGCCCTCGAGGTAGTCGGCGATCAGGTCGACGATCTCGCGGCCGGCGAGGCGGAACTCGTCAGGCGTCACTGGGTCTCCTCCGTGCACCGCGGACGACGCGCCACCCGATGAATGCGAGCCCGAGGACCATCAGGCCGAACAGCGTCCACTGCATCCAGCCACCCCTGTCACCGGGTTGCTCGGGCGCGTGGCCGCAGCCCGGTGGCGGCAGCGCGCTGATGCAGTCGTCGAGCGGGCGTTCCAGGCTCGGCGACGTCTCCGCAGCCGCGTTCGCCGGTGGCGGCGACGTGGCCGCCCGGGCCGACCCGGCCGGGTACGACAGCGCGGCAGCGGCGACCACGAGGAGGAGCAGCAGCCAGCGGCGCACGGCGCCCATCGTTCCACCTCCGGCCGCCGGCCACCCAGCGCGCACCGGAACCGATCCCGGCCCGTGCCGATCGGTACCATCGTGGACTTGAACGCCCCCACACCTCCTCACCCGGTGCTGGTCGTCGACTTCGGAGCCCAGTACGCGCAGCTGATCGCCCGGCGCGTGCGCGAGCTGGACGTCTACAGCGAGATCGTGCCGCACTCGATCAGCGCCGCCGATGTCGCCGCCCGCTCACCGGCCGCGATCATCCTCTCGGGCGGCCCGAAGAGCGTCCACGTCGAGGGTGCGCCGGCGATCGATCCCGGTGTCTATGACCTCGGCGTCCCCGTCCTCGGCATCTGCTACGGCGCGCAGTTGATCGCCCAACAGCTCGGCGGTGTCGTCGCTCGTGGCACCCGCGGCGAGTACGGCCGGGCGGTGCTCACGGTTGCCGACGACCCGGCCTCCACCCTGCTGGCCGACCTGCCGAAGATCCAAGACGTCTGGATGAGCCACTTCGACGCCGTCGTGACCCCGCCGGTGGGGTTCGTCGGCACCGGTTCGACCCCCGACGCGCCCGTCGCCGTGCTGGAGAACGCCGATCGCCGGATCTGGGGCGTGCAGTTCCATCCCGAGGTCGGCCACACCCCGAACGGGATGGCGGTGCTGCAGCGCTTCCTCCACGACCTCGCCGGCTGCGCCCCGACCTGGACCCCGGCATCGTTCATCGACACGCAGGTGGCGGCGATCCGCGAGCAGATCGGCGGCGGTCGGGCGATCTGCGCGCTGAGCGGCGGCGTGGACTCCAGCGTCGCCGCCGCGCTCGTCCACCGGGCGATCGGCAGCCAGCTGACCTGCATCTACGTCGACACCGGCCTGATGCGCAAGGGCGAGAGCGCTCAGGTGGTCGAGAACTACCGCCGCCACATGGGCCTGGAGCTGATCCACGTCGACGCCGGCCAGCGCTACTTCGAGGCGCTCGAAGGCGTCACCGAGCCCGAGGCCAAGCGCAAGATCATCGGCGAGCTGTTCGTGCGCATCTTCGAAGAGCACACCGGCGGGTTGACCGACGCCACGTTCCTCGTCCAGGGCACCGTGTACCCGGACGTGATCGAGAGCGGCACGAACTCGGCGGCGGTCATCAAGAGCCACCACAACGTCGGTGGCCTGCCCGAGGACATGACCCTGGAGCTGGTGGAACCCCTGCGCCTGTTGTTCAAGGACGAGGTGCGCCGCCTCGGACTCGAGCTCGGTCTGGCCGAGGAGCTGGTCTGGCGCCAGCCGTTCCCGGGCCCTGGCCTCGGGGTGCGGATCATCGGCGAGGTCACCCCGACCGCGGTCGCCACGCTGCAGGACGCCGATGCGATCGTCCGCGAGGAGATCGCCGCCGCGGGGCTGGAGCGGGAGATCTGGCAGGCGTTCGCGGTGCTCGCCGACATCCGTTCGGTCGGGGTGATGGGCGACGAGCGAACCTACGGCCGTCCGATCATCATCAGGGCCGTGACCAGCGACGACGCGATGACCGCGGACTGGGCGCGCCTGCCCTACGACCTCCTCGAACGGATGGCGAGCCGGATCATCAACGAGGTGGTCGGCGTCAATCGGGTCGCCTACGACATCACATCGAAGCCGCCCGGCACGATCGAATGGGAGTGACGTTCCGTCACCGGGGCGCACGCTGCGTGACACATGGCCGTCGCGGTCGCAACCGATTCGTAACAGTCGCTAGAGTTCCGGCCCGTCATGCGGTTGCTCGTTCGTAGTGCTCTCGCGGTCCTGGTGGCCGCCTCCCTGACAGCCGTCGGAGTCACACCGGTGGGAGCCTCGTCCGGCGACACCAAGCGTGAGATCGAACGGATCGCCGACGAGATCGACCGCCTGGGCGAGCAGGTCGACCAGTACGCCGAGGACTACGCGGCGGCGGTCGACAACAAGGCCAAGCTCGACGCCGAGGTCACCGAGGCCGAGGCGCGCGTCGCCGCCAAGCAGGCCGAGGTCGACGCGCTGAACGCCGACCTCGCCAACATGGCCGTCGAGGCCTTCGTCGGCGGCGGCGGCGGCGGCACGATCACGACGCTGCTGTCGGGCGGGCAGGGTCCCAACGACGCCGTGCAGCGCGAGCAGTTCAGCGACGTCGCCTACAACACCGGCTCCGAGACCACCAACGACTACGAGCAGAAGGTCCGCGAGCTCGACGCCGAGCGCGCCGACCTCGCCGACAAGCGCGAGCAGGCCGCTGTGCTCGCCGAGCAGATCGCGACCAGCCAGGCCAACGCCGAGGCGTCGATCAAGACGTACCAGGAGAAGAAGGCTGCCGCCGAGGTCAAGTACGGCCAGCAGCTGCAGGCCGAGCAGGCCGCCCGTGAGGCCGCCGCAGCCAAGAAGGCGCAAGAAGCGCTCGCCAAGGCCCAGGCCGAGTCACGGGCGGCCGCTGCAGCCGCGGCTGCGTCACCGCAGACGGGCAGCTCCGGCAGCGACGGCGGGGGCCGAGGCGGCGGCACCGCATCGTCGGGTGGCGACTCGTCGGGCTCCTCCGGTGGCGTCGATCCGACCGCGGGTTCCGGCGGTGGCACGTCGCTCGGTGCGATCGCCGTCAACGCGGCGATGGCCCAGCGCGGCGTGCCCTACAAGTTCGCCGCCTCGTCGCCCGGCGTCGCGTTCGACTGCTCGGGCCTCAGCGCCTACGCCTGGGGTCAAGCCGGGGTGTCGCTGCCCCACCAGTCGCGGGCGCAGTACGCCGCCTCGCCGCACGTGTCGATGGGCAACCTCGCGCCCGGCGACTTGATCTTCTACTACTCGCCGATCTCGCACGTGTCGATCTACATCGGCGGCGGGATGGTGGTGCACGCCCCCGCCACCGGTGACGTCGTCAAGGTCGCCCCCCTGTCGGGCAACGCCGTCGGCGCCACCCGCCCGGGCTAGACGGCGGACGCGCAGTCGAACAGGTCCCGCGCGGGACCGTTCCGACTGCAGGAACGCGAGGGGTCGCGGCGGCGAACCGCTCGGACACGCTCACACGATCCCGTCCAGTGCCGCGAGCGCAGCGAGCCGCCCGTCGGCCCGCGGGCGACGCCCCCGGGTGGCTACGGGTGGGCGCCGCTGGCGTCGCCCGCCCGGATGAGCGGTTTGCGGGTCAGGAACGCGACCGGCTTGGTGTGGTCCTGGCTCGGCTTGGGGATCGGGCTGAGGCGCACCGTGTGCATCGCGTCGCCGCCGACGCACTCCGGATCGGGCCCGTCGAGCGGCAGCCCGGTGAAGAACTTGGCGGCCATGCAGCCACCCTGGCACGAGTCGAACGCCCCGCAGCTCGCGCACGAACCGGCGGACTGCGGCTCGCGCAGCGACGTGAACAGCGCGCTGTGCTTCCAGACCTCGGCGAACCCGCCGGGATCGCGCACCGAGCCGGCCTTGAACTCGTCGTGGATCACGAACGGGCAGGCGTAGACGTCCCCGACCGGGTCGATCAGGCAGACCACACGGCCGGCGCCGCACATGTTGAGGCCGGGCAGCGACTCGCCGAAGGCGTTGAGGTGGAAGAACGAGTCGCCGGTCAGCACCTCGTCGCCTCGACGCATCAGCCAGTCGTAGATCTCGCGCTGCTGCTCGCTGGTCGGGTGCAGGTCGTCCCACGAGTCGGCGCCGCGCCCGCTCGGACGCAGGCGAGTCACCCGGAGCTGGGCACCGTAGGAATCGGCGATCGCCTTGAACTCGTCGAGCTGGGGGATGTTCTGGCGGGTCGCGACGACCGAGATCTTGAACGGGCCGAAGCCGGCGTTCGCCAGGTTCTCCATCGCCCGTCGCGCTGCGGTGTACGAGCCGACCCCGCGCACGGCGTCGTTGGTGGCCGCGTCGGCGCCGTCGAGGCTGATCTGGATGTCGAGGTAGTCCATCGCCGCTAGGCGGGCCGCCTTGGCCTCGTCGATGAACACGCCGTTGGTCGAGAACTTGACGCCGATGCCCTTGGCGATCGAGTGGTCGAGCAGCTCGAAGAAGTCGCGGCGCACCATCGGCTCGCCGCCACCGATGTTGATGTAGAAGACCTGCAGTTCGGCGAGCTGGTCGAGCACCGACTTGGCCTCGGAGGTGCTCAGCTCGTGCGGGTCGCGCACGCCGCTCGACGAGAGGCAGTGCACGCACTGGAGGTTGCAGGCGTAGGTCAGCTCCCAGGTGAGGCAGATCGGCGCGTCGAGGCCGTGCTTCAGCTGGGCGACGAGCGGTTCAGCGTTCAACGAGCACCTCGGACGTGATCAGGGAGTTGATCGCGGCCTCGAAGCTGGGCCAGCGGGACTCGGCGATGCCGCATGCCTCGAGGGTGGCGGCGAGGGTGGGATGGTCGGCGAGTTGCCGGACCACGGCGACGACGTCGGCGTGCTTCAGGAAGGTCAGCCGACGGTTGCCGTAGTGGTACGCCAGCGCGCCGAACGGCTCGGGTCGCAGCGCCACATCGGGATGCAGCGAGAACGCCCGTTCCAGACTGGACGGCGCGGTCGCGGTGTCGATCAGTAGACCCCGCACATGCCGTCGATGGAGATCTCCTCGACGAGCAGCTCTTCGACGACCTCGGCCTCAGCCTCGGTGGACTCGACGATCTCTTCGGACAGTTCAACGGCCATCGCGGCAGAATACCGGCATTCCCACGGAGACTCCATGCCCCCCGACGCGCCCCTCTTCCCGGAACTCGACGACGAGCGACAGCGGCTGAGGTTCGCGCGCGCCTGCAGGGACCGGATGATCGAACGCTTCGAGCAGCTCGATCCAGACGCATCGGCCGACGACGTCACCAAGGACTACATCGAGGTCACCGTGCTCGACGCGCTCGACGACCTCCGCACGCCGGGAGCCGGTGACTTCTTCGGGCGCATCGACGAGGAGCCAGCACCTGGCGCAACCGACACCGACCGCTGGTACATCGGGCGTCGTCACATCGAGGACGACGACCATCAACCCGTCGTCGTCGACTGGCGCGCGCCGATCGCCGCGCCGTTCTACCGCGCCACGGTGCACGACCCGCTCGGTCTGGCGCACCGGCGGCGGTTCACGATGGCCGAGGGTGATCTGTCGGCCTACCTCGACGAGCACCTCGCCGACCCGACCGCCGCCGACGTCGCGACCGGGGTGCCCGACCCGGTGCTGGCGGAGATCGGCGCGGCACGCACGGGGGCGATGCGCGAGATCGTCGCGACGATCCAATCCGAGCAGGACGTCGTGATCCGCGCCGCTGCCGACCAGTGCCTCGTGGTCCAGGGCGGCCCAGGCACGGGCAAGACCGCCGTGGGCCTGCACCGCGCCGCGTACCTTCTGTTCGAGCACCGCCGGCGCCTGCTGCGCGAGGGCGTGCTCGTCGTCGGGCCCAACACCGTGTTCCTCGACTACATCGCCGAGGTGCTTCCGTCGCTCGGCGAGCGCAACGTGCAGCAGCGCACGATCGCCGACCTGTGCGTGCCGCGGGTGGAGATCGGTGCGACCGACCCACCCGGCTTGGCCAGGTTGAAGGGCGACGCCCGGATGCTCGCGGTGCTGCAGCGAGCGGTGCGGTTGGCGATCGTGCCGCCGGGTGACGACGTACGGATCCCGATGGGCGCCCGCACGGTCGTCGTGGAGGCCGACACGATCGCTGGGTGGATCGACACCGTGTTGACCACCAGCGGGGAGCCGCGGCTGAACAAGCGCCGCGATGCGGTTCGTGCTCTGGCGACGACGGAGCTCCTGCGGCGCACCGGCAAGGACGACAGCTGGCAGCAGGCCGCGCCGTTGCGCGCCGCGCTCACCGCCGCGTGGCCGCAACAGCAGCCGAAGGCCGTGCTGCAGCGCCTGCTCGGTGACCGGTCGACGCTCGCCGCGGCCGCCGCGGGTCTGCTCGACGGCGACGAGATGGAGCTGCTGGCGGCGGCCGGCCGACCCGGCACGAAGCGCAGTCCCTGGTCGCTCGCCGACCAGCTGCTGCTGGACGAGACAGCGTCGCTGCTGAACGGTCCGCCGTTCGTGTTCGGACACCTCGTCGTGGACGAGGCCCAGGACCACTCAGCGGTCGGGTTGCGGGTGATCGGGCGGCGCAGCCCGAGCGGGTCGATGACGATCCTCGGCGACCTCGCCCAGTCCACCACACCCGCCGGCCAGCGCGACTGGGACGCGGTCATCGAGCACCTCGGGGCTCGCGCCGGTCAGGTCGAGCACCTGACGATCGGCTACCGCGTTCCAGCACCGATCCTCGACGTCGCCAACCGGTTGCTGCCGCTGACCGGGGTGACGACGGTGGCCAGCCGCAGCGTCCGCACGGAGGGTGCTCCGCCGCGGATGGACGTCGTGCCCGTCGACGCGCTCGCCGTTGCAGTGGCCGATGCCGTGCGCGCCTCGCGGCACCATCACCACCTGACCGGCGTCGTCGCCCCGCAGTACGTGCATCTGCAACTGTCGGACGCACTGCGCGCCGTCGGTTACGAGCCGGTCGGCCATGTGCAAGGCCTCGCCGAGATGGAGATCCCGCTGTTCACCCCCGAGGAGGTGAAGGGCCTGGAGTTCGACGGCGTCATCGTCGCCGAACCGGCGTCGATCCTCGACGAGGGCGAGCGCGGCGCGCGCCTCCTCTACGTGGCGATGACCCGCGCCGTCCAGCACCTCCACCTCGTCGGCACCCGCCCCCTCCAGATCTGACCCCCCCACAAACGAACCGTACCTGCGGTCGAATCCGGCCCGGATCGGGCGCGATTCGACCGCACGTTCGGTTGTCGAGCTCCCTCAGCGGGGCTTGCGGGCGGTGAGCGTGAACGAGGCCGGGAGGCGCTCGGGACGATCTCGCAGGCGCCACTCGTCGGTGAGCTCGTCGTGGACCATGAGACCGGGCAGTGCCTCCCACGGGACGGAGTCGTGCTCGGCGAGCGAGTTCAGCTCCAGTCGGGCAGCGAGGACGGCCGTGACGATCTCGCCGATCCCATGGTTCCACTCCACCGACACCGGGGAGGAGACCCGTCCCTGTCCCGCGTAGGTGTTCTCTTCCCTCCACACCAACGGCTCCGCCTGCTCGAAGTACGGGAGCTCGAGTGCGACGGTCTCATCGCCGGCGTCGGACAGCGCCGGTTGTTGGGCCCGGTCGGGATGGGCGGCGCCCACCAGTGAGCGCAACGACGCGAGCAGGGCCGGGTGGCCGTCGCGGATGAACAGCCGCCCACCCGGCCGGAGGAGTGCGGCGACGGTCGCCGCCCAGCGCTCGATGCTCGGCAGCCAGCACAGCGCGCCGACGCCGGTGTACACGAGATCGAACTCGCGTCCGGCGAGTGCGGCGGGCGCCGAGTAGACGTCGGACTCCACGTACTCGATGTCGATGCCTGCTCGGACAGCGACGTCACGGGCGATCCCCAGCGACACGGGCGAGAGATCGACACCGACGACCCGGGCGCCCAGGCGGGCCAGCCCGAGCGTGTCCGTGCCGATGTGACACTGGAGGTGCACGACGTCCAGCCCGGCGATGTCGCCGAGACGCGGCCGGTCGAACCGGACCACCGATGACAGGGCCTCCGGGTCCGCCAGCAATCGGTCGATGCCGTAGTCCGTCGCGTGCACCGGCGCCCGGCTGTCCCAGTTCGCCCGGTTGATGTCGAGGTACTCGTCGGCCACGGCGGATGACCGTAGCGACCCCGGCCTCATCCCGAACCTGCGGTCGAATCGGGCCCGTACCGGGCGCGGTTCGACCGCAAGAACCGTGGGGAGGGTCACCCACCTGAGCAGCTCGGGTGGAGCGTGGGGCAGTCCGACTGTGACGCTCCGGGGCCGGGCCGGTACGGTCCGCGGCGGTCGAGACCGGGGGAGCGAGATGAAGTCGAAGGCCGCGATCCTGTGGGCGATCGGCGAGGACTGGAGCGTCGAGGAGATCGAGCTCGACGCACCGAAGTCGGGTGAGGTGCTCGTGCATCTGGCGGCGTCGGGGCTCTGCCACAGCGAGGAGCACGCCGTCACCGGCGACCTCCCGATGTCGATGCCGCTGATCGGCGGCCACGAAGGCGCGGGCGTCGTGTTGGAGGTCGGCGAGGGCGTCAGCTGGCTGCAGCCCGGCGACCACGTCGTGTTCGCCGGCATCCCGGCCTGCGGCCGATGCGTGCCGTGCAGCACCGGCCACTCGAACCTGTGCGACCTCGGCGCCCGCATCCTCGGCGGCCTCCAGGCCGACGGTACCTCGCGCCACCACGCCCGCGGACAAGACATCCGCACGAGTTGCCTGATCGGGTCGTTTGCCCACCACTCCGTCGTCAACGAGGCCACGTGCGTGAAGATCGAGCCGGACTACCCGCTCGATCGCGCCTGCCTGCTCGGCTGCGGCGTGATGACCGGTTGGGGCTCGGCCGTGCACAAAGCCGAGGTGCAAGTCGGTGAGACCGTCGTCGTGATCGGTGCGGGCGGCATCGGCTCGAACGCGATCCAGGGCGCTCGGATCGCCGGCGCCAAGCACATCGTCGCCGTCGACCCGATCGAGTTCAAGCGGGAGAAGGCGATGACGTTCGGCGCCACGCACACGGCGTCGTCGTTCGAGGAAGCGACCGACCTGCTGCGCGAGCTCACCTGGGGCACGATGGCCGACAAGGTGATCATGACGATGAGCGTTGGTCAGGGAACGTTGATCGCCGGCGCGATGGCCATGGCGGCGAAGCGCGGTCGGGTCGTGGTCACCAACCTGCACCCGGTCGCCGAGTCGAGCGCCACGATCAGCCTGATGGACCTGACGCTGATGGAGAAGCAGCTCGTCGGCTCGTGCTTCGGCTCCGGCAACGCCCGCGCCGACGTCCCGAAGCTGCTCTCGCTGTGGCGCAACGGTCAACTCGACCTCGACGGCCTCGTGACCCAGACGCTGCCGCTCGAAGGCGTCAACGAGGGCTACGAGGCGATGCGCAACGGCACCGCGATCCGCACCGTGCTGGTCTACGACTGATCGAACACACAGGGGGAAACCACGTGCGACGCACATCTGGACTGATCCTCGCCGGAGCGCTCGCGCTCGCCGCGTGCGGGGGTGATGACAGCAGCTCGGACTCGACCGCGCTGCCAACGACCGCGGCGGTCGCGACGACGACGGCCGCCACCACGGCTGCACCGACGACGACGGCGGCGGCAGCGACCACGACGGTCGCTCCGACCACCGCGCCGACGACCGCGCCGCCGGTCACGCTCGGGGTCGTCGTCGTGGAGTCCGCCGATGTGACGCGATCCGAGGACGGCTCGCAGCTGACCGTCAGCTGGGAGGTGTCGGCGAACGAGCCAGCGACGGTGACGTGGGGCGCCGACCCGAACGACATCAGCACCCCGGTGCCGATCGACGCCGGGGCCACATCGGTGACGATCGCCGACCCGGCACCGGGTGGGCGGGCGTTCTTCCGGGTCGCTGTCGGTGACTCGGGCCTCACCACCGCCGAGCGCCGCGTGATCCTGGAGGAGGCACCGAACTTCCGCGACCTCGGCGGCTACGAGACCGAGGACGGCCGCCACGTCAAGTGGGGTCAGGTGTACCGGTCGGGTGCGCTCGGCAAGCTCACCGACGCCGACCTCGCCGTGCTCGACACGATCGGCATCAAGCTGGTGTGCGACCTGCGCTCCGACAGCGAGGTCGCAGCACTGCCCGATCCGACCGTGGGCACCGCCGAGCAGATCCGCCTGTCGGTCAACGACGAGTCCGTCGACGTCCAGGCGATCACCGATGCAGTCGTCGCGGGGGATCTCGATCAGCTGTCGCCCACGCTGCTGGAGGAGGGCATGCCGAAGATCGCATTGAACTTCCCCGAGCAATGGTCCGAACTGCTCACGCGGGTGAGCGATCCGGCCAACCGGCCGACGAACTTCCACTGCTCGGCCGGCAAGGACCGCGCCGGCTGGGCGTCCGCGCTCGTGCTGCGCTCGCTCGGCGTGCCGGAGGAGACGGTGATGGAGGATTACCTGCTCTCCAACGAGTATCTCGCGGACAGCAACGAGAAGACGATCGCCCAGGTGCGCACGATCGTCGCCGGCGTGCAGGGCATCCCCGAGGACCAGGTCGACATGACCAATCTCATCGCGCTCCTCGACGTTCGGCCCGAGTATCTGCAGGCGGCGTTCGACGCGGTGGACGAGCAGTACGGCTCGTTCGACGCCTACCTCACCGACGGTCTCGGCCTGACGCAGGACCAGATCGACGCGCTCCGCGACAGTCTGCTGGAGTAGGGGTCAGGGGTACATTCGCCTCACTGGCATCGACGCAGGGGGGATCCATGCAGACCAAAGCCGCCATCTTGTGGGAACAGCACGCGCCGTGGAGCGTGGAGGACGTCGAGCTCGATCCGCCGAAGGCGGGCGAGGTGCTCGTGAAGATCGCCGCCTCCGGCCTGTGTCACAGCGACGAGCACATCGTCACCGGCGACCTGCCGGTCGAGCTGCCGGTGATCGGCGGGCACGAAGGCGCCGGCGTCGTCATGGAGGTCGGCGAGGGCGTCAGCTGGCTGCAGCCAGGCGACCACGTCGTGTTCGGGTTCATCCCGTCCTGCGGTCGATGCGTTCCGTGCAGCACCGGTCACCAGAACCTGTGCGACTTCGGTGCGATCATCCTCGGCGGCTACCAGATGGACGGCACCGTCCGCCACCACTCGTCCACCGGCACGGACCTGCGCACGATGTGCTTGCTCGGCACGTTCGGCCACCACACCGTCGTCAACGAGGCGAGCTGCATCAAGATCGACCAGGACTACCCGCTCGACCGGGCGTGCCTGCTCGGCTGCGGGGTCGTGACCGGATGGGGCTCCAGCGTCTATGCCGCCGAGGTCGGCACCGGCGACACGGTCGCGGTCGTCGGCTGCGGCGGCATCGGCTCGAACGCGATCCAGGGCGCGCGCCTGGCGGGCGCGAAGCACATCGTCGCCATCGACCCCGTGGAGTTCAAGCGGGAGAAGGCGATGGAGTTCGGTGCCACGCACACGGCGAGCTCGCTGGAGGAGGCGACCGAGCTGATCCGCGATCTGACGTGGGGCACGATGGCCAACAAGGTCATCATGACGATGGGGGTCGGCGACGGCAGCCTGCTGGCGTCGGCGCTGGCGATCACGGCCAAGCGCGGACGGGTGGTCGTCACCAACATCCACCCGGCTGCGGAGACGACCGCGAACGTCAGCCTGGTCGATCTGACCCTGATGGAGAAGCAGGTCGTCGGCTCGCTGTTCGGATCGGGCAACCCGCGCGCGGACATCCCCAAGTTGCTCTCCCTGTACCGCAACGGGCAGCTCGACCTCGACGGTCTGGTCACGCGCACGTGGCCGCTCGAAGGCATCAACGAGGGCTACCAGGCGATGCGCGACGGTGAGACGATCCGCGGCGTGCTGGTGTATGACTGACGCCGCCACCCGTCGGGTGTGAACGAAGGAGCGAGGGTGAAGGCAAAGGCTGCGGTGTTGTGGGGTCAGGGCCAGGACTGGTCCATCGAGGACCTCCAGGTCGACCCCCCGAAGGCGGGCGAGGTGCTCGTCGAGTGGAAGGTCGCGGGCATGTGCCACAGCGACGACCACATGAAGACCGGCGACATGGTGCCCCCGCGCGAGGCGTGGGAGTTCATGGGGATCGAGGACTTCTACCCGATCATCGGCGGCCACGAGGGCGCCGGCATCGTGCTCGAGGTCGGCGACGGTGTCACCACCCTGAAGCCCGGCGACCACGTCTCCGCCTCGTTCGTGCCGAGCTGCGGACGCTGCCGCTACTGCCTCACCGGCAGGCAGGCGCTGTGCAACAACACCGCCAACACGTTCGTCGGGGGGATGATCACCGACGGCACCGATCGGCACTTCGTCACGGGCAAGCCGGTCACGTTGATGGCCAAGCTCGGCACGTTCGGCTCGCACTCGTGCGTGTCCGAGCTGTCGCTGATCAAGGTCGACGACGATCTGCCGATGGAGTGCGTCGCGCTCGTCAGCTGTGGCGTCGCCACCGGATGGGGTTCCGCGGTCCGCCGCGCCGAGACCCAGCCCGGCGACACGGTCGTCGTCGTCGGCATCGGCGGCATCGGCATCAACGCGGTGCAGGGCGCCAGGATGGCCGGTGCCAAGCGGGTCATCGCCATCGACCCCGTGGAGTTCAAGCGGGAGAAGGCGATGGAGCTCGGCGCCACCCACACCTACGCCTCGATGGAGGAGGCGATGGGCCCGGTGCAGGAGCTGACGTGGGGCGAGATGGCCGACCGGGTGATCATGACCCCGGGCGTGCTGCACGGCGAGATGATGGCCGGGGCGATGAACCTCGCCGGCAAGGGCGGCACCGTCGTCGTGACCGCGATCAGTCCGATGATGTCGAACGAGGCGAGCATCAACCTGTTCAACCTGGCGATGTGGAACAAGGAGGTGAAGGGCACGATCTTCGGCAGCCTGAACCCGCGGTACGACATCCCCGCCCTGCTCTCGATGTATCGCGAAGGCACCTTGAAGCTCGACGAGCTGATCACCAACCGCTACCCGCTGGAGCAGATCAACCAGGGCTACGCGGACATGATGGCCGGCAAGAACATCCGCGGCGTCATCGTCTATGACTGATGTTGCTGGCGGGTGGCGCCAGGGGCACTCGTTCGTGCTGACTCCGAGGCGCCGCCCGCGTGGCCGCCTGAACCCGCCGAGCGGGGCTCGCTGCGCTCGCTCCTGTCGGCTGCGGCGGCCGGGCGCGTGAGCGGCTCGTTGGCTCGTGACGGCTCCTTTCCTTCCGTCGTCGGGAGGCGGCGGGAGCTCGAGCTCGTGCTCGCCGCGCTCGACGCGGGGCGCCACGTGCTGTTGGAGGGCCCGCCGGGCACGGGCAAGAGCACGCTGCTGCGCGCCGTGGCCGGACAGGTCGGTGTCGGGTTCGAGTTCGTCGAGGGCAACGCCGAGCTGACCCCGGCGCGCCTGGTCGGTCACTTCGATCCGGCCCAGGTGCTCACGACGGGGTACGACCCCGACGTCTTCGTCGACGGGGCGCTCGTGCGGGCCCTGCGCGACGGATCGCTGCTCTACGTCGAGGAGGTCAACCGCGTACCGGAGGAGACCCTCAACGTGCTCATCACCGTGATGAGCGAGGGCGAACTGCACGTGCCGCGCCTCGGTCGCATCCCCGCGGCCGACGGCTTCCGGCTGGTGGCGGCGATGAACCCCTTCGATGCGATCGGGACCGCCCGGATCTCCTCCGCGGTCTACGACCGGGTGTGCCGGGTGGCGATCGGCTACCAGGATGCCGGCGACGAGACGGCGATCGTCGCTCGCCACGGCGCGCCGCAGCCGGAGGCGTGGCTGGGCAAGGTGGTCGAGGTCGTCCGGCGCACCCGCTCGCATCCCGACCTGCGCCACGGCTCATCGGTGCGCGGGGCCATCGACACGGCGAAGGTCGCGGCGTCGCTCGCCGGGATCCGTGGCCTGCCGATGACGGATACGACGGTCGGTTTGGACGCCGCGCTCGTCGCCTTGTCCGGCCGGATCCGTGTCAGAGAGGGTGTCGGCCGCTCGACCGAGGACGTCATCGGCGAGCTCTGGGCGGCGGTGTTCGCCGCGCCGACCGAGGACGACGAGGGAAAAGGAACAGCCCCGAGCGGGGCGGCAACGGCGCGCTGACGCCCCCCAGCGCGCCCAAGGCAGGCGGCGCTGGGGCGCGTCAGCGGACGGTGTCGCGGCAAGAGCTCGAACGCCACCGTGGGTTCGAGCAGATCTCCCCCGAGGTGGGTGCCGTGGATCTCGAGGCGGTCGAGCAGGCCGCGGCGCTCGATCCCGACGCCACGCTCTCGCTCCTCGCCGAGATGACCGCCGCCACCGACCGGGCGCTGGCCCGCCAGGCGTTGGCGATCGCCCAGTCGCTGTTCCTCGACCTGGCTCGGCGGGCGCCCACCCGGCGGCACGGCGTTGGGACCCTGCGGTCGCTGCCGTATCAGCCCGACCACGGCGACCTCGACATCGACGCCAGCCTCGACGCTCTGACGACGCGCCGTGCCGGTCTCGATGCGACCGCGCTGCGGGTGCGCGGCTGGGTTCGTCCCGACACGGCGTGGTGCCTGGTGGTCGACCGGAGCGGCTCGATGTCCGGAGCGCCATTGGCCACCAGCGCGATCGCGGCAGCGGCCGTGGCGCTGCGTGCACCGCACGAGTACAGCGTGCTGGCGTTCGCCGGCGACGTGCAGCTCGTCAAACCGCACACCGCGTCGGTCGACGCCGACGAGGTCGTCGCCGAGGTGCTTCGCCTCCGGGGTTCGGGCACGACCGACGTCGCCGCCGCGCTGCGAGGTGCCGCAGAGCAGCTCGCCGCGAGCCGCGCCGGTCGGCGGATCACCGTGCTGCTCAGTGACTGCCGGGCCAACGTGCCTGGCGACGCGGCGGTGGCTGCATCGGGGTTGGACGATTTGCTGATCGTCGCTCCGGCAGGTGACAGCGACGAGGCCGAGGCGTTCGCCGCCCGAGTGGGCGCCCGTTGCGTGACCGTCGAGGGCCCGAGCCAGATCCCTCAGGCTCTCGCCGACCAGGCCTGATCCCGCGATCGTGCGAACTCGGGAGTGTTTTGGCTGCCCTGGCAGCCAAAACACTCCCGAGTTCAGAACGGGGACGAGGCGCCGGGTCGCACTACGGGGTGCAGGTGGGGTCGTCGGGAGGGACGATGCCCTGGGGGTTGTCCTGCGGGTCGAGGACCGGCAGCGCGGCGTGCGCGGAGGGAACCGTCGTGGTCGTGTCGACCGTTCCAGCGGACGTGTCCGGCGTCGTGTCGGGCGCACCGGTCGAGATCGTCGCCAGGTCAGCTTGGCCGCTGAACACCTGGAACACCTGCTCGTTGAGCTCGCTGCCCTGCTTCAGGCCGAGTGTGGACAGGCCGTTGTGGGGCTCGGACACGGTCTCCACCTGATAGGTGCGGATGGATGCCGGGTCGATGCTGCGCATCGCGCTGACGAAGTCGAGCACCTTGCCCACCGTGAGCCCGGTGTCGGTCGTGACGAAGCCGAGGTAGGTGTCGAGGAACGCCGTCGCCGCGCCAGGCTTCGTCAGGCCCTCGGAGATCGCCTTGGCGGCGAGCCGGCGCAGGAAGTCCTGCTGGCGGGAGATCCGGCCGAAGTCGGAGCTGGCATCCTGCCGCTCCTCGCCGTTCTCGTCGATGTAGCGCAGCTTGCGCGTGCGGACCCAGGCGAGCGCCTGGTTGCCGTCCAGGGACACGCACCCGGGCGCGGGGACGTCGAGGCCGACGTTGCGGTCCCACACCTGGTACTGGAACGGCACGTTCACGCCGCCGACCGCATCGACGAGGGTCTTGAACATGCACAGGTCGAGGTTGATGTAGTGGTCGATCGGGATCTCGAAGTTGTCGGTGATCGTGCCGGCGAGGCGGGAGGGGTCGGTGGGGTCGAACGCCGAGTTGATCCGGCCGCTGCCGTTGCGCCCGTGGATCTTCACCCACAGGTCGCGGGGGAACGAGAGGACCGCCGCCTGGTTCGTGGCGGGGGAGATCCGCATCACCATGATCGAGTCGGTCAGGTGCGATTCGGTGTTGCCGGCGCCGAACCCTCCCGCGGTGGGGTCGTCGGCGTCGACGCAGGGGTTGGAGCTCTGTCCGGTGATCAGGAAGTTCTTGGCCGTCGTGTCGCCCTGGTACGAGCCGGCCCAGACGTCGCCGAGCGTCGTCGTCGTGGTGTCCTCCGGCGCAGCCGTCGAGACCGTGTCGCCGGGTGCAGCCGTCGCAGCCGTCGTGGTCGTCGGCGCGGTCGTCGCCGAGGGCTCGAGCACGACGACCTGGCGGTCGCTGACCCGTCCGTTGAGCCAGAACACCATCGCAGCGACGATCAGGCACGTCACGACGACGATGCTGTTGACGACCAGGACGGCGCGCTGCGGCCAGGTGTGGGCGCGCGTGCGCTTGCGCGACGGTGGGGTGGCGGGGGGATCACCCATGGTCCGCCGACGCTACCTGCCGGTTCGGGCCCGCGTCAGGGCAGCACCACGACCTTGGTGCCGAGTTGCGCCCACTCCCACATCCAGATCGCGTCCGGTGTGCTCTGCCGGACGCAGCCGCCCGACAGGGATTCGCCGAGCTGTTCCTCTGTCTGCATCTTGTGGCAGCCGCTGCCGTCGCACCTGGTGGGGATCTCGTGGAAGCCGATGTTCCCGCCCCGCGGCGTCCACGCGAAGCGCACCATGTACATCCAGCGGATGTTCGGGTTGTTCGCGCTGTAGGTGTAGAGCGAGCGCGACCACACCGTGTACGTGCCCGGCGAGGGGATGCCCGTGAGCCCCGACACCCGATGCGTCTTGACGACCGCCCCGTCCTCCTCGACGGCCCACACCCGCATCGCGCTGTTGGAGTACACGACGCGGCGTCCGACGCCGGAGTTCTCGGGGAGCACCTCCTCGGGAGGTGGCGGGGGCATCGTGTCGCCGACCTGGATCGAGTTGCCCGTGCGCGCCGCCGCCGCATCTGCGCTGCCGGGCTGGTTGATCGGCGCCGCCGGGGGAGCCGTGCCGTCGACGCCGTCATCGTCGCCGGCCGCAGCCACGGTCGGCGCGACGGTCGGGAGCGGCGACGACGTGCTGGTGGTCGACTCGGGGACGCTGGCCTCGACGACCGACGTTGCGGTGGACTCGGTCGGGCCGGGCGTCGTGGCGTGAGCCACCGAAGCGCCCGTGGCGGCCAACGCCGTCGCGGTCAACAGTGCGGCCACCAACCTCGATCGCATCGATGAACACTACGCGATCCTCGGTTCTCGGTCGGTTTCTGGTCGCTCCAGCGACCAGAAACCGACCGAGAACTCAGGTGGGGGCGAGCGCGACCTGGGTGGTGAGCTGGTCGGCGTCGACGAGGACGACCTCGGCGATCGAGCCGGCCTCGCGCAGGTCGGCCTCCGCGGCACGTAGCGCTGCGTGGCTCGTCGCCGGCGCAGCGATCAGCAACTTCGACACAGCGGCGCGCTGGTTCGTCTTGGCTTCGGTCTTGGCCCGTCGAACCTGGGCCAGCACCTCGCACACCGGGTCGAGCAGTGCAGGATCGCCCGACTCGCCCGCCGGTGTCGGCCACGGCGCCCGATGGATGCTGCCGCCGGGCGACTCGATCGGCTGCCACCAGCTCCAGACCTCGTCGGTGACGAACGGCAAGAACGGGGCGAGCAGGCGCTGCAGCGCCGAGATGGCGCTGCGCAGCGCGCTGACAGCGGACGCTCCGGCGACGTTGCCGGCGTACGCGCGCGACTTCACCAGTTCCACGTAGTCGTCGCAGAACCACCAGAAGAACGACTCGGTGACCTCGAGCGCCCGAGCGTGGTCGTATCCCTGGAACGCCGTGGTTGCCGTGGTGACCACGCCGTCGAGGCGGGCCAGCATGGACGCGTCGACCGGCAGGTGCTCGACGGGCTCCGCACCGGACTGCGAGAAACCGAGTACGAACTTGGACACGTTGAGCAACTTCATGGCCAGCTTGCGACCGACCTTCATCTGGTCCTCGCTGTACGCGGTGTCGACACCGAGGCGCGCCGACGTCGCCCAGTAGCGCACCGCGTCGGCCCCGAACTTGTCGAACGGTTCGAGCGGGGTGACGACGTTGCCCTTCGACTTCGACATCTTCTTGCGATCCGGGTCGAGGATCCACCCCGACAAAGCGGCGTTGTGCCAGGGCACGGAGCCGTGCTCGAAGTGGCTGCGCACCAGCGTGGAGAACAGCCAGGTGCGGATGATGTCGTGGCCCTGCGGCCGCAGATCCATCGGGAACACGCGCTCGAACAGGCCGGGCTCGTCGGGCGACGTCCAGCGCCCACCGATCTGGGGCGTCAGCGACGACGTCGCCCACGTGTCCATCACGTCCGGGTCGCCCATGAAGCCGCCGGGCTGGTCGCGCTGGTCGGCGGTGTAGCCGTCGGGCACGTCGCTGGAGGGGTCGACCGGCAGCCGGTCATCGCTCGGCACGATCGGCTTGTCGTAGTTCGGCTCGCCGGCGTCGTCGAGGGAGTACCAGACCGGGATCGGCACGCCGAACCAGCGCTGGCGGCTGATCAGCCAGTCGCCGTTCAGGCCCTCCACCCAGTTGGTGTAGCGGTGGCGCATGTGCTCTGGGTGCCACGCCAGCTCGCCGCCGCGGGCCACCAGTTCGGCGCGCAGGGCGAGGTCGCGGCCTCCGTTGCCGATGTACCACTGGCGGCTGGTGACGATCTCCAGCGGGCGGTCGCCGCGCTCGTAGAACTTCACGGGGTGCGTGATCGCGGTGGCTTCCCCGATCATCTCGCCGGATGCCTGGAGCTGCTCGACGACGGTGCGCTGCGCCTGCTTGAGGGTCAACCCGGCGATCGCCGCATACGCCTGCTGGGCGTCCGCGGAGACGAGCTCGTCGGGTGCGTCGCGCAGGATGCGCCCGTCGCGTCCGACGATCGCCCGCGTCGGAAGCTGCAGCTCGCGCCACCAGATGACGTCGGTGAGGTCGCCGAACGTGCAGATCATCGCGATGCCCGAGCCCTTGTCGGGTTGGGCGAGGTGGTGGGCGACGATCGGCACCTCGACCGCGTACAGCGGCGTGCGCACCGTCGTGCCGAACAGCGGCTGGTAGCGCTCGTCGTCGGGGTGGGCCACCAGCG